>CADCSY010000050.1 GCA_902805555.1 uncultured Acidimicrobiales bacterium | reverse complement strand
CGCCGGCGAGGTCGACGCCCTCGACCTGCGGGTGTGGGAGCGGGGCGCCGGCATCACCGAGGCCTGCGGCTCCGGTGCCACCGCCGCCGCCCACGCCGCCCACGAGTGGGGCCTGGTGGGGGAGCGGGTCACCGTCCACCTCCCGGGGGGCGACGTCCGCGTCGCCATCGGTGACACCCTCCGGCTGTCGGGTCCCGCCGTCCACGTCGCCGACTGCACGATCGACGACGACACGCTCGCATGGCGCTGATCGAGCGCTCCTTCCGGGAGCGCATCGTCCTCTGCGGCGTCACCGTCCCGCCCGAGCGGCCCGACGACACCGAGGCGCACCTCGACGAGCTGGAGCTGCTGGTCGACACCGCCGGCGCCGACGTGCTGGCCCGGGTGGTCGCACGGCGCACCACCCCGGACCCGGCGACCTTCGTCGGGAAGGGCAAGGCCGAGGAGCTGCGCGAGGTGAGCCTCGAGGTCGACTCCGACACCGTGGTGTTCGACGTCGACCTCTCACCGGCCCAGCAGCGCAACCTGGAGCGCATCCTCGGTCGCACCGCCATCAGCCGCACCGAGGTGATCCTCGACATCTTCGCCCAGAACGCCCGCACCGCCGAGGGCCGTGCCCAGGTGGAGCTGGCGCAGCTCCGCCACCGCCTGCCACGGCTGCGGGGCCGGGGCGTCGCCTTCTCCCGCCAGGCCGGTGCCATGGGCGCAGGTGGGGCCCGGGCGCCGATCGGCTCGCGTGGCCCGGGCGAGACGCAGCTCGAGGTCGACCGCCGCCGGCTGCTCAGCCGCATGAGCCGGCTGGAGGCCGACCTGGAGGCGCTGGCCAGGACCCGCCGCACCCAGGCCAAGAGCCGCGCCCGGGCCGGGAACCGGACGGTCTCGATCGTCGGGTACACCAACGCCGGCAAGTCGACGCTGCTGAACCGCCTGACCGACGCCGGCGTGCTCGTCGAGGACCGGCTGTTCGCCACCCTCGACCCGCGGGTCCGGCGCCTCGACCTGCCCGGTGGGGAGGCCGTGCTGCTCTCCGACACCGTCGGCTTCGTGCGCAAGCTGCCCCACCAGCTCGTCGAGGCCTTCCGCTCGACGCTCGAGATCGTGTCGGAGTCGGACCTGCTCGTGCACGTCGTCGACGCCTCGGGCACCGATCCCGACGGCCAGATCAGCGCGGTGCGGACCGTCCTCGCCGAGATCGGGGCCGAGCACGTCCCCGAGCTCATGGTGTTCAACAAGATCGACCGGCTCCCCACCGACGTCGAGCGGGAGGAGGACGACGAGCGGGTCGACGCCAAGACCCTCCTCGCCACCCA
>CADCSY010000049.1 GCA_902805555.1 uncultured Acidimicrobiales bacterium | reverse complement strand
GAGCGGTCGACCTACGAGCGCCTCCGGCGTGGCAGGATCCGGCGCCAGCCCCTCGTGCGCGCACGCTCGCTCTCGACCTCGGCCATGGTGGTCGGGACAGCTGCGTTGATGATGTTCTCTGCCTCGTCGAGCAGGGCGGCGATCGATGGGTCCTCCCCGACGCCCTTGGGCGGCGGCGGGGTGGGCGGGGCGACCGCCGTCCCGTGCTGCCAGGCGACATCCGCCAGGCGCGCCTCGTACTTCGGGCAGTCGTCAGGGCAGCGCCACGGGGCCTCGGGTGCGAGGTCGAGGTTGCACTTGCGGACGGCGTCGCCGCTCGCGTACGTGCGGCTCTCGTAGTTCTTGCACTCCGTCCTCATCGGCACCGCACCAGTGTGCCGGAGCGGCGCAGGATCGGGCCCGCGCCTGCGCTCGCTCCGCCGGGACGGCGGTCAGCCGACCGAGCCCTCCATCTGGAGCTCGATCAGGCGGCTCCACTCGACGGCGTACTCCATCGGGAGGGTCCGGGTGACCGGCTCGATGAACCCGTTGACGATCATGCCCATCGCCTGCTCCTCGGAGAGGCCGCGGCTCATGAGGTAGAAGAGCTGCTCGTCGCCGACCTTCGACACGGTCGCCTCGTGGCCCACGACGGCGTCCCGCTCGCCGATCTCCATGTAGGGATAGGTGTCCGAGACGCTGTCCTCGTCGAGGATGAGGGCGTCGCACTGCACGTGGCTCTTGCAGCCGTAGGCGCCGTCCTCGACCCTGACCAGGCCGCGGTAGCTCGTGCGCCCGCCGTCCTTGGAGATCGACTTCGACACGATGCGGCTGGTCGTCTCCGGTGCGGCGTGGGTCATCTTCGCCCCGGCGTCCTGGTGCTGGCCCTCGCCTGCGTAGGCGACGGAGAGCACCTCACCCGAGGCCTTGGGTCCGACCATGACGACCGCCGGGTACTTCATCGTGAGCCGGCTGCCGATGTTGCCGTCGATCCACTCCATGTGGCCCTCGGCCTCCACCCGGGCACGCTTGGTGACCAGGTTGAAGACGTTGTTCGACCAGTTCTGGATGGTGGTGTAGGTGACCCGGGCCTGCTCGCCGACGACGATCTCGACAACGGCCGAGTGCAGCGAGTCGGTGGTGTAGACGGGGGCGGAGCAGCCCTCGATGTAGTGCACCTTCGAGCCCTTGTCGGCGATGATCAGCGTCCGCTCGAACTGGCCCATGTTCTCGGCGTTGATCCGGAAGTAGGCCTGCAGCGGCATCTCGACCTCGACGCCGGGCGGGACGTAGATGAAGCTGCCACCCGACCAGACCGCGGTGTTGAGCGACGCGAACTTGTTGTCGTTCGGCGGGATGATCTTGCCGAACCACGCCCGCACGATCTCGGGGTGCTCCCGGAGGGCGGTGTCCATGTCGGTGAAGATGACGCCCTGGGCCTCGAGGTCCTCGCGGTTCTTGTGGTACACGACCTCGGACTCGTACTGGGCGGTGACGCCGGCGAGGTACTTGCGCTCGGCCTCGGGGATGCCGAGCTTCTCGTAGGTGTTCTTCACCGAGTCGGGCAGCTCGTCCCAGGCGTCGACCTGCTTGTCGGTCGGCTTGATGTAGTAGTAGATGTTGTCGAAGTAGATCTGCGACATGTCGCCGCCCCAGCTGGGCATGGGGCGCTTCTGGAACTGCCGGAACGCCTTGAGGCGCATGTCCCGCATCCAGTCGGGCTCGCCCTTCATCCACGACATCTCGCGGATGATGTCCTCGTCGAGGCCGCGCTTGGGCTTGAACACGTACTCCTCGGCGTCGCTCCAGCCGAGCTTGTACCTGCCGAGATCGAGGTCCGTGGCTGTCATGCGGTTCGTCCTTCGCTGCGTGTCTTCCGAGACGACCCGGGGCCGGGCCGATTTCTCCTACGCCCATGGTAACAATCCCCCCGGGCTGTGCGTTCCCGCCCAGCGGTCTTCGGGCACAGCGCCGGGGCGCCCCGGTACCGTCCCCGCCGTGCACCTCCACTGGTTCGTGCCGAGCTTCGGCGACGAGGCCCGCCTCGGCGACCTGTCGACCGCCGTCCCGCCCAGCCTGGCCCACCTCACGGCCGTGGCCCAGGCCGCCGAGGCCGCCGGCTTCGAGGCGATGCTCGTGCCCGCCGGGGAGGCGTGCCACGACGGGTGGATCGTGGCGGCGACGCTGGCGCAGCACACCACCACGATCAAGTTCCTCGTCGCCTTCCGGCCCGGCTTCGTGAACCCGCCCGTGGCGGCGCGCATGGCCGCCTCACTCGACCGCCTGAGCGGTGGTCGGCTGCTGTTGAACGTGGTGACGGGAGGTCATCCGGCAGAGCTGGCCAAGGACGGCGACGTCGACGTCGACCACGACGCCCGCTACCGCAGGACGGAGGAGTTCCTCGACGTGGTGCTCCGCTCCTGGCACGAGCAGGGCTGGGACCACCAGGGGGAGTTCTTCTCCGTGCGCGGTGGAGGGATCGCCCAGCGGCCGAAGAGCGTCCCGCACCCCAAGATCTACCTCGGCGGCGCCTCCGAGCCGGCCATGCTGGCGGCCGCCCGGTACGCCGACGTGTACCTCATGTGGGGCGAGCCGGTCGAGCGGATGGCGGACCGGGCGGCCCGGGCGAAGGCGATGGCGGCCGACCTCGGCCGCTCGATCGAGGTCGGCACCCGCTTCCAGGTGGTGTGCCGGGAGACCGACGACGAGGCAAGGGCGGCGGCCGAGGACATCGTCTCCTCGATCGACCCCGCCTACGGCGAGCGCCTCCGCCGCCACGCCGACCGGACCGACTCCGTCGGCCAGTCCCGCCAGAACGAGCTGCGCGCCGTCGCCGAGGACGACTGGCTCGGCCCCACCCTCTGGAACGGCTTCGCCCGGGCCCGCCTCGGCGCCTCGGTGGCCCTCGTCGGCAGCGGAGCCTCCATCAAGGCCACGCTCGACCGCTACGTGGACGCGGGCATCGACACCTTCATCCTGAGCGGCTACCGCCACGACCACGAGGCGACTCGCGTGGGCCGCCACCTCATGCCCCTGCTGGGCGACCGCCAGCCCCTGCCCGTCTGAACCCCGCAGAGGGCGTTGACCGATGTCCGCGCCGCTGTGAGGCTGGAGCGGACGGAGGGGGTGGACGTGGGATCGCAGGCCGTGCACCGCTCGCAGCTGCCACAGCTCGCTCCTGGGGCGACCTTCCTGACCGACTCGGGCCTGGAGACCGACCTCATCTTCCACCACGGGATCGAGCTGCCACACTTCGCAGCGTTCACGCTGCTCGAGGACCCGGCGGGGCGGGCGACGCTGGAGCGCTACTTCGCAGACCACGTCGAGATCGCCACCAGGGCCGGGCTCGGCATCGTCCTCGAGACCCCCACGTGGCGGGCGGGGGATGCGTGGGGCCTGCGCCTCGGCTACACACCCGGGCAGCTCGCCGCCGCGAACAGGGCGGCGGTCGAGCTGCTCGTCGATGTGCGGGAAGCAGCGTCGCCAGCCGTCCCGGTCGTGATCAGCGGCTGCATCGGACCCAGGGGGGACGGCTACGAGCCGGGCGAGCTGCTCTCGCCTGCAGAGGCCGAGCGCTGCCACCGGCCGCAGATCGAGACGTTCGCCGACACCGCGGCCGACCTGGTCACGGCGATGACCCTCACCCACGTGGGTGAGGCCGTCGGGATCGTGCGAGCCGCCACCGCTGCGGAGCTCCCGGTGGTGATCTCCTTCACCGTCGAGACGGATGGCAGGCTGCCGGACGGGACGACGCTCCCAGCGGCGATCGCCGAGGTGGACGAGGCCACCGAGGACGCCACCGCCTACTACATGGTGAACTGCGCCCACCCCACCCACTTCGAGCACGTGCTCGAGGCGGGCGGCGCGTGGACGGCCCGGATGCGCGGCGTGCGCGCCAACGCGTCGAGGCTGAGCCACGCCGAGCTCGACGAGGCGACGGCGCTCGACGACGGCGACCCCCAGGAGCTCGCCGCCGACTACAGCAGGCTGCGAGCGCACGCTCCCTCGCTGAGCGTGCTCGGTGGCTGCTGCGGCACCGACGCGCGCCACGTCGAGGCCATCGCAGCCGGCTGCGCCGCCTGAACCGACCCGTCGGACCGGCTGCCTGCGCCCGTCAGCCGAGCGGGCTGCGGGTTCGGGCCGGCGGCCAGGCCGAGGTCGGCGGTTGCGCTCGTCGGTAGGGTTCGCGCCCGTGGCCACCGCAGCGACCGCCCGGGGCGGCATCGCACGACGGGCGTGGGTGGTCGGCACCACCTTCGGGCGCCACGCCCTGCA
Organism: uncultured Acidimicrobiales bacterium; assembly: GCA_902805555.1. Classification (GTDB taxonomy): domain Bacteria; phylum Actinomycetota; class Acidimicrobiia; order Acidimicrobiales; family CADCSY01; genus CADCSY01. The sequence goes on along the minus strand of CADCSY010000049.1, from coordinate 22,949 downwards.
CCGCCGGGAGCCGCTCCCCCGCAGGGTCCGCAACGCCTTCACCGAGCTCGGCCCCACCTTCGTCAAGGTCGGCCAGGTCATCGCGTCGAGCCCGGGCCTGTTCCCCCACGAGTGGCTCGTGGAGTTCGCGTCCCTCCGGGACCGGGTCCCGCCCTTCCCCGGGGCCGAGGCCCGGCGCATCGTGGAGGAGGACCTCGGGCGCCCCCTCCGGTCGGCCTTCGCCACCTTCGACGACGAGCCGATCGCAGCAGCGTCCATCGGCCAGGTCCACGGGGCCACGCTGCTCGACGGCAGCAGGGTGGTCGTGAAGGTGCAGCGACCCGGCCTCGAGCGACAGGTCAGGTCGGACCTGCGGGCGCTGCTGCTGCTGTGCGAGGTGCTCGAGCGGATCCCGCAGACCGCAGTGGGGTCGCCTCGCGCCCTGGCCGAGGACTTCGCACGGACGCTCCACGAGGAGATGGACTTCCGCCTCGAGGCCGACAACATGGAGCGGATGCGGTCGATCCTCGACCAGGATCGCATCGCCGATGCGCGGGTCCCCGAGGTGCACCACGACCTCGTCGGCAAGCGGGTGCTCACCATGGAGCGGATCGACGGCATCCACTTCAGCGACGTGGAGGCGATGCGGGCGGCCGGCCTCGACACCCAGCGGCTGCTCCGCATGGGCGTGCAGACGGTGATCGAGGGCGTCCTCGTGCACGGGTTCTTCCACGGCGACCTCCACGCCGGCAACATCAGCGTGCTGCCCGACGGCACCTTCGTCCTCTTCGACTTCGGGATCGTGGGGCGCCTCACCGAGTCGGTCCGGGCGCGCCTCGCCCAGTACCTGATCGCCAGCACGACCAACGACTACGAGGCGATGATCCGAGCCCTCGACTCGTTCGGCTCGATCCCCGAGGGCGTCGACATCCCGGCCATGGCGGCCGAGCTCCAGGAGCTCTACAAGCCGTTCGTCGAGAACGGCGTGCTGGTGGCGCAGCTGGGCGAGCTGATGGAGACGATGATCCGGTCGATGGTGCAGCACCGGGTCCGCATCCCTCGCGAGCTCGTCCTGCTGTCGAAGCAGATGCTGTACCTCGAGGGCGCGGCCCACACCCTCGCGCCCGACGTCGACCTCCTCGGGGAGCAGAACCTCATCTACGAGACCCTCTTCGCCAAGTACCCGGAGCTCGCCATGGACCTCGTGGCGGCGGTCCAACGAGGTCGGGAGATGGACGCCGCCATCGCCAACGACCGCCGCCGCTGAGGACCGCGCCGCTCCCGTCCCCCGCCCCGACCGAGGGCGCGTGTGGCTCGGCTCCGACCACCCGGCCGGTCACCCACCTGGGGCCGACAGGGTCGGGCCGCTGCGGTACAGGTCCCGCAGGAGCAGGATCTCGGCGCCGTGGTGGATCGCCTCCCGGTTGATGTGGAGGACGAGCTCGGCGTAGGTGTGCTCCGCCCACGGGCCCTCGGCGGGACCGACCGGCCGCCCCAGGTCGTCGGGGCCGAGCCCGGCCACGCCCCGCAACCAGGTCGAGACGGCCTCGTCGAGCGCAGCGAGCGCCTCGTCCGCCCGCATCGTCCACCGGTGGGACTCGTAGGAGACGGGCGGGCCGTCGAAGTGGGCGGCGTTGCGCGTGCCGAAGACGCCGACGAGCAGGTGGGCCATCCGCCAGGCGATCGTGGTCACCGGCGCCGGGTCCGGCTCGGGGAAGGCGAAGTCGGCGACGACGTCGCCACCCCCGGCGGCGAGCGGGGTCCGGGCCTCGCCCCGAGGGCGGAGGCTCCAGCACCCCGGGACCGGCTCCCAGAGGTACTCCTCGTCGGACAGCCCGTCGAGGCCTGGCCGCAGCTGCGCGTGCCAGTGCCACGACAGCTGCTCCCCGAGGCAGGTGGTCCAGTCGATGCGGTCCGGTGCGTTGGTCATGGACAGAACCTACGGACCGACGAGGACAGGTGCTGTCCGCATTTGCTGCGACCATGGAGAGGTGACCGACACCGCACGACGGCTCCTGCAGCTGCTGTCCCTCCTCCAGCGCCGGGCTCGGTGGGGGGGCCCGGAGCTGGCCGAGCGGCTCGGGGTCACGACCCGGACGGTCCGCCGGGACGTCGACCGGCTGCGCAGCCTCGGCTACCCCGTCGACGCCGAACCGGGCGTCGACGGCGGGTACCGGCTCGGGACCGGTGCCGACCTCCCGCCGCTGCTGCTCGACGACGACGAGGCCACGGCCATCGCCGTCGCCCTCGGGGTGTCGACCGGTGGTGCGGTCAGGGGCCTCGAGCAACCGTCCCTCGCAGCGCTGGCGAAGCTCGACCGGGTGCTCCCGGCTCGGCTCCGCCGGGAGGTCGGGTCCCTGCGGGCGAGCGTGGTGACCCTGGCGCCACCGGCCGACGAGGTCGACGCCGACCTGCTGGTCACCCTCGCCCAGGCGTGCGACGGCAGTGAACGGCTCGCCCTCTCCTACCTCGACCGGCAGGACCGGGCGACGGACCGGCGGGTCGAGCCCTACCGGCTCGTCTCCACCGGGAGGCGCTGGTACCTGCTCGCCCACGACCTCGACCGCGACGACTGGAGGACGTTCCGCGTCGACCGGGTCCGGGCGGCTCGACGCACCGGCCACCGGTTCGCACCTCGTCCGGACCCCCCGGACCCGCTGGCGCTCGTCGGGGACGCCATCACCACCGCGCCCTACCGGCACCGGGCGGTGGTCGTGATCGCAGCGCCGCCCGAGGTCGTCCGCGCCCGCGTGCCGCCGACGGTGGGCCGGGTCGAGCGCGACGGCGAGGGAGCCCGGCTCACGGTGGGCTCGGACGACCTCGCCGCACTGGCCGGCCACCTCGTCGCCCTCGACCTCCCCTTCGAGGTGCTCGAGCCCGAGGCGCTGCGAGCGCACCTTCGAGCCACCGGCCGACGGCTGACCGCCGCGCACCGTCGCTGAGGGGTGCGGGTTGCCCGTTGGCGACCGGCCACTGCGACACTTGCCGGATGCGGAGGCGGGCGACCATCGGAGGAGCGGTGGTGCTCGCCTCCATCGCAGCCGTCGTCGTCGCCGGCGTCCGGACGGGACCAGGCCCCTCGTCGCTGCGCACCCGGTTGGTGGGGCGCAACGTGCAGCTGGCGGCACTCGGGGCCCGCATCGGCCGCCGCCGGGCGATCACGAGGGCCCGACAGGTCTTCGCGTCGGCCGAGCGCCGGGAGGAGCTCGACGAGGCCCTGCAGCTGCGGACCGCCGAGGAGGTGGCGGCGACCCTGGGGAACATGAAGGGCGCCATGATGAAGCTCGGCCAGATGGTGAGCTACGTCGACGAGTCGCTCCCTGAGCCGCTCCGGGCAGCCCTGTCCCAGCTGCAACAGGACGCACCACCGATGAGCGCCGAGCTCGCAGCCGGCGTCGTGGCCCGGGAGCTCGGGGCGCCGCCCTCGGAGGTCTTCGCACGGTGGGACCCGGTCCCCATCGCTGCTGCGTCGATCGGTCAGGTCCATCGGGCCATGACGCACGACGGCCGGGCCGTGGCGGTGAAGGTGCAGTACCCGGGCGTCGACGAGGCGGTGCGGGCCGACCTCGAGACGTCGGACCTGTTGAGCCAGGCGATGCGCCTCATCTTCCCGAACCTCGACCCTCGACCGCTGGCGGAGGAGATCCGGGCCCGCGTCGTGGAGGAGCTCGACTACCGCTTGGAGGCGACGAACCAGCAGACGTTCGCCGACTGGTACCGGGGCCACCCCTTCATCCACGTCCCGGACGTGGTGCCCGAGCTGTCCACGGGACGGGTCCTCACGAGCGAGCTGGCCGACGGCGTCCGCTTCACGGAGGTCGAGACGTGGAGCCAGGAGGAGCGGGACCTGGCGGCCGAGGCCATCTACCGCTTCGTGTTCCGGAGCCTGTACCGGCTGCACCTCTTCAACGGCGACCCGCACCCGGGCAACTACCTGTTCCGACCCGGCGGTCGGGTCACGTTCCTGGACTTCGGGCTCGTGAAGCGGTTCGACCCGGCGGAGATCGCCTTCTTCGAGCGGTACATCCGGCACATGGTGCTCGCGCCCGACCCGGGTGCCTTCCGCCAGGTGCTCGTCGAGAGCTCGGCGATCCCGCCTGACGTCCCGGCAACCGACCAGGAGCTGTACGACGCGATGACCCCGTTCTACGAGCTCGTGCTCGAGGACCGGGCCGTCACGTGGACGCCCGAGCACGCCACCCGCGTCGTGCGGAACCTCTTCGACCGGAGCAGCCCGGTGACCAGGAGCACGAGCGGCGGCGGCGCCATGTTCGTGTTCATCCAGCGGATCAACCTCGGCCTGTACGGCCTGTTCGGCCGGCTGGGCGCGACGGCCAACTGGCGGAGGATCGCGGAGGAGATGTGGCCGATCGTCGATGCGCCGCCCTCCACCCGCCTGGGGCGCGAGGAGGCCGCCTGGTGGGCGACGCGCGACCAGGTCACCACCCTCACCGCGGGCGAGCTCCGCGAGCGATGACGGAGCTCCCGGAGGACCACGGTGAGGACGCTGGCGCCGTCATCGACCGGTACTGCACCGCGTGGGTGACCGGTGACCTGGCCACCGTCGTCGACCTCTACGACGACGAGCTGGTGCTGACCTGGACGGGCTCCCACCACCTGGCGGGGGAGCACCGTGGCAAGCCGGCCGCGCTCGACGCCCTGCTCCGCCTCCAGCTCGCGACCGGCCGCTCGCCCGTCGCCGTCCACGACATCCTCGCCTCGGGCGGTCGGGCGATCGCCTGGGTGACCGAGCGGTGGGAGCGCGACGGGTCCGGTCTCGATGTCGACCGCCTCCTCCGCTTCGAGGTGCGCGCCGGGCGGATCGTCGCATGCCGGGTCCACGAGACCGACCAGCACGCCGTGGACCAGTGGCTCGCGGGGGTCCCAGGCTCCACGCCTCCGGGATGAGGTCCCGCTGACCTCCTGACGGGCCCCCGGTGCCGATGTGCGCCCGTGGGAACGCCCGTCCCGACGACCACCTGACGTCGGGCCCCGGCTACCGAGTACCTCACCCATCGTCCTGGAGCGAGCGGACGTCGTCGGAGGTGACGGTGCGGCCGACCCGCGCGATGACGAGCCCGGTCGTGGTGCTCTGACCGACTGCAACGCTCCCGCCCTGTCCGAGGCCACGCCGGAGGAGCTCGACGACCACCTGGCTCATCGTGACGCCACGGTCTCGCGCGAGGCTACGGACAGCCGCGGGGACCGGGGGGGAGGTCGATGGTCGTCCGCACGGCTGCATTCGTCGTGCAACCCAAATCGTGATGCGCCGGCCCTGATTCGCAATGGCGGCTCCCCGGCCGCAGGCTCAGTCCAGGCGCCGGAGCGTGTCCCGGTAGCGCCGGCCGTTGGCCACGTAGAGCTCGGCTGCGCCCTCGAACGAGCCCGGCTGGACCACACCCTCCCGCAGCTTCGCCGGGATGCCGAGCGCCATGGCGCCGGACGGCACCTCCATGTCGTTCGGCACGACGGCGTTGGCTCCGACGAGGGAGCCCGTCCGCACCACGGCCCGGTGCAGCACGACCGAGCCGGAGCCGACGAGGGAGCCGTCCTCGATGGTGCAGCCCTCGAGGTGGGCGAGGTGACCGACCACGCAGCGGGCGCCGATGACGGTGGCGTGCTCGTGGGTCGCGTGCACGACGGTCCCGTCCTGGACGCTGCTGCCGGCGCCGACCTCGATGTGGCCGTAGTCGCCCCGCAGCACCGCCCCGGGCCAGACGGTGGCGCCTGCACCGATGACGACGTCGCCGATCACGGTGGCGTCGGGGTGCACGTAGGCGTCGGGGTGCACGTCGGGAACCCGCTCACCGAGGGCGTAGATGGCCATGCCGCAACGTACCGGCCCGACCCGGCGACCCGTAGCGTGGGCCGTCGTGACCGACCTCGCAGCCCCCGCCGGCCCTCCCCCCGCACCTCCCATCGCGAAGCAGGTCCCTGTCGAGCGGGTCCGCCACGGCGACACGGTCGTCGACCCCTACGCCTGGCTGCAGGCGAAGGACGACCCCGAGGTGCGGACCCACCTCGAGGCCGAGAACGCGTTCACGAAGGTGAGCCTGGCCCACACCGAGGCGCTCCAGGCCGAGCTCTTCCAGGAGATCAAGGGGCGCATCCTCGAGACCGACCTCTCCGTGCCGGTCCGCAAGGGCGCCTGGTGGTGGTACTCGCGCACCGTGGAGGGCGAGCAGTACGGCATCCACTGCCGCAAGCCGGCGGCGGCGCTGCCGGACGGTGGCTGGTCCGACGAGGTGCCCGGCGAGGACGTGGCCGAGCAGGTCCTGCTCGACGAGAACGTCGAGGCAGCCGATGCCGAGTTCTTCTCGGTGGGCGCGTTCGATGCCAGCCCCGACGCCTCCCTCCTGGCATGGTCGAGCGACACCGCCGGCGCGGAGGTGTACACCATGCGCTTCCGCGACCTCGCCACAGGAGCCGAGCTCCCGGACGTGATCGAGGGCACCTACTACGGGACGGCGTGGGCCGCCGACGGGCAGACGTTCTTCTACACGAGGCCCGACGACGCCATGCGGCCCCACCAGGTGTGGCGCCACGAGCTCGGCGCGCCGGTCGCCGACGACGTGCTCGTGCACCAGGAGGACGACGAGCGGTTCTTCGTCGGGATCGGCACCACGAAGGACGAGCGCTTCCTCGTGCTCGGCCTCGGCAGCAAGGTGACGTCCGAGAGCTGGGTGCTGGAGGCTGACGACCCGACGGGTGACTTCCGGGTGATCGCGCCTCGGGAGCAGGACGTCGAGTACGACATCGAGCACCACGGCGACCGGTTCCTGATCGTCACCAACGCCGACGGCGCCGAGAACTTCAAGCTCGTCGAGGCGCCCGAGGCGACCCCGGGCCGGGAGCACTGGGTCGACGTGGTGCCCCACCGGCCCGACGTGAAGCTCGGCGGCCTCGACACCTTCGCCCGCCACCTCGTGCTGTTCGAGCGGGTGGACGGGCTCCGCCAGATCAGGGTGCGCTCCCTCGACGACGGCACCGACCACGTGATCGACCAGCCCGAGGAGGTCTCGACCTCGGGGGGCGGCGCCAACCCCGAGTTCGACTCCGGCGTCCTGCGCTACGGCTACACCTCGATGGTCACCCCCTCGACGGTGTTCGACTACGACATGGGCACGAGGGAGCGGACCCTGCTCAAGCAGCAGCCGGTCCTCGGGGGCTACGACCCCGGCGACTACGTGACGGAGCGGCTGTGGGCCACCGCCGACGACGGCGTGCGGGTCCCGATGTCGGTGGTGTACCGCAAGGGCCTCGATCGCAGCGGCGACAACCCGACGCTGCTCTACGGCTACGGCTCGTACGAGGCGAGCATGGACCCGGGTTTCTCGTCGTTGCGGCTCAGCCTGCTGGACCGGGGCTTCCTGTTCGCGATCGCCCACATCCGCGGCGGCGGCGAGATGGGTCGGCGCTGGTACCTGGACGGCAAGTACGACAAGAAGCGCAACACCTTCACCGACTTCATCGCGTGCGCCGAGCACCTCGTGGCCGACCGCTGGACGCAGCCCCGGCGCCTGGGGATCCGCGGCGGCAGCGCCGGCGGCCTGCTCATGGGGGCGGTGGTCAACCTGCGGCCCGACCTGTTCGGCGCCGTGGTCGCCCAGGTGCCCTTCGTCGACTGCCTCAACACGATCCTCGACCCGTCGCTCCCCCTCACCGTCCTCGAGTGGGAGGAGTGGGGGAACCCGGTCGACTCCCCCGAGGTCTACGCCTACATGAAGGGCTACGCCCCGTACGAGAACGTGGAGGCGAAGGACTACCCGCCGATGTTCGTGACCGCCGGGCTCAACGACCCGAGGGTCTCGTACTGGGAGCCGGCCAAGTGGGTCGCCCGGTTGCGGGTGACGAAGACGGACTCGAACCCGCTCCTGCTCAAGACCGAGATGGGGGCGGGGCACATGGGTCCCTCCGGGCGCTACGACGCCTGGAAGGAGGAGGCCGAGGTGTTCGCCTTCCTCATCGACACCCTCACCGGCTGACCGGCGCAGCAGCCGGCGGACGACCGGGGTCGCCCGCCGGCCGGCGATCAGCTGCGGCGGACGTCGGCCATCGGCGTGTCGATGTCGAACGGGTTGGCCAGCGGGTCACGGAGGTCGATGACCTGTGCCTCGGCCTCCCTGATGACCTCGAGGATCTGCTCGCCGACGAGCTCGTCGCGCTCGAGGAGCGCGTCCCGCAGCGCCTCGAGGATGTGGGCGTTGGCGACGACCAGGCGCTCGGCCACCGACCTGGCGTCCTCGAGCAGCGCCTCGACGGCCGTCCGACCCGCCTCGTCGGAGAGCACCTTGGCGGCCAGGTTGCCGGCGCCGGGGACGACCATGGCGTCGTAGCTGACGAGCGACGGGCCCATGCCGAGGGAGCCCACCATCTGGCAGGCAGCGGCGGTGGCGGTCTGGAGGTCGCCGGCGGGGCCGGAGCTGATCTCCCCGAACCACTGCTCCTCGGCCACGAGGCCCCCCATGGCGATGCGCATGAGGGCGACGATCTCGGGCCGGGTGCGGGTGAAGCGCTCCTCGGTGTCGGAGTGGGCGAGCAGCCCGAGGGCGTCGGCCCGCTTGATGATCGAGAGGACCTCGAGCTTGCGGGCCAGGCCGGGGCGACCGTCGGCGCCCGTCTGGCCGACGAGGTAGGCGACGGTGGCGTGGCCGGCCTCGTGGGTGGCGATGCGGCGGCGCTCGGCCTCGGTGTACTCGACGGGCTGCTTGAGACCGATCTCCTCGGTCATCTTCGCCTGCTGGACGTCCTCCCAGTCGAAGGCCGTCGCGCCTCTGCGCAGGGCCCAGATCAGCGCCTCGTCGAAGAGGTGCTCGATCATCACGGGTGAGTAGCCGGCGGTCATGGCCGCGAGCGTCGACCGGCGCTCCGCCTCGTCGAGCTCCGGGGCGTGCGCCTTCTTGTCGAGGTAGAAGTCGATGATCTCGCGCCGGTCGGACCGGCCCGGCAGCCCGAAGTGGATCGTGCGGTCGAAGCGGCCGGGGCGCAGGAGCGCGGGGTCGAGGTCGGCGGCCCGGTTGGTGGCGCCGAGCACGAGGACGTTGGCAGGAACCGGGCGGGGCTTGCGCAGCTGGCGGCCGTGGGGGAGGAACCGGTTCGCCAGGTCGGTCAACGAGCTGCGCAGCCTCGTGCCCCTGGGGGGCTCGTCGAAGCTCTGCAGCTGGACGAGCAGCTCGTTGACCACGCCGCTCACGCCCTCCCGCTGGCCGCCGCCGCCCATCCCGGAGCGGGCGCCGCCGATGGCGTCGATCTCCTCGATGAAGCCGATGGCCCCGCCCTCACGGCGAGCCGCGACCCGCAGGGCCCGGAAGTAGCTGCGGATCTTGCGGTTCGTCTGCCCGTAGTACATGGACTGGAAGGCCGAGCTGGAGACGAAGAGGAACGGGACGCCGGCCTCGCGAGCCATGGCCTTGGCCATGTGCGTCTTGCCGGTCCCCGGCGGGCCCTCGAACAGCACGGCCCGGCGGGGCGTGCCTCCCATCCCGTCCCGGAAGGTCCTGTGGGCGAGGAACAGGTTGAGGGTGCGGACGACCTCGTCCTTGACCACCCCGGCGCCCCGGACGTCGTCGAGGGAGACGTCGATCTCGTTGGCCCGGTAGAGCACGTGGGGTGACCGTCCGGCGCCCAGCAGCGGGACGACGAGGACCACGGCGAAGAGCACGACGAGGGCGAGCGCCGGCAGGTAGTCGCCCGCACCCGCGGGCAGCGCCGGCGGACCCCAGGTGATGGTGCCCCCCTGCACGCCCCGGGCGACGAGCAGGGCGGCGGGGAGCGCAAGGAGTGCTGCCACCCGGCGCAGCCGGCGCAGGCGCGCCTCCTCCCGGCCCACGGCCACGTCACCCGAGGTGCTCCCGAGCAGGCCCGCCTGGCCGAGCGTCGACAGGTCGACGGCACGGGGCCGCTCTGCGACACGGGTGGTCCCCGGCGGGGCGACCGTGGTCGTTCGTGCCGCTGTCTTCGTCATTTCACGCTCCGTAGTGGGTAGGTGACGCTGCGACGTTACCGGATCGGTCCAGGCGGCGCCAGGGGCACCTCGGGGTCTCGACCACGCCCCCGGCCGGGTCCCCGCGGGGAGCGGGCCCACCTACGGTGGCGTCGCCGTGTCCTTCGTCGCCGTCAACCCGAGGGTGTGGCTCGTCCTCGGCCTGCTGTTCCTGCTCGGCCTCCTCCGACGCACCTGGCGCACCTGGCGAGCGCGCCGCCGGACCGCCGGCGCCCCCCCACCCGGCGCACCACCACGTGATCGCACCGCCGTGCTCGCCCGTCGAGCCGGTCGCCTCTGGGCCGGGCGCAGGAGCAGCGCAGACCGGCGCTAGAGGCCGCTCCGCGACCGCGTGTCGGTCGCTGCGGTCAGGTGCGCAGACCTGCGTGGGGGCGGCGTGCCTCGGGGATGTCCGCCCTGGCCGGGTTGGCCAGGTCCCGAGCGGAGACGACGGGGGTGGCGACGCCCCAGTCGGCCGCCACGACGGGGTCGTCCCAGGCCACGCCGAGCTCGTCGGCCGGGTTGTAGTAGCCGTCGACCAGGTACGTGATCGTCATGTCCGTCAGGGCGGCGAAGCCGTGGGCCACCCCGGGCGGGATGAAGACGCCGCGGTGCTCCACGCCGTCGAGGTCGAGCACCAGCGTGGCCCCGTCGGTGGCGGAGCCGACCCGCAGGTCGTGGAGCACGACCCGGGCCGTCCCGCTGGGCACGTACCAGTAGTCGGCCTGGTGCAGGTGGTAGTGGAGGCCGACGAGGGCCCCGGCCTGGCGGTCGGCGCGGTTGCCCTGGACCATCTCCCGCCCGGCCGGGAACCACGACCGGCGGTAGGTCTCGACGAAGAAGCCACGCTCGTCGCCGTGCCGCTCCGGGACCACCTCGACGACGCCCTCGATCACCGCGGAGGGCCGGACGTCGGGCACGGCGGCACCCTAGCGACCACCGCTCGACGCGCCGCTCGGTGGCTGTGCGAGACGGACCCCGACCGGGGGACACCGCCGGCGCCGCGCGCTGGCACGTCGAGACGGAGGAGGCACCTGGCGGGGCGAGCCGCCGGCACCGCCGTCAGGGCTCGAAGCGGCCGTAACCCCCCCGGTAGAACACGAGCGGACCGGCCGAGTCGTCGCCGACGTCCATCTCCGTCACCCGGCCGACGCAGATCTCGTGGTCACCGGCGTCGTGCACGGCCTCCACCGTGCAGTCGATCCAAGCCAGCACGCCGGTGAGGCGCGGCGAACCGGTGCTCGTCGGCTCCCAGCCGATGCCCTTGAACTTGTCCACGCCCTTGCTGGCGAACGTGCGGCAGACGAGCTCCTGGTCCTCACCGAGGATGTTGACGCAGAAGACGCCGGCCTCCCGGATCCTCGGCCAGCTCGAGGACCGCTTGTCGGGGCAGAAGGCGACGAGCGGGGGGTCGAGCGACACCGACGTGAACGAGCCGACGGCCAGACCGACCGGGCCCTCGGGACCATCTGCGGTGATGACCGTGACGCCGGTCGGGAAGTGGCCGAGCACCTGGCGGAAGTGGGCGCCGTCGAAGGCGGGGACGTCGGCGTCGTCGGGGAGCCCCCCGGTCAGGTCGGTCATGTCGTGTGCCTACCAGACCGGCTCCTCCCGGACCTCCCGACCAGCACCCGCAGGGAGGTGGCGGTGGTGACGCCGAAGAGGAGGTGGGCGTTGAGGTCCTGCCAGAGCACCGACGGCTCGTACTCCCAGATCGGCTTGTAGACGTCGATGGTGGGGAGGAGGGCGTAGGCGGCCCCGCACGCAACCGGGCCCAGCACGAACCCGTCGGTCCACCGGACACGGCCCCGCCGGCCAGCCGCCAGGGCGTAGAGCACGCCCCACTGCGCACCCGTCGACCAGTGCACCAGGTTGTTGGCGAGACGCGCTCGGGTGTCGGGGATCGGGCGGCGGAGCACCGCCTCGTAGAGGTGCTTGCCCACCTGGGCGGGCGCCGCCGCATCCTCGAAGCCGGTGGTCCCGGCCGACAGCTCCCAGTCGGCGAACCCGTCGGCGCCGCCCGCCCTCCGGTACCTGGCGAACCACAGGCTGTCCATGGCGATCGTGCCCACCGCACCGGCGAGGGCGCCCGTGACGAGGGTGGCGGGCACGGCCAGGCCGAGGCGAGCCACGTACCGGCTCGCTCAGCGCTCGAACGTGAGGGTGAGGCCCTCGTAGGCGGCGATCACCTCTTCGATCCCGGTGTCTGCCGCTGCGGCCCTGGCGCTGGCGAGGAGTGCATCCACCTGGTCGTCGCAGTGCGCCGGGTCGTGGTGGAACAGCGCCAGGCGCTTGGCCCCGCAGACCTTGGCGACGTGCACCGCGTAGTCGACGCTGCAGTGGCCCCAGTGCGCCTTCTCCTCGAACTCCTCCGAGGTGTACTGGGCGTCGTGGATGAGGAGGTCGACCCCGTCGCAGAGCTCGAGCACCGAGTCGGCGACGTCGAGGGAGCCACCCAGCGGTCCCTGGTGGTCGGAGAGGTAGGCGACGGTGACGCCGTCCCAGCTGATCCGGTAGCCGTTGGTGGGACCGCAGTGGGGGACGCTGCGGACCTGCACCTTGGCGTTGCCGATCGCCATGTCCCCGTCGTCCATGTCGTGGAAGGTGATGTCACCCCGGAGGTCGGTCGCCCGCACGGGGAAGTAGGGCGGGCGCATGAGCTCGTTGAAGGCGTGCTCGAGCGACTCGCCCCGCTGCGACGGGCCGTAGACGTCGAGGCGGGCGCCGACGCGGTCGACGGGCACGAAGAACGGCAGGCCCTGGACGTGGTCCCAGTGGAGGTGGGTGAGGAGGGACGTGCCCGTGAAGGTGCCGTCGACCGGCTGCGTCTGGCCCCAGAAGCGCAACCCGGTGCCGAGGTCGAGGACGATCGGCGGCTCCCCCGGCACCTCGAGCGCGACGCAGGCCGTGTTGCCGCCGTAGCGCATGTTCCCTGCAGCTGGGCACGGGGTCGAGCCCCGCACGCCGTAGAACGTCACGTTCAGGTGGATCCCCTCCCCCCCTCAGGGCCGCAACGGTAGCCCCCGTCGTCGGACGATGGTCACCGGGCGTTCACACGGCGGTCGGTTGCGGCGTCCTCCCTGGTCCGAGGAACCCCCGCTGCTGGAGCATGACCTTGAGGTCGTGCGGGTGGGAGGCAGCCGACATCGCCCCCCGCATGTCGATCTTGCCGTCCTCGAGGAGCTTGATGAGCGCCTGGTCGAAGGTCTGCATGCCGTAGTACTCGCCGTCGGCGATGATCGCGTGCATCTCGCTCGTGAGCTGCGGGTCGAGGATGCACTGCTGGATCCGGCCGTTCGTCACCATGATCTCGAGCGCGGCGACCCTGCCGGCGCCGTCCGCCGTGGGGACGAGGCGCTGGCAGAGCGTCCCCTTCACCGTGCCGGCCAGGGCGACGCGGATCTGGTTCTGCTGGTGCGGCGGGAAGAAGTCGACGATGCGGTTCACGGTCTCGGCTGCGTCGACGGTGTGCAGGGTCGAGAGGACGAGGTGACCCGTCTCGGCTGCCGACAGCGCAGCGGCAACCGTCTCCTCGTCACGCATCTCACCGACGAGGATCACGTCGGGGTCCTGGCGCATGGCTGCTCGCATCGCCGTCGAGAAGTCCTCGGCGTCGACGCCGATCTCGCGCTGGTTGATCGACGCCGACCGGTCGTTGTGCAGCACCTCGATGGGGTCCTCGATCGTGATGATGTGGCACTCGCGGGTCTGGTTGATGTGATCGATCATGGCGGCGAGCGTCGTGGTCTTCCCCGACCCCGTGGGACCCGTGACCAGGACGAGGCCGCGGTGCTCGAGCGCCAGGCGGGCCACGACGTCGGGCAGGCCGAGGTCGGCGAAGGACGCCGCCGACGTGCGGACCAGGCGGAAGATCATGGCGATCGAGCCGCGCTGGCGGAACGCGTTGGCCCGGAACCGTCCGACGCCTGGCAGCGAGTAGGCGAAGTCGCTGTCGGAACGGCGGTCGAAGCGCTCGTGGACGTCCGGGCGCATGATCGCCTCCGCCATCTCGACGGTGTCCGCAGGGCGGATGTCGGGAGCGCCCTCGATCCGCCGCAGGACGCCGTTCACCCTGATGCGGGGCGGGGAGCCGACCTTGACGTGGAGGTCGGAGCCCTCCGCCTTCGCCAGCGTCGCGAGGTAGCCGTCGAGGACGTCATGGGGCATGCAGGTGGATCGACGCGCACGACCACGCTCTTGAGCACCTGCCGTCCCCGCGCCGCACCCTGCTCCGGCCTGACGACCCGGACCGGCGGGTCCCCGGGCGGGAGGCCGCCCGTCGGCGGCGGGTGCCGCCTCGGGATCCGTCCGCAGGGGCTCGGTAGGGTCCAGGCCGTGGAGCTCCAGCAGGAAGTCGTCACCGCCAACGACGTCGAGTTCGCGTACCTGACCGCCGGGCCGGTCGACGGGCCCCTGGCCCTGTGCCTGCACGGCTTCCCGGACTCGGCCCACACCTGGCGGCGGTTGGCGCCGGCACTGGTGGATGCCGGCCACCGGGTGGTCGCACCGTTCCTGCGCGGCTACGCGCCGACCGCCGTCCCCGCCGACGGCTCCTACCAGACAGGTGCCCTGGCCAAGGATGCGGTCGCGCTCCACGAGGTGCTCGGCGGCGACGACCGGGCGGTCATCATCGGCCACGACTGGGGCGCCACGGGGACCTACGGCGCCGCCTCGTTGGCGCCCGAGCGGTGGCGCCGGGTGGTGACCGCTGCCGTGCCGCCCTCGGGCTCGGTGGGCAAGGGGTTCCTCACCTACGACCAGCTGCGGCGCTCCTGGTACATGTTCTTCTTCCAGCACCCGCTCGCCGACATCGTCACCGGCCAGGACGACCTCGAGTTCGTCGACCGGCTCTGGGCGGACTGGTCGCCCGGCTACGACGCCACCGAGGATCTCGCCCTGCTCAAGCCGTCCCTGCGCGACCCTGCCAACCTCGCCGCCGCCCTCGGGTACTACCGGGCGATGCTCGGCGCCACCCCACCCGATCCCTCGCTCGAGGCCGAGCAGGCGGCCACGCAGCAGCCGACGCCCCAGCCCACGCTCTACCTCCACGGCGCCGAGGACGGCTGCATCGGGGTGGGCATCGCCGAGGGGGCGGAGGCCTTCCTCGGCGAGGGCAGCCGGGTCGAGATCGTGCCCGGGGCGGGGCACTTCCTCCACCTCGAGCGGCCCGACGTGGTGAACCAGCTGATCGTCGACTTCGTGACGGGCTGAGCGCGCCCGCGCTCAGCGGTTCCGGACGGCCTGCACCTCCTCGACGGGGAAGCCGAAGAGCGTGGATGTGGTGCCCCGGCCTGTGAACGTCCCGCTCGCGCCACCGACGGACCACGTCGCGGTCCACGTCTGGGTGACCGCCACGTCGCGGGGGCCCGACCGGCCGTACTCCCAGGTGATGTCACCCCCAGGGTGAGGACCGCCGCTCCCGGCGTGGGGGCCTGTCGTCGACCCGAACCCGTCGTCCCAGGCCACCGTGACCGACCGGGTGGCGGTGATCGACAACGGTCCGAACGGGGTGTCACCGCCGTCGGTGACCGTCGGCGCGCCGCCGGTCTCCAGGTACGCAGGGAGCCCCACGAGGGCCATCCCCGGGGCGATCTTCGGGGCCAGCGCCGGGAGGTCCATCTGCTGCCAGAACCGTGCGGCTTCGATCGCCGGGGACGAAGCGACGACGGGAGCCCCCACGGGCTCAGGACATGGAGGCGTCTCCCCCCGCGCTCGCAGCCACAGCGCCTCCGCCCGCGCCGTGGGCCCCGAGTTCGCCTCGTTCGGCCCCACGAAGTCCACCAACCTGATGCACTGCCCACCCTCTGGCGTCCGCCCGAACTCCACTCGCAACCCCACATCCCGAGCCGGAGGCCCCGGCGGCGCCCCACCCTCACCAGCGACAACCGGGCGAGCAGGTGCATTAGATGGGGGACGGGACCTCGTCCTTTCGACACTCCCGCCGCAACCAACGCCAATGATGCGTCCTACGGCATCTCGTTGAGGCGGACAATCTGGATCTGCCGCCCAGGCGCTTGGGATGAAGCACGCGACACCGATCAAGACGCTTATGAACGCAGACGTCCTCAGCATCCGACCGTACCCACGGCTTCTTCCGGCACGAGCCCCTCCGATCGCCATGCGGTCGGATTTAGTGCCTCGCGCGCCGTCGGGACGATGCTGCGCAGGACGACAAGGTTCTTTGACGGTGCCTCCGGAGCGAGGAGCACCTCCCTGTAGTCCTGCAGCACTACAGCGGAGATGCATCCTGGCGTGGCGACTTGGACGTCAGTGACCTCCGAACGCTGATCACCTGGGGGGTCCCGTAGCGTTCGGGTCGCAGGATCGTCCAGGGCGACGATGTTCGTCAGCAAACGATCAGCCACCTCGGCGACGTAGATGGCGTTGTAGCGGTCGATGATCTCCGCGAGGTCGGCGCCCTCGAGCTGCAGTCGCAGGGCATCGCCGATCACCCGGTTGTGCTCCTCGAGCACCGCCTCGACGTACGCCTCGTCGATGGCGGCCGGGTCATCGGGGATGACCGAGGGGTCCACGGGGGGCACCGTCGTCGAGGGCGGGGTCGACGGGGCAGTCGAGGACGTCGTCCGATCCGGGGCGCGGGTCGTCGTCGCTGCCTCTCCGTCGCTGTCACCGCCACCGCCACCGCACGCAGCGACGAGCAGCAACCCGGCGAGCAGCCAGGCGGGGCGTCGATCCACCTGCATGGAAGTACACGAGATCGCCGCTCGCCGCAACGTGGCGCGACAGGTCCTAAGGTCCGCTCGTGGAGCTCCCGGACGGGCTGGTGGCCGTGGTGAAGCGGGACTGCCCGACCTGCACGCTCGTCGCACCGGTGCTGGCGCAGCTCTCACGGGTGCCCGACGTGTCGCTGACGGTGTGGTCGCAGGACGACCCGACGTTCCCCGAAGGCGTCGAGCAGGTGGTCGACGACACCAGCCTCGAGCGCAGCTGGCACCTCGACGTCGAGACCGTCCCCACGTTGGTCCGCGTCGAGGGCGGCGTCGAGGTCACCCGCACCGTGGGGTGGTCCCGCGAGCGGTGGGTCGAGCTCACGGGCGTGCCGTCGCTCGGCCCCGACCTGCCGGACCACCGCCCGGGGTGCGGGTCGATGACGCTCGACCCGGACCGGGTCGACGAGCTCGCGGTGCGGTTCTCCGGACGCACGCTCCGCAGCCGTCACGTCGAGATCGCAGCGCTCGAGGACGAGCACGAGGCCCTGTTCGACCGGGGCTGGACCGACGGCCTGCCCGTGGTGCCACCCACCCCCGAACGGGTGCTGCGGATGCTCGCCGGCACGACCCGACAGCCCGACGAGGTCGTGGCCACGGTGCCGCCCGACCTGGTGGCGTGCACGGTCGAGAAGGTCGCCGTCAACGCGGTCATGGCCGGGTGCCGTCCCGAGCACCTCCCCGTCGTGCTCGCTGCGGTGGAGGCGGCGTGCACGAGCGAGTTCAACATCCACGGCCTGCTGGCCACCACGTGGTTCTCCAGCCCGGTCGTGCTCGTGAACGGGCCGATCGCGGCGGCGGTCGGGATGAACTCGGGCGTGAACGCGCTCGGTCAGGGCAACCGGGCCAACGCCACCATCGGCCGGGCCCTGCAGCTCGTGATCCGCAACGTCGGGGGCGGGCGCCCGGGCGGGGTCGACCAGGCGACCCTCGGCAACCCGGGCAAGTACACGTTCTGCTTCGCCGAGGCGGAGGCCACCTCACCGTGGGAGTCGCTGGCCCGTTCTCGCGGCATCCCCGCAGGGTCCAGTGCCGTCACCCTGTTCGCAGGCTCCGGCGTGCAGGGCGTCGTCGACCAGCTCAGCCGCACGCCGGACTCGCTGGCCCGCAGCCTGGCCGCCTGCCTGCGGACCGTGGCCCACCCGAAGCTCCCGATCGGCTTCGACGCCATGCTCGTGATCTCGCCCGAGCACGGCCGGGTGTTCCGAGACGCAGGCTGGGACCGGGAGCGGCTCCTCGCCGAGCTGCGCGCCCTCCTCCAGCTCGACGGCGCAGCGCTCGTCCGGGGCGCCGGTGGCATCGCCGAGGGGATCCCCGAGCACCTCGCCGGCGCCACGCTCCCCAAGTTCCGCGAGGGTGGGCTCCTCATCGCCTACGCCGGCGGTGAGGCGGGGCTGTTCTCTGCCATCATCGGCGGGTGGGCGAGCGGTGACGTCGGGAGCTCGCCGGTCACCGTGGCCATCGGCACCTAGGAGCTGGACATGACGCGAACGGTCCTCGACCCAACCGGTGAGCTCGTCACCGCCGAGCGCACCCTCCTCCCCCGACCGCCGTCGCTCGAGGGCAGGACGGTGGGCCTCCTCGACATCTCCAAGCCCCGCGGCGACGTCTTCCTCGACCACCTGGCCGGGCGACTCGTCGGTCTCGGCGCCCGGGTCGAGCGCTACCGCAAGCCCACCTTCACCAAGCCCGCCCCGATCGACCTCCGCCACGAGATCGCCACCACCTGCGACGTGGTCATCGAGGCGCTCGCCGATTGAGGCAGCTGCACGTCGTGCAGTGTGCACGACATCGCTGATCTGGAGCGCCGGGGGGTCCCCGGCGTGTTCGTCGCCTCCGACGTCTTCGTCGATGCGGCTGCCGCGCAGGCTGCGGCGCTCGGGTTCCCGGCTGCTCGTGTGTTCGTGGCCCACCCGATCCAGGACCGGACCGACGAGGAGATGGTCGCCCTGGCCGACGCCGCGCTCGACCAGGTGGTCACCCTGCTCACCTCCGGGGGCTGAGCCCGCCCCCCGCACCTAGGTGGGACGAGAGGCCGCCCGGGCGCCCGACACCCGTGCGCAACCCGACGCCGATGAGGCGCCGGGCCCCGACGAGCGCAGCCGCAGCGGTGATCCGGTCCCAGGACGGGTCCCCACCCAGGCGGAGCAGGCCTGCCTCCAGCCACAGGTCGACGGCGTAGCGGAGGCCCAGCCTCCAGCGGCCGCCGAGGACGGTGGCGACCACCACGCAGGCGACGCCGCCCACGGCGAGCAGCGCTGCTGCCTGGTCGACGACGCTCACGTCGACGTCGGAGCACCGCCGTGCTCCCGCTGCTCGAGCTCCTCGCGCTCTCCTTGATCTCCCGCTCGAGGAAGTAGTTCAGGGCTGTCCTGATGGCGGCCACCGCCGCGAGCTGGCCGATCTCCTCGAAGGTCGGAGCGATCGCCGTGCGGAGCACGTCACCGGCCAGCTGGAACTCGAGCCCGAGGGCGAGGTAGCGCCCGAGCTCCAGGCGCAGGCCGACGAAGTCCTCGGTGGTGCGCCGCCTCGCCAGCGCCAGCACGAACCGGACGAAGCCGATCACCGCCCCGATGAAGATGACGATCGCGCCAGCCGCCTCGACGAGGCGCACCAGCACGTCGATCGCGTCGCGAAGCGCTTCTTCGTCGAGGGACCTCGCTCACCCGCACCGCGTTCCCCCGACCACTCCCCCGGATCCGGTCAGCGAGAGACCCTCCCGTTGGCGGAGCAACGACGGATGCCCCGCACCTCGCGCGACGGCGGGGCCCATGGCTCACGGCAGGCGGAGCTCGCCAGCCACCACGGCCGCCAGGCCGTCGGCCACGAGCCCCTGGGCGACCCGCACCGCCCGCTCGGGCTCGCCGGGCCAGCCGCAGGCCGCAGCCAAGGACAGCGGCTCGTGCGGCACGGGGCCGCTCCGCAGCACGTCGACGAGCCGGCCGCGACCCTGGCGGTCCGAGCCGGCGAAGGCCGCCTGCACGCCACTGATGCCGCCGGAGCCGGTGACGGGGTCGGGCGCCGGCCAGCCGGCGAGCGCCCAGGCGCAGCTGGTCGTGATCGGGCACGAGCCGCACCGGGGCGTCCGTCGGGCGCAGACCGCTGCGCCGAGGTCGAACACGGCTTGGCCCCACGCCCAGCCTGCTCCGGCGGGGACGGCGGCGTCGGCGAGCGCCTGGGCCTCCCGGAGGGGGACGGCCCGCCCGGCCAGGGCGCGGGCCACGAAGCGCCCGGCGTTGGTGTCGACGAGACCCAGGTCGCGCTCGAGAGCGAAGACCAGCACGGCGCGAGCGGTGTAGGGCCCGACCCCCGGCAGCGCGAGCAGGCCATCGAGGTCCTCTGGGAGTCGGCCGGCGTGGCGTTCGACCACGGCCGTCGCCGCCCGGTGGAGGTTCACGGCACGCCGGTTGTAGCCGAGGCCCCGCCAGGCTCGCAGCACGTCGCCGACCGGGGCCTCGGCGCACGCTGCCGGTGTCGGGAACTCGTCCAGGAACGCCTGCCAGCGCGGCACGACCCTCGGGACCTGGGTCTGCTGCAACATGAGCTCGCTGACGAGGACGCCCCACGGGTCCCGGGTCCGGCGCCAGGGCAGGTCCCGACGCACCGACTCGCCCCAGGTCAGCAGCTCGTCCTGCAGGGTCAGCGCCGGTGGCACCAGTGCACGTCGGTCACGTACGGGAGCTCGAAGCGGGCTGGGAAGCCGTCGGCGAGCGCCCGGACGGCGTCGGCGAGCTCGACGTTCTGCTCCGCCGGCCTGGCCGCGATGTAGCTCGTCGACAGCGCCCGCTCGACGAGGGTGTCGACGTCGAGCTCCTGCTGGTACGAGAGCTGCCGGTGCTGGATCGTGGTGAAGAGGCCGCTCGCAGCGACGACCGCCCCCCAGTCGCGATCGCGGCGGTACGGGCGCCGCTCGCCCCAGTCCAACAGGGTGGAGAGCTCGGCGACCCACGGCACCGACTCGTCGCGCTCGTTCCACACCAGGCCGAGACCGCCATCCGGCTCCAGGACGCGGGCGATCTCCGCCAGCGCCGGCTCGGGATCGAACCAGTGGAAGGCCTGCGCGACGGTGACCGCCCCGGCCGACGCGTCGGGCAGCGGGATCGACTCGGCCGTCCCGTCGAGTGCCTCGACGTCGGGGAGCAGCGCCACGAGCTGCGCCCGCATCGCCTCCACGGGCTCGACGGCGATGACGGTCGCACCGGTCGGGACCAGCAGGCGCGTGAGCTTGCCGGTCCCGGCCGCCAGGTCGACGACCGTGGTGCCCCGTCCGATCCCGAGCTGGTCGCAGAACAGCCCGACGACGCCCTCGGGGTACGACGGGCGTCCCCGCTCGTAGACGTCCGCAGCCGATCCGAAACCGGCGGCGGCGGTCTCGTTGATGCCCATCGGACGGACGCTACCGCCGGGGCGGCAGGGCCATCCGACGCCGAGCTCGAGCTGACGCCGACCATCCATCGGCGGCGGACGGGAGGGGTCTCAGGGCTCGGCGAGGAAGGGGACCCGGGCGAGCACCGCGTCGGCCCAGAGCCGGTAGCCGGCAGCGGACGGGTGGTACTCGTCGGCTGCGAACATGCGGCCCGCCTCCACCCGGAAGGTGGGACCGGTGGCGGCGGCGATCCCGACGTAGGTGGCGCCCGCCTCCGCTGCGACCTCACGGACGACCTCGTCGAGCTCGCGACCTCGGAAGCCGGCCACGGCCCGCAGGGGCTGGGCCAGCCTCGGCACCGCCCCCATGTCGGGCACGCCCAGCAGCACCACCTCGGCCGACGGGGGAAGGCGACCGAGGAGCGCCCGGTACCTCCCGGCGAAGTCCTCACGCGAGGTCAGGTGGGTCACGTCGTTCGCGCCGACCGACACGAAGACGGCGTCGGCCTCCACCCGATGGGTCGCCGGCAGCTGGTCGTCGACGACGTCGCCGACCCGGTCACCGCTCACGGCCGACACCTCGAGCTCCACCGGTCGCCCGAGTGCGGCGGCGACGAGGGTCGGCAGCGCGTCGGCCGGATCGTCGACGCCGACGCCGGCGGCCGTCGAGTCCCCGAGCCACAGCACCCGCAGGCCGGGTCCGGCGTCCCGCCCCACCCGACCGTCGAGGTCGAGTGGCGGTCCCCCGAGCTGCGTCCCGCCACGCGCCAGCTGGACCTCCACGACGAGGAGGGCGACGAACCCGAGCAGGGCAAGTGGCAGCCCGACCGCCACCAGCCGGCCCCACGGGCGGGGCATGCTCAGCCCTCGTCCGGCCCGTCGCCCCAGATGTCCTCCCCGTAGGGGCGGGCCCGCTCGGGGGCCGCACCCCGCTTCCACACCATCACCTTCCGGCGGAAGTAGCAGACCTCCTCACCCCGCTGGTTGAGCCCCTTCGTCTCGACCGTCACGATCCCCCGGTCGCCCTTGGAGGTCTCCTTCGCCGCGAGCACCCTCGTCTCTGCGTAGATGGTGTCCCCGTGGAAGGTGGGCCGCTGGTGGGTGAGCGACTCGACCTCGAGGTTGGCGATGGCTGCGCCGCTCACGTCGGGGACGCTCATGCCCAGGACCAGGGAGTAGACGAGGTTCCCGACCACGACGTTCTTGCCCTGCACGGTCTCGTTCTCGGCGAACCAGGCGTTGGTGTGCAGGGGGTGGTGGTTCATGGTGATCATGCAGAAGAGGTGGTCGTCGTACTCGGTGATCGTCTTGCCGGGCCAGTGCTTGTAGATGTCTCCGACCTCGAAGTCCTCGAGGTAGCGGCCGAAGGGTCGGTCGTGGGTGGTCACGGGGGAGGTCTCCTGCGTCGGCAGCCATGGACAGCGCCGTCGACCCTAGGAGCGGCACCCGGAGGCGGCCAACCCGCTGCGGACCGCTTCGGAGGCCGTGAGCGGCCGCCCTGCACCCCCGGCGAGGAGGTCGTCTGCCACGGATCGGACCTCGATGCGAACCGCTGATGACGAGGAAGGCCCTGGTCGGAACGGCTCGGTGGTGGTTCACTTGAGGGAGTCGCAGCTGCTGGGCACGCCGCTCGGAGGTCTCCTGTGAGAGCTCGATCCGCTTCCCGCCGACTGGTCGAGGCCATGGTGGTGGTGCTCGCGAGCGCTCTGTGCTGGGCGGCACCTGCGGCGGCGCAGGCGGCCGGCGACGACGAGGACGTCCTCGCCTTCGGTGACGCCCTGTTCCACGGGTCGACGGGTGGGACGGACCTGGCCAGGCCCCTCGTCGGCATGGCCCCCACCCCCACCGGCGACGGCTACTGGCTCGTCGCCTCCGACGGCGGCACCTTCGCCTTC
>CADCSY010000048.1 GCA_902805555.1 uncultured Acidimicrobiales bacterium | reverse complement strand
GGGCGCACGCCCTCGTCATCCCTTCGAACTGGCAGCTGGACCCGGGCCCTGGCCCACGATCGAGCCGCCAGAACCGGCGGTGACCGAGGGCGGCGGTGAGCTGTCACACCTCCGCACCAGGCTCCCCGGCATGGTCCGAGATGACGTTGACAGGCGGGTGGCGGCAGTGGCGGAGGGGCAGCACGGGCTGATCACCCGCAGCCAGGCCCTCGGCCTCGGCGCGTCTGAGGACATGATCGAGCACCGGTTGCGCGCCGGCAGGTGGCAACTGACCACAGGCCGCGTCTTCCGGGTCGCCGGTGTGCCCAGGAGCTGGCAGCAGCACCTGCTGGTCGCCGTGCTCGACGCAGGTGACCTCGCGTTGGCGACCGGTAGGTCGGCAGCCGCCCTGTGGGCGCTGCCCGGGTTCAGCATGCGGGTCCCCGAGGTGCTCGTCCCCCGGCCGAGCGACCACCGCCCCCCGCTCGGCGTCCTCCACGAGACCCGGCACCTGAGGCCGCACCACCGTGCCGTGCAGCAGGGCGTCCGCGTCGTGACACCCGCCCGGCTGATGGTCGAGCTGGCCGCCAGCGAGCGGCCGCAGCGGCTGGAACGGACCATCGACAACGCCATCGGGGCCGGCATCCTGACGCCGGAGGGCCTCGCCGTGGCCGTGGCCGAGCTCTGCCACCGGGGCCGCCGTGGCTCGGGCGTGCTGAAGGCGCTGACGCTCGAGCTCCTGCCCGGCTACGTCCCGCCGGCTTCGGAGCTCGAGGCTCGGTTCCGGGACCTCGCCCGCACCGCAGGTGTCGACGACCAGATGGTCCTGCAGGCCGACGTCGGCGGGGAGGGGTGGATCGGGCGGGTGGACGTCCTGTTCCCGGCGGCCAGGCTGGTCGTCGAGCTCGACAGCCGGCGGTGGCACACGAGCCGCATGGCGGCGGAGTCGGACCGCCGTCGGACCAATGCGCTGGAGCTGGCCGGTTGGCGCGTGCTCCAGATCACGTGGCGGCGGTTGGTCGACGATCCCGTTGGTGTGGTGCACGAGCTCCGGGCGCTGCTCTGCGCGGCGTTGGCAGCCTGACGGCCGCTCCCCTGGGACCTACGCTCTCGAACGAGGAGGTCCGGCCGTGGCGGAGCCGCTCGCACACGACGACGTCGGCAGGGGCGACCCGATCGTCTTCCTCCACGGCATCACGGCGAACAGACACCACTGGGACCCCGTCGTCGAGCGCCTCGAACGCAGCCACCGGTGCATCAACGTCGACCTGCTCGGCCACGGCGACTCACCCATCGGGCACGGCGTCGACCTGTTCACGCAGGTGGGAGCGCTGCTCGAGCTGGTCGGAGCCCTCGACCTCGGAGCGCCGGTCATGGTGGGGCACAGCTACGGCGGCTTCATCGCGACGTTCGCTGCCACCGCCGGGACGGCACGCGGGGTCGTGAACGTCGACCAGACCTTCGACACGGGTGCCTTCCGCGCTGCGATCCAGCCTCTCGCTGACGGGCTTCGAGGAGACGGGTTCGCAGAGTCGTTCGGCCGCTTCCTCGCCACGCAACGACCCGACCTCGTGCCAGTGGAGCGCCAGGAGCTCCTGCACACGAACATGCGGCCCCGCCAGGAGGTCGTCCTGGGCGTGTGGGGGACCGTCCTCGACACGCCCGCCGACGAGCTCGCCGGCCAGGTCGAGGCGGTGCTGCCGACGGTGGCGGCTCGATCCGGGTCACAGCACCCGATCCAACCGCCAGAACGAAGGGGGCGCCTACCCCACCCCGGGGAACTGGCGGCTCGCCCCGGGTCACAGCACCCGATCCAACCGCCAGAACGAACGGTGCCCACCCCACCCCAGCGAACTGGCGGCTCGATCGGGGTCACAACACCGGATCCAACCGCCAGAACGAAGGGGGCGCCTACCCCACCCCGGGGAACTGGCGGCTCGATCGGGGTCACAGCACCCGATCCAACCGCCAGAACGGGTTGGCAGCGGTCCGGACGCGCAAGGGGAGCCGGCCCGCTCGGGCCGGCTCCCCTGGTGCTGCTGGGCTACTTGACCTCGACGGAGGCGCCGGCGCCCTCGAGCGCGGTCCTGGCCTTCTCGGCGTCCTCCTTCGAGACCTTCTCGAGGACGGCCTTCGGGGCGCCGTCCACCAGGTCCTTGGCCTCCTTCAGGCCGAGGCTGGTGAGCGTGCGCACCTCCTTGATGACCTGGATCTTCTTGTCGCCGGCGGCGGTGAGGACGACGTCGAACTCGTCCTGCTCCTCGACCTCCTCGGTGGCTGCGGCGCCGCCGCCGCCTGCCGGTGCAGCCGCGGCTGCCGGAGCAGCGGCGGTCACGCCGAACTTCTCCTCGAAGTCCTTCAACAGGTCGCTCAGCTCGAGCACGGTCATGCTCGAGATCGCGTCCAGGATCTCTTCCTTGGTAGCCATGTCAGCTCGCCTCCTCAGGCGTGTCAGTGGTCTCGGCCGGTGCGGCCTCGCCCTCGGTCTGGGCCTCGGCCGCGGGTGCGGCTCCGGTGGTCTCGGCCTCGGCGGCGGGTGCCGCGTCGATGGTCTCGATGGGTGCAGCTCCCTCGGCGGGGTCGTCTGCCTGGGGCTCGGCGGCGGCCGACGATCCGGTCGCCGGCACGTCCTCGACGAGTGCAGCCGGGGAGGCGCCGCCGACGGGGGCGTCGAGGACGTCCTCCGTGAGCGAACCCGCCCCACCCGAGGCGTCGTCGGCCAGGTCCGACCCCGGTCCGCCCGCCGCGTCGGAGGCGGGGTCGGTCGCAGGAGCGCCCTCGGCGCGGGCGTCGGCAAGGACCTCGTCGACACCCGGAGCATCCACGGACTCGGGCGCACCACTGGCGCCGCCGTCTGCCGCGACCTCGTCCGCGGCGGCCTCATCCGCAGCCGGGGCGAACTCGGGCGCAGGCGCAGCGTCGGCCCTGGGCTCGTCCGCAGCCCCGGCTGCCGGAACGTCGCCGGCGGGCGCAGCGGCAGGGGTGCTCGCTGCCGACGAGCCGGCGGCGCGTGCCTGGCCGTCGGGATCCCCGCCCTTCTCGATGAGGGCCTTGAGGCCGTAGGCCAGGTTGCGGGGCAGGGCCTGGAGCAGCCCGGCGAAGCCGGCGAGCGGGGCCGCCAGCCCACCGGCCAGGCGGGCGAGGAGCACCTCTCGGGACGGCAGGTCGGCCAGTGCCCGTGCCTCGGTGGCGCTGAGCGCGCTCGACCCGAGGACCCCGCCCTTGACCACCAGGGCCGGGTTGGTCCGCGCGTAGTCGCGCAGGGCCTTGGCCACCGCAGCCGCGTCCCCGTCGACGAAGGCGATGGCGGTCGGCCCGACGAGCATCGCCTCGTCGAGATCGATGCCGAGGTCCCGGACCGCGAAGCGGACGAGGGTGTTCTTGTAGATCTTCAGGTCGCCGCCGGCGGCGGTCAGGGCGGTGCGCAGCGTGGCGAGCTCGCTCACCTTCAGCCCCCGGTACTCGGTGAGCAGGGCTGCGGAGGATGCCTCCAGCCGGGTCCGGACCTCGTCGACGATCGCGACCTTCTCGGGTCGAGGCGGACGGCTGGTGTCGGTCGCTTCGGTGTCGCTCATTGCCACCTCTCGTGCCCGGGCCGCACCTTCGGGGAAGGTGCAGGCCGGACGGGGACGGGGCTCGCGCGCATCGCACGAACCCCGTCGAAGGTGACGTCGGTTCGCCTCGTCGGGCGGGCCTGGGCCCCTTCGGCGCCCGGAGGCGCACCAGATGTCTGCGGCGAGCAGATCAAGTTGTGCCGGAAGCGTACCGGCGGGGGCGCAGCGCCGCCAGGCCGCGGGTCAGGCCGACGCCGACCGACCAGCGGTCCCTGCCACCTCGGGCTTGAGGCGACCGGGGTCGACCTTGACGCCCGGGCCCATCGTCGAGGACACGCTGATGCGCTTGAGGTAGCGGCCCTTCGCTGAGGCCGGCTTCACCCGCTGCAGCTCGTCGAGCACCGCCCGGAAGTTCGAGACGAGCGCCTCGGCCGGGAAGCTGGCCCTGCCCAGGGGCACGTGGACGTTGGCGCCCTGGCGCTCGGTGCGGTACTCGACCCGCCCGCCCTTGAACTCGCCGACGGCCTTGCCGACGTCCATCGTGACCGTGCCGGTCTTCGGGTTGGGCATCAGGCCCCGGGGGCCGAGCGTGCGGCCGAGCTGCGCGACCTGGGCCATGAGGTCGGGGGTGGCGATGGCGACGTCGAAGTCGAGCATGCCGCCCCGCACCTGCTCGACCAGGTCCTCCGCTCCCACGTGGTCGGCGCCAGCGGCGCGGGCCTGGGCCGCCGCATCCCCGGAGGCGAAGACCGCCACGCGGACGTCCTTGCCGGTCCCTGCAGGCAGCGCGACCGTGCCCCGCACCTGCTGGTCGGCCTTGCGGGGGTCCACGCCGAGCTGCACGGCGACCTCGACGGTCTCGTCGAACCCCGCTGACGCCAGGTTCTTCACGATGTCGATTGCCTCGTCGGGTGCGTGGAGCGCCTGGCCGTCGAAGCGTCGGGCAGCGTCACGGTACTTCTTGCCTTGCGCCATGGTGGCTCCCTCCGCACCGGGATCGCCGGTGCTGTCGTGGTCGCCGCCCGGCGAGGTGGTCCGGGGCGGCCTGGTTGCGGTGGTGCGGTCCCGGTCGGTGGGGCCGGGAGGGTCAGTCGGCGACCTTGATGCCCATCGAGCGGGCGGTGCCTGCGACCTGCAGCCGGGCTGCGTCGAGGTCGTTCGCGTTCAGGTCGGGCAGCTTCGTCTCGGCGATCGCCGTCAGCTGCTCCTGGGTGAGGACCCCGGCCTGGTCCTTGCCGGGGCTGGTGGCCCCCTTGGCGATGCCCACGGCGTCACGGATGAGCACCGGCGTGGGCGGCGTCTTGGTGATGAAGGTGAACGAGCGGTCCTCGAAGATCGTGATCTCGACGGGGACGATCGTGCCGCGCTGCGCCTCGGTGGCGGCGTTGTAGGCCTTGCAGAAGTCCATGATGGCGACGCCGTGCGGGCCGAGCGCCGTGCCGACCGGGGGCGCGGGCGTCGCTGCGCCGGCGGGGATCTGGATCTTGACGATGGCCTTGACCCTCTTCTTGGCCATGGTGAGCCTGCTCTC
This sequence comes from uncultured Acidimicrobiales bacterium, assembly GCA_902805555.1. Classification (GTDB taxonomy): domain Bacteria; phylum Actinomycetota; class Acidimicrobiia; order Acidimicrobiales; family CADCSY01; genus CADCSY01. The sequence continues at coordinate 1,535 of CADCSY010000048.1, read as the reverse complement.
TCTTCTTCTTCGTGGACGCTTCTCGGGAATGCTTCTTCGTGGACGTCTCGGGTGGACGCGCCCGCTGGTGCGCCGTGCCGGCACGAGCCCGGCGCGCACGGGCGGACCGTCGAGTGTGGCGGCCTGCGGGCGCCGGGGCAACTCGCACGCCCCGGCGGCCCCCGGGCTAGAGCTTGGCGACCTCGGCGAACTCGAGCTCGACAGGCGTCTCCCGACCGAAGATGTTGACGAGCACCTTCACCTTCAGCTGGTCGGCGTTGATCTCGGCGATCTGGCCGGAGAAGTCGGCGAAGGGGCCCTGCTTGACGCGGACGCTCTCGCCCACCTCGTACTCCATCTTCGGCTTCTGGCGACGGGCCGGCGTGTCGATGTCGTCCTCGTCGGGCTCGGAGAGCGCTCCCTCGACGTCCTTGCGGCTGAGCGGGACGGGCGTGGTGCCCGAGCCGACGAAGCCGGTCACCCCGGGCGTGTTGCGGATCACGTCCCAGGACGGGTCCTCGAGGAAGCACCGGACGTAGAGGTAGCCCGGGTACACCTTCTTCGAGACGACGACCTTCTTGCCGTTCTTGAACTCGACGACGTCCTCCATGGGGATGGCGACCTCGAAGATCGTCTCCTCCATGTTCATCGACGCGATGCGGCTCAGCAGGTTGCTCTTGACCTTGTTCTCGTAGCCGGACTGCGTGTGCACCACGTACCAGCTGCCGGGCTTGTCGTAGGGGCTGACCTTGGGGGGTCGGGGCTCCTCGAGGAGGAGGTCCTCGGCGTCGACGACCTCCTCGTCCGCTGCATCGTCTGCAGTCGTGTCGAGGTCGAGCTGGCCGACGCGGCTGACGGTCTCGAGGTCCTCGACCTCACCGCCGGGCCCGGGCGCCTCGGTGTCACCCACCGACACGGGGGCGTCGTCGTCTCCGGCGCTCACGCCGGCGCCGGCGCGGTCGACCGTCTCGAGATCCTCGGCGCCGCCTCCGGGGGCGGGGGCGCCCGTCGGTGCGCCGGGCTCGTCACTTGCTGGGTTGTCAGACATCACGCTCACGAATCGAAGAGGAAGAAGACGCCCTTGGCGAAGATGTAGTCGAGGGCGAAGATCATGGTGGTCAGGATCACGATGGTCAGCAGGACGATGATCGAGTAGCGGACCACCTCCTGGCGGGTGGGCCAGGCGACCTTGCGCAGCTCGCCCCTGACCTCCCGCACGTACTGCTTGGGCGCGGTGCGCTGCTCCTTCGGGGCGCCCCCGGTGGGCCTGGCCTGCTGCTGCGGCTTCGTCCTGACGGGCTCGCCATCGGGTCCGAGCTCCCCTTGGCGCTGGAGCATGCGCTTGGTCTCTCGGTTCATCGACATGTGTGTTCACCCGTGCTGGTCGGTTCCTGGAGCGGAGGGGCCCACCCCGCATGAGGAGCAGGGCAGGAGGGACTCGAACCCCCAACCGTCGGTTTTGGAGACCGATGCTCTGCCAGTTGAGCTACTGCCCTCTGCGCGTGTGCTCCCACGATAGCCCCCCGGGGCCGCCGGCCCCCCTCCACGGCCTCAGC
>CADCSY010000047.1 GCA_902805555.1 uncultured Acidimicrobiales bacterium | reverse complement strand
CTCGAGCGTGAGCACCGTCTGGCGGCGCATGTCCGAGGCGAGGTCGGCCACGGTCAGGTCGAAGTACCCACCCCGGTCGAGGGGGCGGGGCGGGCCGGTCGGGTCGTCGTCGGCGAAGTAGAACCACTCCACCTCGGGAGCGGCGTAGAACGTGAACCCCCGCTCCTTCGCCCGGTCGAGGCCGCGGCGCAGGACGTTGCGGGGGTCGCCGCCGTGGGGGGTGCCGTCGAGGTCGGTGATGTCGCAGAAGACGCGGGCCGTGGGCTCGGCCGACCCTCCGGACAGGGGCAGGATCTGGAAGGTCTTCGGGTCGGGCCGGGCGAGGACGTCGCTCTCCTGCACACGGCTCAGGCCGTCGATGGCGGAGCCGTCGAAGGTCATGCCCTCCTGCAGCGCGTTCTCGAGCTCTGCGGGGGTGATGGCGAAGCCCTTCGGCGCACCCAGCACGTCGGTGAACCACAGCTGCACGAAGCGGATCCCCCGCTCCTCCACCGTCCTCAGCACGTACTCCTGCTGGCGCTCCACGCGGTCCTCTCCTTCGCCGTCGGGCGTCATCATCGCACCTCCCCTCCGCCGGCCTCCGGCCGGCCGGAGCCAGTTCATCTACCGTTCACAGTGGGGCAACGAGCGGGAAACGGCTCACTGCGAGCGTGCACGTGCTGCGCCCGCCTCCGTCGCGCCGACGGCGGCGCCCCGCACCGCGGCACCCGGATCGACCTGCAGGCACACCCGACGCCCGCACCACCCGACGACAAAGGACTGACGTGGCTTACAAGGCTGAGTACATCTGGATCGACGGCACCGAGCCGACCGCCAAGCTCCGGTCGAAGGTCAAGATCTTCAACGACGGCGAGGAGCTCGGGCTCTGGGGCTTCGACGGGTCGAGCACCAACCAGGCGCCCGGCAAGGCGTCGGACTGCGTGCTGCGCCCGGTGTACGACTGCCCGGACCCGATCCGGGGCGGCGACAACCGGCTCGTCATGTGCGAGGTCCTGCTCACCGACATGACCCCGCACCCGAGCAACACCCGGGCGGCGTGCGCCGAGGTGGCGGAGCGCTTCGCCTCCCAGGAGCCGTGGTTCGGCATCGAGCAGGAGTACACCTTCCTGCAGGACGGCCGGCCGCTCGGCTGGCCGATCGGCGGGTTCCCCGGCCCCCAGGGGCCGTACTACTGCGGCGTCGGGTCGGACGAGATCTTCGGTCGGGACGTCGTCGAGGCCCACTCCGACGCCTGCATGGCCGCCGGGCTCGCCATCTCGGGGACGAACGCCGAGGTCATGATGGGGCAGTGGGAGTTCCAGATCGGCCCGGCCGGCCCGCTCGAGGCCGCC
>CADCSY010000046.1 GCA_902805555.1 uncultured Acidimicrobiales bacterium | reverse complement strand
TCATGAGCCTCGATGGTGTCGTGCAGGCCCCCGGCGGGCCCGACGAGGACACCGACGGCGGCTTCGCCCACGGCGGCTGGTCGATGCCCTACTTCGACCCCGAGGCCATGGGGCCCGTCCTCGACGAGGTGATGGGGGGGACGGACGCCCTGCTGTTCGGCCGCCGCACGTGGGAGACCATGGCGGCGGCGTGGCCGGAGCGGGCCGGCGACCCCTTCGCCGACCGGATGAACGAGCTCAAGAAGTACGTGGCCTCCAGGACGCTCTCGGAGAGCGATCTCCGGTGGGCGAACACCGAGCTGTTGCCGGCGGACGACGTCATGGGGGCCGTCGGCCGGGTCCGAGAGCAGGGTGGTGGGGACATCCAGGTGATGGGGAGCCCGACACTGGCGCGCGACCTCATCGCCAACGACCTCGTCGACGAGTACCGCTTGATGATCGAGCCGGTGGTGCTCGGCGGCGGCAAGCGGTTGTTCCCGGACGACGGCCGGTCCCGGCCTCTGGAGCTGGTGGCCACCTCGGCGAGCGCAACCGGCGTCCACATCTGCACCTACCGGCCGAGCACCACCTGAGCTGCACGGCTCCCCGGGCCGGTGGTCCGGCCCCGCCATGCGGGACAGCGGACGTCGTCCCGCTCGTGGCGGGGCTGGCGGGCCCCCGAGCGGGCGCCGATGACAGCTGACGGTCCTGCCGTCGGGATCCGGGGGGCTGCGACGTCGAGGCCGTGCGACCGGCACCGGGGCTGCGGCGCACGGGGCCGGGCCCGACGAACCGCCGTCAGCGACGGGAGGGCTCGATGCCGGCCAGCTCCTCCATCGCCGGGCCGAAGGTCGCCTCGAGCCACGCTCCCGGGTCGTCCCCGACGGGTGCCGTCACGATGCTCGTCACGCCGACGTCGGCCAGCCGCTGCGCGCCCTCGACGATCTGCGCCACCGTCGTCCCGGGAGGGGCGTCGTTGAACATCGCCGTGACCTCGATCTCGTCGGGGTCCCGGCCGAGGTCGTCGCAGTGGCGGCGCAGCACCTCCACCTTCTGCCCGACCACCTCCGGCCCCCCGAAGATGTTGCAGGCGTCGGCGTACTGCGCCACCAGGCGCAGCGTCTTCCTCTCCCCGCTCCCTCCGATGAGGATGCGGGGCCGGGGGGAGCTCACCGGCTGGGGCCGGCACAGCGTCTCCGCGAGCTGGTAGTGGCGGCCGTCGAACGGGCCGTCGTCGTCGCTCCACATCTGCAGGCAGATCTGGAGGGTCTCCTCGAGCCGCTCGAAGCGTTCGGCCACGGGGGGGAACGGCACCCCGAGCGCCCGGTGCTCCCGCTCGTACCACGCTGCGCCGATGCCCAGCTCGGCCCGTCCGGCGGACAGGACGTCGAGGGTGGTCACCGTCTTGGCCAGCAGCCCGGGGTGGCGGTAGGTCACGCCCGTGACGAGCAGCCGGAGCCGCAGCCGCTCCGTGCGGCCTGCGACGTACCCGAGGGCGGTGTAGCCCTCCAGCATCGGGTGCTCCGCCGGAGCCATGGCCTCCATCTGGAAGAAGTGGTCCATGAACGAGAGCGTGCGCACGCCGATCGCCTCGGCCCGCTCGGCGAGCGAGCCGACGCCGGCGCCGATGGTGGCGGGTGACCCGGCCCAGTCGAAGCGCCACACGTGGAGATCGAGGTTCATCGACCCGTTGTAGCCCGCCCGCCGGGCAACGGCCCGGCGGGGAGGGCGGCCACCGCCGACGCCACCCGCAGCGACGCTTGGTTCTCCGCGTCGACGAGCAGGTGCGCCTCCCGGGCGCCGGTGTGGTCCGCCAGGAACGCGAGGGCGAGGCGCACGGCGCGGCTCACGTAGCCGTTGCCCCGGTGGTCCGGGTGGCACCAGTAGGAGATGTTGGCCTCGCCCCGAGCCACGTGGACGTTCGCCAGGTCGCACTCCACGGCCGCCACGGCGTGGGCGTCGGCGGTGTCCACGGCGAAGGTCCACCGTGGTCCGGTCAGGAAGGCATCGGCGTTCGCCAGCAGACCTCGGAGGGCGTGGGCGCGCCGGTCGGCTCCCGACATCGCCTCCCACGCCGCCCGCTGCCCCGGCAGCCACAGCCAGTCGATCTGCTCGTCGTCCTTCGCCTCGAGGTCGGCGTCGAGGTCCTCCGCCCGTTGCCTGCGGATGGTCACCACCCCGTCCGCGTACGACAGCGGTGGGACCGCTCGCTCGAGGTACGGGTGGCCGTCGAGGTCACCGGCGGGTGCGAACCGAGCCCGTGAGGCGACTGCCAGGGAGCGCTCGTTCTCGGCGCTGACGAGCAGCGTCGCCGTGTGGTGGTCGGTGTCGACCGCGAGGTGGTGCATGAGCAGCTGCAGGGCCCTCGTGGCGTACCCCTTGCCCCGATCCGGAGCGAAGACGTTGTAGCCGACGTTCACCTCCCCTGGTCCGAGCCACGACCGGTCGACGTCGTGGTCGACCCAGCCGACCAGCCGGCCGTCGACGACGATGCACCCAGTCGGCCTCGGTTCTTCGTCGCCCGGCCCCAGGAAGCGCCGGGACACCTCGTCCCGGCCTGCGATCAGGAGCGCCGCATCACCTGGTTCGGGAGCACGGATCGAGACGAGCCCGTCGGAGGTCGGTCGGAGGGAGGCGATGGGCAGGAGTGTCCTGCTCCCCGGCCCGGATGGCACGCGGGTTTCGTCGCAGCTCGTCCCTCACGTCGTCCGGCCTGCGTCACGGACGCTGCCGGGCGTAGTGGGGCGAGAGCTCGTCGAGGTACCCGTCGGCATCCCAGTCGGGCATCACGCCCCCGCTCAGGGCCGCAGTCAGGCGGTCCGCGTAGAACTCCCAACCCGGGCCGACGTCGCTCACGTCGACGTCGTCGGTCAGGGTCTGCACGAAGGTCATCGTGGTGACACCCTCGGTCTCGACCAGGTCCACCGACAGGTGCCAGGGCGGGTCCTGCACGCCGACCTCGACGACGAACCGGTGCGGGGGGTCGCACGCCAGGATCCTCGCCGGCTCGGCCACGGCGTCCTCCTCGGCCGTCATGGTGACCATCACGGTCTCGCCCGGACGGGCCGCGCCGACGAGCGTCCCGTACCAGCGGGCCAGCCGGTCGGGCTCGGTCAGGCTGGCCCACACGTCCTCGATCGACGCCTTGAAGGTGCGCTCGATGACGAGCCGGGCGCCGGCGCCGGTCGTGACGACCCGACCGGTGGGGGTGCTCGGGAACGTGCTCATGCGCTCTGCTCCTCGCTCGTGGGGGCAGACGTGGCGTCCATCCCCTCGTGGTCGACTCGGCGCTCGCGCTCACGACGAGCCCGGTGCACCTCGGTCTCCAGGGCGTCGAGGTGCCGGTCCCAGGACCGCAGCCTGAGGATCCAGCCCTCGATCTCGCTGAGCGCTGCGGTCTCCATCCGGTAGATCCGCTCCCGCCCCGCCAGCTCCGCCTCGACGAGGCCGGCGTCCCGCAGCAGGCGGAGGTGGCGGCTGACGGCCGGGCGGCTGATGTGGCTGAAGGCAGCTGCGACCTGACCGGCCTTCAGGGGCCCGCGGGCCAGCAGCTCGACGATCTGACGGCGCACGGGGTCGGCGAGCGCGCCGTAGAGGTCCATCGCCGAAGTGTAACCGATCGGTTACGTGACCACCCACCCGCTGGTGGGGCACCGGCCCCTCGGGGGGAGCGGCGTCGCCTGCCGCACGCCCGACGGGACCGGTCCCGGTGCTCGCTCAGGGTGGGGGATCCCCAGGTGCGCCCGTGGAGGGGAACACCCAGCGGGTGGCGCGGGTGGAGAACTCCTCCTCCCGCTCGATGATGCCGAAGGCGCGCGCCGGCTGGACCTCGACGATGAGGTTCTGGTGGACGAACTCGGCAGTCAGCTGGGGGAACATCGGCTGGTACTTGGTGAGGTAGCGCCGCACCCACACCGCCGCTCGGTCGTCGCCGGTCACGACCGCAGCCGCACCCTCGACCGAGACGGACTCGGCGGTCCCGTCGACCATCACGACGACCTGCGGGTTGGCGCCGAGGTTGCGGGCCTTGCGGGAGCGGGGCCCGCACGAGAAGGCGAAGCGCAGCTCCCCGTCGTCCCACACCCCCCACACCGCCGTCGCATGGGGCCGGCCTCCAGCCGAGGCGGTGACGACCCAGAAGCTCCGGCACCCGACGAGGCGCTCGGCGGCCCAGGACCACGGCAGGGGCGACCATGCCGCATCGTCCACGCCGTAGTCGGGCATGTGCGGCCGCTCGCCACGGGGTTCGCGCACGTGGTGAAGGTAGACCTCGCGGTGCGCGGCGGTCGGCTCGCCCGCACCGTCCGGGCGTCGTCCCGCTGCCACCACCACAGCGGACACCGCGAGCAGCGGTCGGTGCGAGGTGGGAGGCTCCTCCGATGACCGACAGCGATGCGAACCTTCCCGCCAGGAGCCTGGAGCTCCGGTCGACGCTCACCGACGACGGGACGGTGACCCTCGACGTGCGCGAGTCCGAGGTGGTCCCGCCGGGTGAGGACGAGGTGGTCGTCCGCGTCGAGGCCGCACCGATCAACCCGTCGGACCTCGGCATGCTCTTCGCCATGGGCGACGTGAGCGCCGCGACCGCCGTCGAAGGCGACGGGCTCCCCGCCGTCAGGGTCCCGGTCTCCCACGCTGCCGTGCTCGGCCAGGGCGGCCGTCTCGGGAAGCCGATGCCGGCCGGCAACGAGGGTGGCGGCACGGTCGTCGCCGCCGGAGCCTCACCGCAGGCCCAGGCGCTGCTCGGTCGGGTGGTCGGCTTCCTGTCCGGCAACGCCTACGCCCAGTACCGGACCGTGTCGGCCTCCCAGTGCCTCCCCATGGCGGAGGGGACCGGCCCGGAGGACGCGGCGGCCGCGTTCGTGAACCCGCTCACCGCCCTCGGCATGGTCGAGACGATGCGGGCAGAGGGCCACACCGCGCTGCTGCACACCGTCGGCGCCTCCAACCTCGGCCAGATGCTCAACCGGATCTGCCTGGCCGAGGGCGTGGGGCTCGTCAACGTGGTGCGCAAGCCGTCGCAGGTCGAGCTCCTGCGGACCCAGGGGGCGCAGCACGTGTGCGACTCGAGCGCGCCCTCCTTCGTCGACGACCTCACCGATGCGCTGCGCACGACCGGGGCCACGATCGCCTTCGACGCCATCGGTGGCGGCGAGCTGGCCGGGACGGTCCTCTCCCGGATGGAGAAGGTGGCGAGCGAGCAGGTCGACGAGTTCAGCCGCTACGGCTCCGTCACCCACAAGCAGATGTACATCTACGGCGGGCTCGATCGGGGCCCGACGGTGCTACGGCGCGACTTCGGCTTCGCCTGGGGGCTCGGCGGGTGGCTGCTCACCCCCTTCCTGGCGAAGCTCGGCCAGGAGGGGGCGGACCGCCTTCGGCAGCGGGTGGCCGACGAGATCACCACCACGTTCGCCAGCTCGTACGGCATGCAACTGTCGTTGGCGGACGTGGTCGACCCTGCGATGGTGAGGCGCTACGGGCAGATGGCGACCGGCGACAAGGCCCTCGTCACCCCCCACGCCTGAGCTCGGCGCAAGGGCGGAACCGGAGGCGGGACGGCCGGGGCGTCGCAGCGACGACCGCATGGCAGATCGGCGCGTCGACCTCGACGGGCGCTGCGGGAGGCGTCGTCATCGACCCGACGCTCGCCCGGGGCGACTGGGCCTCAGCCCGGCCGAGGGGTCGATGGCCGGAGGATCGGGCAGAGTGGTGATGACGAGCTCCAGGGGGTCCTCGATGTCGTTCACTTCACGCGTGCGGTCGCACGCCGTCCCAGTGGTCCTGGCGGCGGCAGCCGCTCTCGGCCTCACAGCCTGCGACCCGCCGCCGGACAGCTACGTGGCCCTCGGGGACTCCTTCACCGCAGGACCGGCCATCATGCCGCAGGACGCAGCCTTCCCTGGCTGCTTCAGCTCCACCGTGAACTACCCGCACCTCATCGCGCCCTTCCTCGCCCCTCCCGCCTTCCGGGACGTGAGCTGCAGCGGCGCTCAGACGAAGGACATGACGGCGCCGCAGGACGTCAAACCGGACCCCGACAATCCGGCACAGCTCGAGGCCCTGGACGCGAGCACGAGGATCGTCACGCTCGGCATCGGTGGCAACGACATCGGCTTCACCGAGATCGCCACCCAGTGCGGTGAGAGCTTCCTCCTGCAGCCGAAGGGGTCCCCGTGCCGGGACTTCTACAACAGCGGCGGCGTCGACCAGATCGGCGGTCGCATCGCCCAGCTGGCCCCCAAGCTCGACGACGTGCTCGATCGCATCGACGCCAAATCGCCGAGGGCCAAGGTGTTCGTGGTCGGCTACCCGGCGATCCTGCCCGAGACGACCGAGAACTTCGTGGCCTGTCAGGCGACGTTGCCCGTGGCCGAGGGCGACGTCGCCTTCCTCAGGGACGAGGTGGAGAAGCGCCTCAACGCCACGATCCAGTACGTCGCCGTGTCGCACGGTGAGGCGTACGTGGACACCTACACACCAAGCATCGGCCGCGACGCCTGCGAGCCGCCAACGGTCCGTTGGGTGGAGCCGGTGGCCCCGGGCGCAGACGCGTTCCCGGTGCACCCGAACCGCGATGGGATGGAAGCGAGTGCGAGGGCGGTCAAGAGCGCCATGCGAGCCCACGGGGTCACCGTCCGCTGAGCCTTAAGGCGGTTCGGAGAAGGGCGCAGCGTCGGGTCGGCGGGGTCGCCGCCGCCCCGACCCAATGCTGACCCCACCGGCTCGGGTGGTCGCCTCTCTGCTCGCTGACGGCCGGAAGGCTCGCATGCGCACCCGGAGGCTCCGGTGGGCGGTCGCGACGAGCGCCTCCTCCAGCAGCTCCGGACCCCGGACCGCCACCAACCCGGCCGGATCGGGTCGAGCGGCCCCCGGAGCACCGACCGCTGTCGTGGCCTGTCGTCCCGGCCCGAGCGTGACCGTTGACGGCTGCGTCGACGGGTGGGAAGGTGCGGCCGAGCCACCGAGGAGGTCGTCATGCGTCGAGTCGTCGCCGGGATCGCGACGTTGTCAGTCGTCTGCAGCGTCGGAGCGGTGCCATGGGCTGCGCCGGCCGGAGCCGTGAGCCGCGCCGAGGTCGTCGCCCGAGGACTGGACGACCCGTACAAGCTGAGCTTCGGTCCCGACGGCGACCTCTACGTCGCCGAGTCCGGTCGAGGCGGGGAGGGCCCCTGCGTCGATGAGACCGAGGGCCCCGACGGGGACCCCGGGCCGGTCTGCTTCGGCGCCAGCGGTGCGGTCACCAGGGTGGTCGACGGTGACGGGGCCCAGTCGCGCGTGCTCGAGGGCCTGCCGTCGATCGCTGGTGACGAGGGCGCGACCGGTCCGTCCGACGTGGTGGTGGGCGCCGACGGCTCGCTGCTGGTGACGGTCGGCCTCGGTGGCAACGTCACGAGCAGGGCTGCGTTCGGACCCGACGCCGCCGGCCTGGGCACAGTCCTGCGAGCGGCGCCGGACACGGGTGACACCACCGTCTACGCCGACCTGGCCGCCTTCGAGGCCGCCGAGGACCCCGACGCCGAACAGCCCGGCTCCGAGTCCGTCGGCGAGGGAGGCGACAGCAACCCCTTCGGCGCCGAGCTCGTCGGGGACGAGCTGTACGTGGTCGACGCCGGCGGCAACACCTTGGTCAGGGCAGGAGCCGACGCAGTGGAGCTCGTCAGCGTCTTCCCGGTCACCGAGGCCCCCGCGCCGCCCTTCATCGGCGCCCCTCCGGGGACCGTGATCCCGTCCCAGTCGGTGCCGACCACCGTGACGGCGGCGCCCGACGGCACGCTGCACGTCGGCGAGCTGACGGGCTTCCCGTTCCCCGCCGGCGGGGCCGACGTGTTCGAGGTGCCGGAGTCCGGTGAGGAGACCGTCGCCTTCAGCGGCTTCACCCACATCATGGACCTCGCCTACGACGAGGCAGGGAACCTCTACGTCGCACAGCTCTCCCGGCGGTCGCTGCTCGAGGGCGACCCCGTGCCCAAGGTCGTGCAGGTGCGCCCGGACGGGACCCGCAAGACCCTGCTCGACGCAGCCCAGCTGGGCGGCGTCCCCACCGGGTTGGCCGTCGGTCCCGACGGGCTGCTCTACGTGTCGCTGGGTCTGGCCGGACCCGGAGGTGGCCGCGTGGTGCGGGTCGACCCCGACATCGCCCGCGACGCCGCCAGCGCGTCGGCCTGCCCTCCCGCCTCGGTGCCGGGCACCGGCTTCGGCGACCTGGAGGACACCGTGCACCGCGAGGCGATCGAGTGCCTCTCGTGGTGGGACGTCGTCTCCGGCGTCTCGGCAGAGCGCTTCGCCCCCGAGGTGGCTGCATCGAGGGGTGCGGTGGCGACGATGCTGACCAAGGTGCTGGAGGCGGCAGGGGAGACCCTTCCTGCTTCGCCGCCCGACGCCTTCACCGACGACACCGACTCGCCCCACCACCTCCGCATCAACCAGCTCGCTGCGCTCGGCCTGGTGCGCGGCTTCGGGGACGGCACGTTCCGGCCCACCCAGATGGTCACGCGGGGGCAGGTTGCGACCCTGATGGTCCAGGCCTACGAGGCGTTCTTCGGTGACCTCCGGCCGGGCGGGAACGCGTTCGTCGACGACACCGGGTCGGTGCACGAGGTCAACATCAACGCCGCCTTCGCGGCCGGCTGGGTGAGGGGTCGCACCCTCACCCGGTTCGAGCCCCAGAGCGGCGCGCAGCGCGACCAGGTGGCCACGGTCCTCGTGCGCATGCTCGCCACGCTCGTAGACGACGGCGTCGCCACACCACCGGCAACAGCCGGCTGAGCGGTCGGCCCCCGCCCCGGCAACGGGGCGGGGGCCCCTCGTGGGCCTGTTGCCTCCCACGCGCGTCCGACGGCGAAGGGGCGCACGTCGGCTGTCGCCGGCTCGGTGACGGTCGCCGACCGATCTGAGCGGTGTCGTGGGGGGTGGGGCACGATGGTGACGTGGAGCCGGGGCTGTCCGAGGAGGAGGCAGCCGGCCGTCGGCGACGGATGCGCATCATCCTCGTCGTCGCCTTCGCCCTGGTCGTCCCACGGAGCGCCTTCGGCTGGTACGCCGACCGACGAGCCGACGATCGGGCAGCCGTGCTGGCGACCCGGCTGCGGGCCTCGGTCGACGAGATCGACGACCTGGAGGCGTTCGTCCTCGAGGAGCAGGTGAGCTGGGGCGTCGGCGAGCTCGACGGACCGCTCCGGGCCCTCGCCGGGGACGAGGGGGAGCTCTCCGGCGCCGGCATCGACCAGGGTGAGCTCCGCGCCAGGTTCCGGACGGGGTGGGGCGGCACCGACCGGTGCGTGCGCCTGCTGATCCGGTCGGAGGACGGTCGGACGGAGGTCGCCCGTCCAGGAGGCTGCTGACCCCGCAGGACGCCTGCGGTTGCTGCACCGCCCGTCGTCGCCATCACCGCCGGTTGGGTCGACGGCAGGTTTCGGCCGACGCCCGGCGGCGCGATGCTGGCGCATGAGCCGGTTGTCCGAGGTCGACCTGTCCGCCAAGCTGTCGAAGCACCAGGCCGAGGAGCGCCTCGAGGCCGCCAGCCACCGCCTCCTCCACCTGCGGTTGCTGCTCGGCGGCCAGCTCGGGGAGCACAAGCTGGGGCCGCCCCTGTGCGTGGTGTTCGAGGGGTGGGATGCGTCCGGCAAGGGCGGGGCCATCAAGCGGCTCGTGGCGCCGCTCGACCCTCGCCACGTCCGGGTCGCCCAGTTCGCAGCCCCCACCTACGACGAGAAGCGCCACCACTTCCTGTGGCGGTTCTGGCCCGTGCTGCCGGGGTGGGGCGGGATGGCGGTGCTGGACCGCTCCTGGTACGGGCGGGTGCTCGTCGAGCGGGTGGAGGGCTTCGCCACGACCGAGCAGTGGTCCCGCGCCTACGACGAGATCGTCGAGTTCGAGCGGACGCTGGCGGCCGAGGGGATGATCCTCGTGAAGCTGTGGATGCACGTGTCGGAGGAGGAGCAGCTCGCGCGGTTCGAGGACCGCAGGACGGACCCGCTGCGCTCCTGGAAGCTGACCGACGAGGACTGGCGCAACCGGGAGAAGCGGCCGCAGTACGAGGAGGCCGTGGAGGAGATGCTCGAGCGGACCCACCGCCCCTCGGCCCCCTGGCACGTCGTCGCCGGTGACAACAAGCGCCTGGCGCGGGTCTCGGTGATCGAGACGGTGTGTGCAGCCGTCGAGGGGGAGCTGGCCGCTCGCGGCGTCGACCTCGACCTGCCCGACGTCGGTTCGACCGACCCGCTCGACTGACCTCGGGGCGTCGCGCCGACGGAACAAGTTGCGCGTGCAACTTGTTGACGGACCTGACGGTGCACGAACGACCACGGAAGAGGGCAGCGGCATGGCACACGAGCTCGAGCTCGGACTGGACACCTTCGGAGACGTCACCGGGGACCACGGTGGTCGACCCCTCCCGCACCCGCAGGTCATCCGCAACCTCGTCGAGGAGGCGGTGCTGGCCGACGAGCTCGGGCTCGACTTCATCGGCGTCGGGGAGCACCACCGGGCGGACTTCGCCGTCTCGGCCCCCGAGGTGGTGCTCGCCGCCATCGCCGGGCGGACGTCGCGCATCCGCCTCGGGTCGGCCGTGACCGTCCTCAGCTCCGACGACCCGGTGCGGGTGTTCCAGCGCTTCGCCACCCTGGACGCCGTCTCGGACGGGAGGGCGGAGGTCATCCTGGGGCGTGGCTCCTTCGTGGAGTCGTTCCCGCTCTTCGGCTACCAGCTCGACGACTACGAGGTGCTGTTCGAGGAGAAGCTCGACCTGTTCGCCGCGCTCCGGCAGGAGGGACCGATCGAGTGGTCGGGGACGACGAGGGCGCCCCTCCACGGCCAGCACGTCGTCCCCGGGACCGCGTCGGGGTCGCTGCGGACGTGGGTGGGCGTCGGCGGGAGCCCCGAGTCGGTGGTGCGGGCCGCCCGGTACGGCCTCCCGCTGATGCTGGCCATCATCGGCGGCCAGCCCCTCCGCTTCGAGCCGCTCGTCGCCCTCTACCACCGGGCGCTCGAGCAGCTCGGCACGCCCATCCAGCCGGTCGGCGCCCACAGCCCCGGGTACGTCGCCGGCACCGACGAGCAGGCTCGCGACGAGCTGTGGCCCCACCATGCCGCGCTCTTCGCCCGCATCGGGCGCGAGCGGGGCTGGCCTCCGATGACGAGGGAGCAGTTCGACGAGGCCGCGGGTCCGGACGGCGCGCTCTTCGTCGGCTCACCGGAGACGGTGGCCACCAAGATCGTCCGGGTGGCGAAGGGCCTGGGGCTCTCCCGGTTCGACCTCAAGTACAGCGCCGGCACGCTGCCCCACGAGAACATGATGAGCAGCATCGAGCTCTACGCCACCAAGGTCGCTCCCCAGGTGCGAGAGGAGCTCTCACGGGCCTGAGGTCGGCGGCGCAGGCGGAGGGCGGTCCGGCCATCGGTGGTAGAACCCGGGCGTGCCGTCGAGCGCGTCGCCTTCCATCGACCACCTGGAGCACCTCTGGCGCTCGCTGACCGAGCTGTGCGCCGGGCTGACCGAGGAGGAGTGGAAGCGGCCGACCGGCTGTCCCGGCTGGTCGGTCCAGGACAACGTGTCGCACCTGGTCGACTACGAGTCGCGGGCCCTGGGTCGACCGGCACCACCTGGGCGGGGCGCCGTCGGGGCGCACCTGAGGAACGCTCTGGGTGAGAGCAACGAGTCGGGTGTGGAGCACCGGCGGGGACGGGCAGGTGCGGAGATCCTGGCCGAGCTCGAGGAGGTCACCGCTGCCCGGGCGGCCCAGCTCCGCCGCCTCACCGACGTCGACCTCTCCGACGAGGTGGTGACGCCGGCGGGCCCGGGGACCGTCGCCACGATGCTCCGGCTGCGGGTGATGGACACCTGGGCCCACGAGCAGGACATCCGTCGAGCGCTCGACCGACCCGGACACGACCGGGGGCCGGCTGTCGAGGAGGCGGTGGGGCACCTGGCAGGCTTCCTGCCGATCATCGTCGCGAAGCGGGCGGGTGCGCCTGACGGCTCGGTCGTCGTGATCGAGGTCGACGGCGTGCACCGCAGCGCCGTCGAGGTGGTCGGCGGGCGGGGGCGGGCGGCCGAGGCGACGGACACGTGGACGGTGGAGCTGGTGATGCCGTCGACGACCTTCGCGGCGCTCGTCGGCGGCCGGACCGACGCGCCGGACGACGTGGTGATCCGCGGCGACGTCGAGCTCGGACGCCGGATCGTCGACGTCCTCGGCTTCCTGCCCTGACCCCGCCCCTCAGCGGCCGGTGAACCTGCCCGGACGGCGCTCCGCCACCGCCCGCATGCCCTCGCTGGCATCCGCCGTGGCGCCGAGCCGCGACTGCTCGGCAGCCTCGTGCGCGGTCGCCGCTGCCACGCGGTCGGCGAGCCCGGCCCGCAGCGTCCGGTTCACGGCGCGCAGCGCGAGCGGTGCGCCGGAGCCGATCTCGGCGGCCAGGTCCATCGCCGCCGAGCGGACCGACGGCGCGTCGACGCAGGCGTCCGCGAGGCCGAGGGCCGCAGCCTCCGTGCCGGAGAAGCGCCGGCCGGTGAGCAGGACGAGCGACGCCTTCGCCGGCCCGAGCAGCTCGGGGAGGGTCACGCTCAGGCCGAAGCCCTGGTGGATGCCCAGCTTCACGAAGTTCGCGCTGAAGCGCGCCTCGGGACAGGTGACGCGGAGGTTGGCCGTCATGGCCAACCCGAGCCCGCCGCCGACGGCGGGGCCGTGCACGGCGGCGACCACCGGCACCCCGACCGACACGATGCGGACCGCCGCCGCGTAGAGGCGCGACGTGCTGTCGCCACCCAGCCCGGCTCGGCTGCGGTCGGTGAAGTCGGCGCCGGCGCAGAAGGAGCGGCCCTGCGCGCACAGCGCCACCGCCCCGATCGTGAGGTCGGCGTCGAAGCGCTCGAGCTCGTCGGCCACCGCCTCGATCATGGGGGCGTCGAAGAAGTTGTGCGGCGGCCGCTGCAGCTCGACCACCCCGACCTGGCCATCGACCCATGCACCGACGCTCACCGGTCCGCTCCTCGCTCGTCGACCTCGACCACGGCTGGTCGAGGTGCCGCCCTCGTACCTGCCGGCTGCTCGTCAGGAGCCCGCGGTGCGGCTCCGGGCCGTCCCGCGTTCGTGCGGACCTCCCGGAACGGCAGCTTCGCCTCGGGCTGCGGCTCCCGGGGCAGGCCCAGCACCCGCTCCCCGATGATCGTGCGCTGGATCTCGTCGGTGCCGCCGGCGATGGAGACCGCTGGGACCGACACCAGGATCTCGGCCACGGTGCCGCCCGCGGCGGAGGCCGGTCCGGCGAGCATGGCGTTCGCCCCCGTCGTGGCGGTGTGGGCGACGGCCGAGGCCCGCGCGACCCCGCTGGCCGCCAGCTTCGCGAGGGACCCCTCCGGCCCGGGGGCGCGGCCCTGGGCGCGGGCGGCCCGCGCCCGGTCGGCGCTCCAGCGGGCCACACGCTCCCGTGCCGTGACGGCAGCGACGTGCTGGCGGACCACCGGGTCGCTCGCCGAGCCGGTCTCGGACGCACGGGTGGCGACGAGGTCGGGCCGGCCCGCCCGCTGCGGGTACCAGACGTAGGTCCGGGCGTAGGCCTCGGCCTCGGCGGCGGCCTCCCGAGCCGTCCTCCCCACGGGCCCACCCCGCCCGGCGGCGGCGCGCGCCGGCGCCAGTCCCCGCTCGTGGGCGAGGGTGGTGAGCGCCACCGTCCAGCCGCCCCCGACCGCTCCGACGACGTGGTCGTGCGGCACCCGCGCGTCGGTGAGGAACACCTCGTTGAACGAGGCGTAGCCGTTCATCTGGCGCACCGAGCGCACCTCCACGCCCGGCTGCCGCATGGGGAGGGCGAACCACGTGATGCCCCGGTGCTTGGGTGCGTCCCAGTCCGTCCTCGCGAGCAGCATGCCGTAGGCGGCCGTGTGGGCGCCCGTGGTCCACAGCTTCTGCCCGGAGACGACCCACTCGTCGCCGTCCCGATCTGCTCTGGTGGTGAGCCCGGCGACGTCGGAGCCGTTGCCGGGCTCGCTGAAGAGCTGGCACCAGGTGTGCTCGCCGGTCGCGATCGGTCGGAGCAGGCGCTGCTGCAGCGCGGTGCTCCCGTGCTCGAGGATGGTCGGCGCCGCGAGCGCCATCGCCGACCCGGCGGGAGGCCCCACGGCGCCTGCTCGGGCCAGCTCCTCCCCGACGACGCCGGCGACGGCTGCGTCGAGGCCGCGCCCGTAGGCGTGGACGGGCCACGACGGGCAGCCCCAGCCGGCGTCCGCCAGCAGCGACCGCCACTCGGCGAGCGGGAGGTCAGGGTCCCAGTGCTCGCGCAACCAGGCCCTGACCTCCTGCCGCACCACCTCGTGGACGTCACCCATGTGCGCTCCTCCCCGGCAAGCGTCGCGCAGGTCAGACTGCGACGGTGACCCGCGACACGAGGACCATCGCAGCCGGGCTCGCCTTCGCCGAGGGTCCGCGCTGGCACGAGGGGCGGCTCTGGTTCTCGGACATGGGTGCCGGTCTCGTGCTGGCCGTCGACCCCGACGGCGGGACCCCCGAGGTCGTGGTGGAGGTGCCGGGCCGGCCCTCGGGGCTCGGGTGGCTGCCGGGAGGCCAGCTGCTGGTGGTCTCGATGGCACGGCGCAGCGTCCTGCGCCTCGAGGACGACGAGCTCGTGGTGCACGCCGACCTCTCGGCGCTCGTGCGCCACGACTGCAACGACATGGTGGTGGCGCCGGGCGGCAACGCCTACGTGGGCAACCCGGGCTTCGACCTCACCGCCCGCCCGCTGGAGGTGGTGCCCGCCGAGGTCGTCCTCGTGCGATCGGACGGGCGTGCCGCCGTGGTGGACGACGAGGTGCTGTTCCCGAACGGGTCGGTGGTGACCGAGGGCGGGAGCACGCTCGTCGTGGCCGAGACGTTCGGGAACCGGCTCACCGCCTTCGACGTCGCCGAGGACGGGTCCCTCTCGGGTCGACGGACGTGGGCCGCGCTCCCCGGCCGCTCGCCCGACGGCATCTGCCTCGATGCAGAGGGAGCCATCTGGGTGGCCGACGCAGCGTCGTCGTCGTGCCTGCGGGTGCGGGAGGGCGGGGAGGTGGTCGACGAGGTCGACGTCGGCCCGTTCGGCGCCTATGCCTGCGCCCTCGGCGGTGCGAGCGGCACGACGCTCTTCGTGTGCCGGGCCGAGAGCTTCTCGGGCGCCGCCATGAAGCGGAGGTCGGCGGCGATCGTGGCCTTCGACGTGGAGGTCCCCGGAGCCGGATCGCCCTGACGGCGGGGCCGAGTGCCAGGCTGAGAGGCAGCGCCGCCTGTTCTTGAGCCCCAGTTAGTCTGAATTTCGTGGGCCGGCGGTACCGTGGTGGTGTGGCAACCGGCGGATCCGATGGAGCCGGCGACCACGTCGACCTCCGGTCGGCGGCGGAGCGCCTCGGCGTGCACTACCAGACCGCCTACCAGTGGGTGCGCGCCGGCTCTCTCCCGGCGGTGGTCGTGCGAGGCCGGTACCGGATCGACCGTGCCGACCTCGACCGCTTCGCCCGTCAACGCGACGAGCCACGTCAGGAGCGGCGTCCGGCGGCGCCTCGGTGGGGCCGGTTGGCCGAGCGCCTGGGGCAGCACCTGCTGCGGGGCGAGGAGCACGAGGCCCGGACCCAGGTGGTCGAGCTGGCAGACCGAGGTGTGCCGGTCTCCGACATCATCACCAACCTGTTCGTCCCGGCCCTGCGGTCGATCGGCGAGGGCTGGGTGGCCGGCACGGTGACCATCGCCGAGGAGCACCGGGCGACGGCGATCGTCGAGCGCCTCATCGGCCAGCTCGCACCCAACCCGAGGGGTCGTCGGCGGGGGAGGGCCGTCGTCGCGGCCCTGAGCGGGGACCACCACGCGCTGCCGACGACGATGGCGGCTGCGACGCTGCGGGAGGACCGCTGGCACGTCGAGCACCTGGGGAGCGACGTGCCCCCGGCGGAGGTCGTCCGCTTCGCGGGCGACGCCGGGGCCGACCTCGTCGTGCTGAGCGTCACGAACCCGTTGGTCGAGGAGGTCGCGGTGGAGACCTCCCAGCGGCTCCGGAGCAGCGGCGTCCCGACCATCGTCGGGGCCCCGGGGCGGACGCTCGAGGAGCTCCGCCTGGAGGCCCGGGCGAGCTCCCCGGCGGCCAGGCGACCGGGAGGGTCGTCAGGGCCATGACGACCACCACGTCGCCCCACGCAGGCCCGACGGTGCACGGGTCCCCCCCGGCGGGCGAGCTCGACGTCGAGCCGGTCTCCGTCGCGGCCACCAGCCGCGTGCGCCGGCCGGTGATGCTGCAGGGGTGGCGGGACCTCGCGTCGATCCACTGGCGCTACGACCCGGCCGTGGTGCAGGCGCTGCTGCCGGCGCCGTACCGCGTCGACACCTTCGACGGCGCCGCATGGGTGGGCGTCATCCCCTTCCGCATGGAGCGGGTGCGCATCCCGGGCCTGCCCCCCCTCGGTCCCCTCTCGACCTTCCCCGAGACCAACGTCCGGACCTACGTGGTCGACCGCCGGGGCCGTCGCGGCGTCTGGTTCGCCAGCCTCGACGTGAGCAGGCTCCTTCCGGCACTCGTGGCCAGGACGGCGTACCAGCTGCCGTACGCCTGGTCGAGCATGTCGCTCGCACGGGAGGGCGACGAGGTGCGCTACCGCTCACGCCGGCGCTGGCCGAGGGGTGGTGCGACGAGCGACCTCCGCGTGCGCGTGGGGGAGGCGATCGACCCGGGCTCTCTCGGCGCGCTCGACCACTTCCTCACGGCCCGGTGGGCGCTCGGCTCCACGCTGCTGGGCAGGCCCCTGTGGGCGGCCGTCGAGCACGGGCCCTGGCCCCTCCACCGGGCGGCGCTGGTCGACGGCGACGAGACCCTCACGCGTGCGGCCGGCCTCCCCCCGCCGGGCGGGCCGCCCCACGTGCTCTGGTCCCCCGGTGTCGAGGTCAGGGTCGGCGCCCCGCACGCGATCGGCGAGCGCCGCTCGCGACGATGCGGGACGCGCCGAAATAAATAAGACTAAAGAGGGTTGAGTAGGGAGACCATCCTCTCCAGAAAGGTCCTCCCATGCCGCAGTCCGTCCGGGTCAAGATCCCCTTCCTCATCGCAGGCTTCCTGTCGTTCCTGTTCTCCGTCTGGCTCTACTTCGTGGCGGACAACACGACCGCCGGCATCTTCGTGGGCCTGTGGGTCCCCTCCATCCACTCGCTCGGCACGCTGCTGCTCGCACCGGTCGAGGGAGCCGTCCGCCTCCAGCGGGTCGAGGTGGACCGATGAGCGAGAGCGTGCTCTTCATCGTCGGCTCGATCGTGTTCGCCATCACCGTGTACGGCGTCGTCATGGCAGGCGGGCTGCTGCTCACCCGCTCCGAGATCGACCAGAACGACGACCGGGGGCCGGGCCCCGACCACGCCGAGGTCCAGGCCGGGTTGCCGCTCAACGTGAAGTACTGATCCGCCGGGCGTCTTCGTCCACCTCGGGCCGACGTCAGGTCGCGGCGAGGGCGCCCGTCCCGTCCTCGACGAGCCGTCGCACCTGGTCCTTCAAGGCATCCAGGTCGAGGACCGGCCGTTCGATCGGCGCCCCTGACGTGCAGAACACGAGGTTGGCGGCGACCACCTCGAGCCCGGTGCTCGCCTCGAGGGCGAGGGCGTAGGTGGCGGTCTGGAGCCCGTACCGGGCCGCCTTGAGGTCGGCCTCCGCCGGGCCGGAGATCGTGTCCGTCTTGTAGTCGACGAGGACGAGGCCCTCCGGCGACTCGTACAGCAGGTCGATGTAGCCCTCGACCGCCCTGTTGCCGACGGGGGCGGCGACGTAGAGCTCGCGCCAGCTGCGTTCGGCGGCGCCGGCGGCGACGACGCTCGGTGCTCGGAGCGCCGACCGGACGAGGGTGGCGATGGTGTCTGCCGCCTCGGGCACGGCCTCGAGGTGGGCGTGCTGCGCGGCGAGGGCGTCGATGGTGGCGGGGTCACCGTCGTGGAGCTGCAGGGTTGCGTGGACAGCACGCCCGATGGCAGTGCCGGCGCGGCCGCGACGCCAGGGCCCCGCGGCTCGGTCGTCGCGGTCGTCACCAGCCGAAGCGGCACCCGTCGCATCACGCGCCACCGTCTCCTGGTCGGCGGCGGCCTGGCGGGCGATGGCCGTCGCGGAGAGGAAGGTCGTCCGAGCCCGCTGGTCGAGCAGCGCGGTCCGTGCGGCGATCCACCCCTCCCGGTCGTCGACGGGCGTGGGGGGAGGGTTGCACGGTGCCTCGGCCCGATCTCGGGCGTGGCGGGCGGGGAGCCTGCGCCAGCCGCCCTCCGCCTCCTCCCCCGACAGGTGGTGGAGCCACTGCCCGAAGGACGTCTTGCCGGGGGCGTGGAACGTCGAGACGATGAGGTGGTCCCGGGCCCGCGTGCAGGCCACGTAGAGCAGACGGGCCCGCTCGTGGACGTCCATCTCCGCCTCGATGTCGGCCAGGCGGGCGAAGTGCTCCGTGCTCGTGTCCGCCTTGAGCTTGAGCTCGGGGGATCCGTCCTGCCACAGCACCGCCACGCCGTTGCGGCGTCCGCCGAGCTGGGTGCTGGCGCCGCTCAGGATCGTGATCGGGAACTCGAGGCCCTTGGCGCCGTGGATGGTGAGGATCGAGACGGCGTCGTCGTCGGTCTCCGCGTGCAGCGGCTCGTGCACCCGGCTGCCCTCCGCCCGCTGGAGCTCCGCCCAGGCGAGGAAGGGCCGCAGCCCCCCGCCTCCCGCCTCTTCGAAGGCGCGAGCCTGGTCGACGAGGAAGCGCAGCCGGCGCCACACCTCACGTGGCCTGCGGTGCGAGAACGCGAGCGAGAACGCGTGACGGTCCCGGAGGAGCCGGTCGAGCAGGGTGCTCGGGTCGTGCCACCACCGCACCTCCCACAACGACCGCAGGTGGTCGAGGGCAGCCACCACGGGGTGGTCACTCGGGAGGGCGGTCGGGGTCTGGCGCCGGAGGTCCCAGTGGCCACCGGCCTCGTGGAACGTGAAGAGGTCCATGTCGGAGCAGGCGTAGAGGGGCGAGCGCAGCGCACTCACGAGGGCGATGGCGTCACCGGGGTCGTCGATCGCCCGCAGCGCGTCGAGCACCTCCCGCACCTCCTGGGTGTCGTAGACGAGCGTCCCGGTGGCGACGCGGGAGGGGATCTGCTCGGCCTCGAGCGCGTCCTCGAGCTGGCGCAGGGAGGTCCGGGTCGGGAGCAGGACGGTGATGTCGGACAGCCTCGGCTCGCGCCATGCCTTGGTCCGCTCGTCCTGGACCAGCCAGGCGGCGGGGTCGTCCCTGATGGTGGCGATCGCCTCGGCCACCGCTCGTGCCTCCTGCTCCCTGAGCTCACCGGCGAGGGCCTTGGTCTCACCGCCCAGGAGGACGACCCTGTGGTCGCAGGGGTGCCCGGTGCGGTGGGCCTGGAGCGGTTGGTAGCGGGCCTGGGCGCGGGGGACCTCGTCCGCCATCAGCTGGCCGAAGACGTGGTTGACCCAGTCGAGGATCGGCGCCACCGTGCGGAAGCTCTGGTGCAGGGGGACGGGGGCCGCGCCACCGAAGGCGTCCCGGGCGTCGAGGAAGAGGCCGATGTCGGCCCGTCGGAACCGGTAGATGGACTGCTTGGGGTCGCCCACGAAGAACAGGCGCCCGGGCTCCGTGGCCACCTCCGACCAGGGGCGGTCGGCGGGGCCGCTGTCGACGGCGGCGGCGATGAGCACGGCCACCTCGATCTGGATCGGGTCGGTGTCCTGGAACTCGTCGAGCAGGAGCCGTCGGTAGCGGTCGTGGAGCGCGGCCCGGGCACTCGGGCTCGTCCGCACGAGTCGACGGGCGAGGACGAGCAGGTCGTGGAAGTCGAGCATCCCCTCGGCGCGGCGGACCTCGGCCGCGTCGCGGGTGAAGCAGGCGATGCGCGTGGCGAACCGGCGCAGCACCTCGTCGGTGGAGCGCTCGACGACCGCAGCGGCGGCGGCGCCGACCTCGTCGAGCGCGCTGCGTGCGGCGACGACGTCGACCCACTCCTTGGCCACACCGCTGCGACCGCCCTTCCAGCCGGCCCTGCGCGCCTTGACCATCGTGAGCTGGCGGTCGGGGTCGTCCTGGTCCAGCACCTCGGAGACCTCTCGTCGCACCTCGCCGATGCGCACGCGCAGCGCGTTCGAGGGGTTGTGGCAGTCCGCCTCGAGGCCGTCGAGGCGGGCGAGCGCGGCGGTGATCGACGAGAGGTCGACCGGCGGGAGCGGCGGGTGGGCCAGGTCGGCGACGACGTCGAGTCGGTCCCAGCTGTCCTCGAAGACCTCGGCGACGTGGCGCAGCGTGGAGATCCGACGCGGCGAGTCGACCTCGATGCCGAGCGCCCAGGCCCGCAGGACGAGCTCCTCGGCCATCGGATCCGCGTAGAGGTCGTCTGCGAAGCGGCGCCACCGCTCCTGGAACCCCAGCTGGGACGAGACCTCGTCGAGGATCTCGACGCGCGGCGGGAGCCCGACGTCGAGCGGCTGCTCGCTCAGGATCCGGAGCGCGAAGCCGTGCAGGGTGCTGATGGCCGCCTCGTCGACCTCGTCGAGCGCCTGCTGGCAGGCCCGCCGGTCGGCGTCGTCGGGAGCCTCGGCCAGACGGCGCTCGAGGCGCTCTCGCACCCGGTCGCGCAGCTCGGCCGCCGCCGCCTCGGTGAAGGTGATGGCGGCGATGGCGGCGAGCGGCACGGCGTCGTCGGTCACGAGGTGGAGGATCCGCTCGACGAGCTCATGGGTCTTGCCGGTCCCTGCGCCGGCCTCGACGAAGAGGGTCTCGTGGAGCCCGGTCTGCTCGATGCGGCGGCGGTGGGCGTGGTCGACGGGGAGACGGGGGGTGGTCATGCGCCGGCCTCCTCGGTCTGCCGGAGGGCGAGCCGGGCCAGGAGGGACAGCTCGGGGGCCCCCGCCTTCGCCTCCTGGTGGTCGTCGCGGTCGCGAGGGCACACCCGGTCGAAGTCGCAGGACCGGCAGTTGTCGTGCGTCCCGAAGAAGCTGTCGTACGGACCGGGCTGACCCGGGAAGGTGCCGGCCTCGATGCCGTCGACGATGGCTTCGACCACATCGACGAACCGGGACCGGCGCTCCTCGGTCCACGGGTAGCCGCGCTGGGCGAACCCGCCCTTGGTCGACGCCATCCAGTAGTGGGCCTCGACCTGCTCCCCGCCCAGCTGGGCCTTGGCCGCCTCCGCGTAGATCCCGAGCTGGAGGGTGGTGCCGCCGAGGACCGGGTCGTCGACGAGCTGGCCGTACCTGTCCCTGCCGGTCTTGTAGTCGAGGACGACCAGGCGCCCGTCCGCCGCCTGGTCGACCCGGTCGGCGGAGCCCTGGAAGCTCAGGGTGCGGCCGTGGGCGAGCGCCAGTCGGAGCGGCGCCGAGCCGCCCATGCCGAAGGGCATCTCCACCGAGACGGGGCGCGTGCCGGTGGAAGCCCGGTGCGCGTCGTCGTGGTCGAGGAAGGTCTGCAGGTCGTCGAGCAGCTCGGCCTTCGTCCGCCGCCACAGGAGGGGTCGACCGGTGAGGCCGGCCGCCTCGTAGCGGTCGAAGACCTCCTGCGCGATCTCCTCGATGCGGTCCCGGTCGGCGGCCGTCCATCGCTCGCTCGGCGACGGGCTGCCGCCGGGGCGGGTGATGGCCTCTCCGATGAACCGCTCGAGGACCTCGTGCACGAGCGACCCTCGATCGTTGGCCGCGATGTCGGTGGTCTCCTCCGGGTCGTCCCGCTCGCCGAGGCGCAGCACGTGGGCCAGGAAGTAGCGGAACGGGCAGGCCGCCCACGTCTCGAGCCGGCTGGAGGAGATGGGATGTCCGGCTGCGGGCGAGGGCAGCACCGCGCCGGCGAGGTTGCCGTCCCACTCGGTGAGCTCGGCGCCTTGGCGAGCCGCATGGCAGCGGAAGCCCCGACCCAGCGCACCGGTCGCCAGCGGGTGCGACTCGGGACGACCGCCGGCAGCGACGTGGCGCAGGAGGGCGGCCACGTCCCGGTCCGCCAGGGCACCGTGGACCTCGGCTCCGGTGATCCCGTGGGCGTAGGAGGCGACGAGGTCGACCTCGCCACCGGTCAGCTCGGCGACGTCGCTGCTGAACACCTCACGGCCCACCTGGTGCCCCAGGCTGTCGAGCAGCCAGCGCGAGGGGAGGCGGCTGCGGCGGTCCCGGAGGTCACCCCGGGGCAGGAGGAGGGTCTGGTGCTCCCGGCCGGAGGCGAGCGCGCACAGGTAGGCGCGGTGGAGGTCGGCGAGGCGCTGCTGGCGGGTCAGGAGCTCACCGGCGGTGGCGAGCAGGCGGTCGACGTCAGGCAGGAGGGTGTCGTCGTGACGCAGGGAGGGACAGCTGCCCTCCGCCATCCCGACCACGAGGACGGCGTCGAGGTCGAGGCCGACCGAGGCCGCCAACGGGGCCACGAGCACACCTTCACCGAAGCGGCCCACGCGGCCCGCTCCGGCGTCGAGCTCGGCCTGCACCGCCTGCGTGAAGGCGGTCGACGACGGCTCGGGCTCGACCTCGTCGAGCACGCCGAGCCGGGCGACGGCCGCTTCGACCAGGGCCGCCGCGTCGACCTCCTCTTCGGGCCACCCCGCCCGGAGGTCGTCCGAGCCGAGCAGGGCCTCGAGCAGCTCGCTAGCCGCCCCGGACCGGGCCGCCCAGGAGCCTGCGATGTCGATCCGGTCGAGCGAGGAGGCGAGGCGCTCGACGAAGCGGAGCAGCTCCTCGGAGGCTTCGGCGTCCCCTGACAGGCGGGCGAGGGCAGCGACGGTGGCGTCACCGCTCGACGCCAGCTCGTCTCGGCGGGTCCTGAGCCGCGCTGCGTGGGACGTGAGCTTGACCTTCCAGTCGTCACGTCCGCCGACCACCCCGGCGGCGCGCGAGAGCTCGTCCCAGCGGCCCGAGGGGGCGAGACGGCCGTCGTGGCGCACGGGCCCGCCCGACAGCAGCGCGACGACGCCTGCGCGACGCCACCCTGCGCTCGGCACGGCGAGCGCAGCGAGGAGGGTCCGCCCGGCGACGGCATCGGCGAGGCGGGCGGTCGACGGGCCGTTGTGGGGGATGCCGGCCGCGCCGAGCTGGCCGACCAAGGCCCGGGCGTACGGCTCCGCAGTCGGGAAGAAGATGGCGATGCGGTGGAGGTCGGTGCCTGCGGTGGCGAGGGCCACCACCTCGCGGACCGCCGCCCGGACCTCCTCGTCGGGGTCCGACACGCTCACGATCCGCCCGGCCCGGGGCTCCTCGACGACGGCGTCCTCCGGGAGCCCCGCCCCGACCGCGGCGCAGAGCCCGCGCACGAGCTCGTCGGCGTCGTCGGCGCCGCTGAGCCCCGCCACCACCGCCGAAGCGGGGGCCCCGTCCAGCGCCTGGCGCACGAGCGCCTGCATGGCAGGGCTGAGCCGCGCCGGCAGGTGCCAGACGACCGTCCCGAGCGAGGCCACGGCCTTCCCGTCGCGAGCGAGGCGACTGGTGGCGGCGAGCGCGAGGTCGTCCTCGTCGTGGTACCCGCGCAGGCGGGAGCGCACGGCCCGTACGAGCCGCACCGTCTCGGCCCCACGGGCTCCGGTGCCGGCGATGCGGGCCAGGGTGGAGGGGAGCGCCCGGCTGAGCTCGCCGTAGAGCTGGACCAGCGCGGCTGCGGTGGCTTGGTGGCCGGCCACCTCCCCGAAGATCCCGGGCTCAGCGGCCAGCACGGCCCGGGCGGCGGCCGCCAGCACAGGGTTGGTCAGGGGTCGCCGCTCGCCCAGCTCGGCCGAGCCGAGCAGCTCGGCCAGGCGGAACGGCGTCACGAAGCTGACGTTGGCGAGGCCCGGCGAGCCGAGCGCCCCGCTCCCGATGAGCCGGCGCACGGAGAGCCCGGCCTGGTTGGACGGGACGATGACAGTGACGGGGTCGAGGGGGTGGCCGGCCTTCGCCGCTGCGATCCGTCGCGCCAGGGCCTCCGTGGCGGGCCGGCCGTGGGGGACGGCGTCGACCTCGACGTGCTGGTGGCCGCGCCCCGTCGTCATGTGCCTGAACGTATGGGAGGGGTGTGACGCCGAGGGGGAGCGTCGTCGAGGGATGGCTCGACGCGCCCAACGTGTGGGTCCCAGCCCCCGGTCCCGGGCACCGCGAGATCCTGGGGCGGCTCGTCCGGGACCACGCCCTCCGCGCCAACCTCGTCCCCGACGCCGTCCTCGCTGCGCTGTGCATCGAGCACGGGCTGCAGATGGTGAGCGCCGACACGGACTTCGCCCGCTTCCCGTCCCTCTCGTGGTTCGACCCGAGCGCACCGTGACCGCCTCCGGTGAGGGTCGCCCCCCCGGAACGGCCTGGACCCGGCCGACGTCGCGACTGCGACCTGGTCCTGTCGCTCTGCGCCCGCGGGACCGCAGGCTGGCGGACCAGCCCGAGCTCGCGTGGTCCTGCGCCGTCCCGGACGTCGACCGCCGGCCGTAGGGTGTCGCCGGCGCCGCCACCGGGCGCAGAGGTCGCACGACGTCCACGACGTCCACGAAGGGATGCACACCATGGCTGCAACCGCCACCGCACGTTGGAACGGCTCGCTGGACGAGGGGTCCGGGTCGATGTCCACCGCCACGGGGCTCTCAGGGGAGTTCACGAAGGCGTCGCGCTTCGCCGACGGCGCCGGGACGAACCCCGAGGAGCTCATCGGCGCAGCCCATGCCGGCTGCTTCTCGCAGTTCCTCGCCGGGCTGCTCTCGAAGAACGGGACGCCGGCCGACTCCATCGAGACGACCGCCAAGGTGTCGATCGTGGTCGGTGACCAGGGTCCGGACATCAACCGGATCTCGTTGTCGACCGTCGTCGGGGTCGACCTCCCGGAGGACGAGATCAACCGCTTCGCCGACGAGGCCAAGGTCGGCTGCCCGGTGTCGAAGGCGCTGGCCGGCGTGGGCGAGATCACCCTGAAGGTCGCCAAGGGCTGAGCGCCGGGGCAGACCGCCCCGGCGGCGCCCGGCGGGCGTCTGCCTCGGCCACGGCAGCCGGTGGGCCTCCCGGGACCGCTGCACGGCGGCGCGGCCACCGGCACCTGAGTCCGGGAGCCGACCCGGGCACGTCCGGTGCACCGTCAGGCAGCTTCGCAGTCGGGCCGCCCCAGCTGGTCGGTGGGCAGGATCATCGTCTATGACTACTGCTGCGCCTGCTCGGGTAGCGGCGCGGGCGGTGGTTGAGGATGCAGCCACCCGCAGACGCGAGGTAGCAGCAGAGCGGCGGCTCCTGTGGGGCCGTGAGGGGGCGGTTCCATGGCACGGGTCTTGGTCACCGGCGGAGCCGGCTTCATCGGCTCCCACGTCGCGACCACGCTGCTCGAGCGGGGCGACGAGGTCCGGGTGCTCGACTGCCTGCACCCGCAGGTCCACGGAGGAGGGGGCCGACCCGGCTACCTGAGCCCCGGCGCCGAGCTCGTCGTCGGTGACGTGCGCGACCCCGAGTGCCTGCGCAAGGCGCTCGACGGGGTGGACGAGGTCGTGCACCTCACCGCTCGCGTCGGCGTCGGCCAGAGCATGTACGAGATCGCCGAGTACACGAGCGTCAACGCGGTCGGCACGGCCGTGCTGCTCGAGGCGCTGCTCGACCACCCCGTCGCCCGCCTCGTCGTGGCGTCCAGCATGAGCGTCTACGGCGAGGGCCTGTACGTCGACGCCGACGGCGCCCCGTGCGCCTCCGCCGAGCGGACCCGCGCCCAGCTCGAGCGGGGGGCCTGGGAGCCGACCGGCCCCGACGGCCAGGCGCTGACGCCCGTGCCCACGCCCGAGACGAAGCCCGTCTCGCTCTCCTCGGTCTACGCGCTGGGCAAGTTCGACCAGGAGCGGCTGTGCCTGCTGTTCGGTGCCGCCTACCACGTGCCGACGGTGGCGCTGCGCTTCTTCAACGTGTACGGACCGGACCAGGCGCTGTCCAACCCGTACACCGGCGTCCTCGCCATCTTCGCGTCGCGCCTGTTGAACGGGCGGTCGCCGCTCATCTTCGAGGACGGTGAGCAGCGCAGGGACTTCGTCAGCGTCCACGACGTGGCCCGGGCCTGCGCGCTCGCGCTCCGGGCCGACGCCGCCGCCGGCGAGGTCGTCAACGTCGGGAGCGGGGAGAGCGTCAGCGTCAACGAGATCGCCGCCCGGCTGGCGCGGATCCTCGGCGTCGAGGGGCTCGAGCCGGAGGTCACCGGCCAGTACCGGGTGGGGGACATCCGCCACTGCTTCGCCGACGTGACGAGGGCGAAGGCGCTGCTCGGCTACGAGCCCGACGTGGCCCTGGACGCCGGCTTGGCCGAGCTGGCTGCCTGGCTCGAGGGCCAGGTGGCGGTCGACCAGGTCGATGCGGCCACCGCCCAGCTGCGGGAGCGGGGTCTGACGGTATGACCGGGACGAGCGTCATCACGGGCGGTGCCGGCTTCATCGGGACGAACATGGCCGACCGGCTGCTGCGCGAGGGACGTCGGGTCGTCGTCCTCGACGACCTGTCCCGCGCCGGGGTCCGCGCCAACCTGGCGTGGCTGCGGGCCGCCCACGGCGAGCGCCTCCAGGTGGAGGTCGGCGACGTCCGGGACCCGGCGGTGGTGCGGCGGGCGGTGGCCGACGCGGAGCAGGTCTTCCACCTCGCGGCCCAGGTCGCCGTCACGACGAGCGTCGCCGAGCCCATGGCCGACTTCGCGGTGAACCTCGCAGGGACGCTCACCGTCCTCGAGGAGCTGCGGAGGCTGACGTCGCCCCCGCCGCTGCTGTTCACCTCGACCAACAAGGTGTACGGGGGCCTCGAGGACGTCGTCGTCGAGCAGCGGGGCGAGCGCCACGAGCCGGCCCTGGCGGCACTCCGGGCCCGAGGTGTGGGTGAGGACCGGCCGCTCGACTTCTGCAGCCCGTACGGGTGCTCCAAGGGTGGCGCCGACCAGTACGTCCTCGACTACGCCAGGAGCTTCGGGCTCCCCACGGTCGTGTTCCGCATGAGCTGCATCTACGGCCCCCACCAGTGCGGCAACGAGGACCAGGGCTGGGTGGCCCACTTCCTCATGCAGGCGATGGCGGGGCGTCCGATCACGCTCTACGGCGACGGCCGCCAGGTCCGGGACGTGCTCTTCGTCGACGACCTCCTCGACGCCATGCTCCTCGCCGTGGAGGGCATCGACCACCTGGGCGGGAAGGCGTACAACATGGGCGGGGGTCCCGGGAGCACGGTGAGCCTCCTCGAGCTGCTCGAGCTCATCACCGAGCTCGAGGGCCAGGCGCCTGAGGTCGGGTTCGGGCCGTGGCGCATCGGGGACCAGCGCTGGTACGTCTCCGACACCAGCCGCTTCGCCGAGGCGAGCGGGTGGGCGCCGAAGGTCGGGGTGGCCGAAGGGGTCGCCCGGCTCCACGAGTGGCTGCGGAGCGGGCGGGACCGCGTCCCCGTCGCGGAGGCGGTCTGACCGGGAGCGCCCGCGCCGCCGTGGTCACCGCCCCGTCGAGCGCCGGGGTGGTCGACGTGGCCCCCCGTGATCCGCTCCCCGGTGAGGTGCGGGTCGTGCTCGAGGGGTGCGGCGTGTGCGGGTCGAACCTGCCGGTGTGGGAGGGCCGGGAGTGGTTCACCTACCCCCTCCAGCCCGGCGCGCCCGGCCACGAGGGCTGGGGTGAGGTCGCGGCCGTCGGGGACGGCGTCCCCCTCGCCACCGGACAGCGGGTGGCGGTGCTCGCCGACGGGGCGTTCGCCACCGAGATCACCGTCCCGGCTGCGTCGGTCGTGCCCCTGCCCGACGAGCTCGCCGGGCGGGACTTCCCCGGGGAGGCGGTCGGCGCCGGCTGGAACGTCGCTCGCCGCGGTGCCTTCGCGGCAGGACAGACCGTGGCGGTGGTCGGCATCGGCTTCCTCGGTGCGGTGGTGACCGCGCTTGCCGCAGCAGCCGGGGCGCGGGTGCTGGCGGTGTCGCGGAGGGCGCACTCGCTCGACGTGGCACGGGCCATGGGGGCGGCCGACGTGATCCCCCTCGAGGACCGGTGGCAGGTTGGGCGCGCCGTGTCGGAGCTGACGGACGGGGCCCTGTGCGACGTCGTGGTCGAGGCCGTCGGCACCCAGGGGCCGCTCGACGTGGCCGGCGACCTCACCCGCTCCGGCGGTCGGCTCGTGATCGCCGGGTTCCACCAGGACGGCCTGCGCACGGTCGACCTCCAGGCCTGGAGCTGGAAGGGCATCGACCTCGTGAACGCCCACGAGCGGGACGAGCGGGTCGTGGCGGAGGGCGTGCGGGCGGGGGCCGAGGCGGTCGTGGCCGGCACCGTCGACCTCGAGCCCCTCCTCACCCACCGGTTCCCGCTCGACCGGCTCGGGGCCGCCCTCGACGCCATGGTGCAGCGGCCGCATGGGTTCCTGAAGGCGGTGGTGCACCCGTGAAGCCGCGGCTGGCGTTCGTGGGCGTGGGCTGGATCGGCCGCGACCGGATGCTGGCGGTCGATCGCAGCGGGGTGGCCGACGTCGCGTTCGTGGCCGACACCTCGATCGAGGTGGCGGCTGCCGTGGCCGCCGAGGTCGGCGCCGTGCTCGTCGACGTGGACGCCGTGCTCGACGGGGCGGTGGCGGTGGACGGGGTCGTGATCGCCACACCCAGCGCGCTGCACGCCGAGCAGGCGATGCGGGCGGTGGGCGCAGGCCTGGCCGTGTCGTGCCAGAAGCCGCTCGGACGGGATGCCGCCGAGTGCACGGCCGTGCTGGCGGCCGCCCGCCGCGCCGACCGCCTCGTCGGCGTCGACCTGTCGTACCGCCACCTCGCGGCGGTGCACGCGATGCACGAGGTCATCCGGGAGGGCGGCATCGGTGACGTCTACGCCGTCGATCTCGTGTTCCACAACGCGTACGGGCCAGACAGGTCCTGGTCGACCGACCGCCGCCTCTCCGGGGGAGGCTGTGTGATCGACCTCGGCATCCACCTCGTCGACCTGGCGCACTGGCTGCTCGGCGGTCCCGAGGTGGTCGCCGTCACGAGCCGGCTCTTCGCCCGGGGCCGGCCCGTCCCCCCCGGCAGCGAGGCGGTGGAGGACCACGCCGTCGCCCGCCTCGACCTCGGAGGCGGGGCCGTGGTGAACCTCGCCTGCTCGTGGTTCCTGCCCGCCGGGAGGGAGGCGGTGATCGGGGCCACGTTCTACGGGACGAGCGGCGCCGTCTCCCTGCAGAACGTGGCGGGGTCGTTCTACGACTTCCGGGCCGAGCGGTGGCACGGGACCGCACGCGAGGTGCTGGTCGAGCCGCCGGACCCGTGGGGTGGCCGGGCCGTGGTCGCCTGGGCGGAGCGGCTCGGGGCCGGCGCCGGCTACGACCCGGACGTCGAGTCCGTGATCGACGTGGCGCGAATCCTCGACCGGATCTACGCCTCGTGACCACGGTGCTGATGACCGCTGACGCGGTCGGCGGCGTCTGGACCTACGCGCTGGAGCTCGCCGCCGCCCTCGAGCCCCACGGGGTGGAGGTGGTGCTGGCGACCATGGGACCCCCGATGCAGCGAGGCCAGCGCGAGGAGCTCGCACGGTCCCCGGTCGTGGCGGTCCACGAGAGCAGCTTCGCCCTGGAGTGGGCGGACGAGCCGTGGGCAGACGTGGACGCAGCCGGGGACTGGTTGCTCCAGCTCGGGCACGACGTCGCCCCCGACCTCGTGCACCTCAACGGCTACGTCCACGCGCCGCTGGCGTGGCGGGCCCCGACCGTGGTGGTGGCCCACTCCGACGTCGCCTCCTGGTGGGGGTCCGTCCATGGTGATGGCCCACCCCCGTCCTGGGACGAGTACCGGCGCCGGGTGGGCGACGGCCTGCGCACGGCAACGGCGGTGGTGGCGCCCACGGAAGCCATGCTCGACGCCACCAGGCGCTGGTACGGCCTGCGGGGTGGCACGGTCGTCCCGAACTGCCGGCGCTCGGACGTGGTGGCCGGCGCGACCAAGGAGCCGCTGGTGCTGGCGGCCGGGCGGCTGTGGGACGAGGCCAAGAACGTCGCAGCGGTCGACCGGGTGGGGATGCGGCTCGATGCCCCGGTGGTGATCGCAGGCCCCGTGGGCCATCCGGGGGGCGCCGACGAGTGGCACCCGAGGGGCGCCACGCTGCTCGGCCCGCTCCCGTTCGCCGAGCTGGCCGGATGGCTGGCGCGGGCGTCGTTGTTCGTGCTGCCCGCCCGCTACGAGCCGTTCGGCCTCGGCGCCCTGGAGGCGGGCCTCGCCGGCTGCGCGCTCGTCCTCGGCGACATCCCCAGCCTGCGGGAGGTGTGGGAGGACGCCGCCGTCTTCGTCGACCCCGACGACGACGACGAGCTGGCGGCCACCCTCGCCCGCCTGCTGGCCGACGACCGGGCGCGGGCGGCGCTCGGCGAGCGGGCGCTCGCCCGGGCCGGGACGTACACGCCGGCGCGCACCGCCGCCGGCTACCTCGACGTCTACCGCCGCGCCGCAGCCGGCGTGGCCGGGGCGGCCCGATGAGGATCGTGCTGTTCTGCCACTCCCTGGTCTCGGACTGGAACCACGGCAACGC
The DNA here is from genome assembly GCA_902805555.1 of uncultured Acidimicrobiales bacterium. Taxonomy (GTDB): domain Bacteria; phylum Actinomycetota; class Acidimicrobiia; order Acidimicrobiales; family CADCSY01; genus CADCSY01. Next base: position 42,534 of record CADCSY010000046.1, on the reverse strand, counting down.
CCACTTCCTCCGAGGCGTGGTGGGTGAGCTGCTGGCGCGGGGCCACGACGTGCGCGTGCACGAGCCGCTCGACGGGTGGAGCCGCGCCAACCTCGTCGTCGACCACGGCCGGGAGGCGATCCTCGACGTGGAGCGGGCGTTCCCGCACCTGCGGAGCACGAGCTACGACCCGGCCGAGCCGGACGTGGCCGGCCTCACCGAGGGGGCCGACCTCGTGATCGTCCATGAGTGGAGCGACCCGTCGCTCGTCGCCGAGGTGGGGCGCCACCGGGCTGCGGGCGGCTACCGGCTGCTCTTCCACGACACCCACCACCGGGCCGTGAGCGCGCCGGCCGAGATGGCCCGCTACGACCTGCGCAACTACGACGGGGTGCTCGCCTTCGGGCGCGTCATCCGGGACCTCTACCTGGACCGGGGCTGGACCCGGCGGGCGTGGACGTGGCACGAGGCGGCCGACGTGCGCACGTTCCACCCCGTGGAGGGCGTGCCCCGGCGGGGCGACCTGGTGTGGATCGGCAACTGGGGCGACGGCGAGCGGACGGCCGAGCTGCACGAGCACCTGCTCGACCCGGTCCGGCGCCTCGGGCTGCAGGCCCTGGCCTACGGCGTCAGGTACCCGAAGGAGGCGGTCGAGGCCCTGACCCGGGCCGGCATCCGCTACGGCGGCTGGCGCGCCAACCACCGGGCACCAGCCGCCTACGCCGCCCACGGCGTCACCGTGCACGTGCCGAGGCGCCACTACGTGTCGGCGCTCCCCGGCATCCCCACCATCCGCCCGTTCGAGGCCCTCGCCTGCGGCATCCCCCTCGTCTGTGCGCCCTGGGACGACGTGGAGGGGCTGTTCACCCCGGGACGCGACTACCTGGTCGCGGCCGACGGACGGGAGATGGAGCGCCACCTCGACGACGTCCTCCACGATCCCGCCCTGGCGCAGTCCCTGCGCGACCACGGGCTCGCCACCATCCTCGCCCGCCACACCTGCGGGCACCGGGTCGACGAGCTCCTCGGCATCTGCGGAGAGCTCGACCTGGCCGGGGAGCCGGCGACGTGAGCGGGGGTGACCTGGTCGCCGGCGGAGATGACGTCGGGCGGGGCGGGCTCGACATCGCCTTCTTCGGGTCGAGCCTCGTGTCGTCGTGGTGGAACGGCGCCGCCACCTACTACCGGGGGATCATCCGCGGCCTGGCCGGGCTCGGCCACCGCGTGACCTTCTACGAGCCGGCCGCCTACGACCGCCAGGAGCACCGCGACATCCCCGACCCGGCCTGGGCCCGGGTGGTGATCTACGAGCCGGTCGACGAGGACGCGGTGCGGGCCGTCGTCGCCGCGGCCCGGCACGCCGACGTCGTGGTCAAGACGAGCGGCGTCGGCGTCTACGACGACGTGCTCGAGGACGCCGTGCACGGGCTGACCGTCCCCCTCCGCATCCTCTGGGACGTGGACGCGCCAGCGACCCTGGCCCGGCTGGAGGCCGACCCGGGGGACCCCCTTCGCCCGCTCGTCGGCGGCTTCGATGCGATCTTCACGTACGGCGGCGGCGTCCCCGTCGAGCGGCGCTACCTCGCCCTCGGGGCCCGCCGGGTCGACGTCGTCTACAACGCGCTCGACCCGACCACCCACCACCCGGTCGCCGCCGACCCGCGCTTCGACGCCGACTTCGCCCTCCTCGCCAACCGGTTGCCGGACCGGGAGGAGCGGGTCGAGGAGTTCTTCCTCCGGGCGGCGGCGCTGCTGCCCCGGCGCCGGTTCCTCCTCGGGGGGAACGGGTGGGACGACAAGGCGCTGCCAGCCAACGTCCGTGCCATCGGCCACGTGGGCACCGCCGACCACAACGCCTTCAACTGCTCTGCGCTCGGCGTCCTCAACGTGACCCGCGACAGCATGGCGGCCAACGGCTGGTCGCCGGCCACCCGGGTGTTCGAGGCCGCCGGGGCCGGGGCCTGCCTCGTCACCGACGCCTGGGACGGGGTCGAGGACTTCCTCGAGCCCGGCGCCGAGGTGCTCGTGGCCGCCGACGGCACCGAGGTGGCGGCCCACGTGGACGACCTGGACCGGCGGCGGGCCCGCCGGTTGGGCGACGCCGCCAGGCAGCGGGTGCTGGCCGCCCACACCTATGACCACCGCGCCGCGCAGGTCGACGCCCTCCTGCGCTGCGGCCTCAGGAGCGGCCGGTGAGGATCGTCGTCCTCGGCCTCTCCGTCACCTCCTCCTGGGGGAACGGGCACGCCACCAACTACCGGGCGCTGCTCCGGGCCATGCACGACCGCGGCCACGACGTCGTGTTCCTCGAGCGGGACGTCCCCTGGTACGCCGACCACCGCGACCTGCCGCACCCGCCCCACGGCCGGACCGTGCTCTACGGGTCCCTGGCTGATCTCGAGGAGCACCGTGGCGCCGTCGCCGGGGCCGACCTCGTGGTCGTCGGCTCCTACGTCCCCGAGGGGATCGCGGTCGCCGAGTGGGTGCTCGGCGTCGCCACGGGCGTCACCGCCTTCTACGACATCGACACCCCGGTGACGCTGGCGGCGCTCGACCGGGGCACGTGCGAGTACCTCGTGGCCCCGCTCGCGGCCCGCTTCGACCTGTACCTCTCGTTCACCGGCGGCCCCACCCTCGCAGTCCTGTCCGAGCGCCACGGCGTGGCCAGGCCGCGGGCGTTCCACTGCCTGGTGGACCCGGAGGCGTACCAGCCGGTCGAGGTGGAGGAGCGCTGGCACCTCGGCTACCTCGGGACCTACAGCGTCGACCGTCAGCCCGCGCTCGACGAGCTCCTGGTCGAACCGGCCCGCCGCCGGCCCGACCTGCGCTTCGTGGTGGCCGGTCCGATGTACCCCGAGGCGATCACCTGGCCGGACAACGTCGAGCGCATCGACCACCTGGCCCCGGCCGAGCACGCGGCGTTCTACGCAGCGCAGCGCCTCACGTTGAACATCACCCGAGCCGACATGGTGCAGGCGGGGTGGTCGCCGAGCGTGCGGCTCTTCGAGGCCGGGGCGTGCGCGGTGCCGGTCGTGTCCGACCGGTGGGATGGTCTGCACAGCTTCTTCGCCGACGAGGAGGAGATCCTCACCGCCTCCTCCGCCGACGACGTGCTCCGCCACCTCGAGCGGGTGGACCGCGGCAGGAGGGACGCCGTCGGTCGGGCGGCGCGGCGCCGGGTCCTGGCCGAGCACACCGCTGCGCACCGGGTGGCGGAGCTCGAGGCGCACGTCGCGGAGGTCAGCACGTCCGGCGCGAAGGGGATGACCGGCGGGGCGGGCCGGGGGAGCGCAGGTCAGGCAGGTGCGCCGAGCAACCTGAAGTAGACCGCGTAGCGGATGCTCCCGCCGGTGTTCAGCGTCGAGCTGTGGCCGACCCCCGGGTGGAGCACGACCACGTCACCCGGGTCGAGCTCCACGAGGTCCCGTGCGCCCTCCTGGCCCCGGTGGGAGCCGCACCACACCGTCAGGCAGCCGTCGACGGCGTGGGCCCGGCTGAGGGCGACGCCGAAGATCATCTCGTAGGACCGGGTGCCGGCCCACTCGGGCAGGTCGTCGATGTGCGGCCGCAGCGGCCAGTCCGTCGACTCGTCGGGGAACCGGAGGAGCAGCTGCGGATCCCCCCAGAGCTCGCCCGGTCCGGCCGGGACCACCTCCTCCATGGGACGGCGCAGGGCGACGATCTCGTCCTCCCAGCGGAGGCTCGGCCAGAAGGTCGAGTACTTCCACTGCTCGATCTGCTCCGCGGAGAGGCCGGAGCGGAGGATCTCGAGGTTGAGGCGGCGCAGTGCTGCGTCGACGAGGTCGGGCGTGACGAGGGCCGGCAGCACGACGTAGCCGGGCCCGGTGGCCAGCCGCTCGGAGACCTGCTCCCGTGAAGGTCGCGCCCCGACCACCTCCCCAGCCACGGGCCGCAGGCTAGGGGAACGCCCCCGAGGGTCTGCGCCTCAGCGGATGCCCGCTCCCGCCTCGCCCTCGCCCCTCGGGATCCACACCGTCTCCGGCTTGCCCTCGAGGACGGCGTCGACGAACTCGACGCCCTGCATGGCCGAGTGGTCCATGTTGCCGATCTCGTAGAGCCACGCCCCGAACCGACCACGCGACCAGATGTCCTGGGACCGCAGCCACGGCTGGATCGTGCCGAGGGCGGTGTCCCGGGTGACCGACGGGACCGGGTAGCTCATCTCCGGCGAGCAGAGCCACGTGGTGACGACGAGGTCGCGGTCGGCCTCTTCCATCAGCTTCGTGGACACGAGGCCGTCGATCACCCGCTGGACGATCGTGGAGGCGTCCTCGGGCTTGTGGTGCGACTGCGAGGTCTCGGTCAGGAACAGCGTCTGGCCCGGCTTGGCGGTCATGTAGGGCGAGTAGTTGGAGAGGTAGGTCACCCGGTAGAAGGGCACGTCCGGCTCCGGGAAGTAGATCCAGTTCTTCGACGTGTCCGCCTGCCGGTCGACCCCGACACCGACGATGTGGCTGCCGCTCCAGTGGAGCCCGTCGACGGCCCCGGCGACCTCGGCGGGCGCCCCGTCGGTCCGCTCGATGAGCTTGTTGAGCGGCATCGTGTTGAGCAGGACGTCGTAGTCCCACGTGCGCCCGTCGGCGGTGCGGACCTGCTTGGCCACCGGGTCGACCGATGCGACCGGGGTCTCGAGCTCGAGGTGGTCCTCCACGAAGGTCCGCATGCCCTCGTAGAGGTACCCGGTGCCGCCCCGGAGGGGGTACTTGAAGGTGTTGTTCGGACCCCAGGAGACCTGGTCCTCCCGCAGGATCACGTTGCGCAGGATGCTCTCGGTGTCGACCACCGAGACCCGCTCACCGATCCAGACGAAGTTCATGAGCTCCGCCGGCGTGGCCCAGACCTTGAAGTTGTAGGGGATCATGAAGTGCTCGGCGATGCCGGCACCCATGACCGAGTCGACCCACTCCTTGAAGTTCGAGAACGGCTTGTCCTCGCGCTGGGCCTTGATGAGGCCGTTCACGCAGTCGAACACCGTCTGGGGGTCGAGGTCCCGGATGTTGTTCTGGAAGGGGTAGGGGATGAAGCGGTCCTCCATCCACACCCAGGCCTCGCGCTGCAGCTCTGTGTAGTCGCCCCCCATGAGCTTGTCGACGAGGTCGTCGTAGTAGTCGTAGTGGCTGAACATGACGTGGCCGCCGATGTCGTAGGTGAAGCCGGCCTCGTCGGTGAACGACGTGGCCAGGCCTCCCACACGGTCGGTCGCCTCCAGGATCACCCAGTCCTCGTGTCCCAGCTGCTGGAGCCGGTACCCGGCGCCGAGGCCGGTGGGCCCGGCTCCGATGATCACGATGCGGGGCTCGGTCCTGCGAGGCGCGGTCATGCGGGGTTCTCCATGGCTGTGTGGTGGACGAGGGCGATCTCGACGAGGTGGCCCAGGCGATCGGCATGGCATCCCGGCCGTCGCACCCGAGCAGCGGGCGCTGCCCGACGTGGAGCTCCGGCCGGGGCCGGGGCCCACTGCCGAGCAGGCGCCAGCGGCTGGATCCTCAACCGGGGTTGGACGCTACCCGGGGGCACCGCCGGCCCAAACGGGCGGCCGTGCCGGGTGCCCGAGGGCGCAGGATCCGGGATGTCGGACGTGTGGCGGCGCCGACCGGCGCCGACCGGAGCGGTGCGAGGCGGAGGGGCGCGGCCCGACACCTGGCACCCTGGGAGGGCGACCGGGACAGCAGCGCCGGGGCTGGGCCGAGGCAGATGGAGGAGCAGATGGCGGTGGTGGACGTCCAGCGGTCGGACCGGCGCTTCGAGGTGCTCCTCGACGGCGAGGTCGCCGGCTTCGCCGAGTTCGAGGACGACGGGGGGAGGCGGTCCTTCACCCACACGGTCGTCGACGAGCGCTTCCAGGGGCGGGGCCTCGCCGGGCGCCTCATCGGGGACGCGCTCGACGCCACCCGGCAGGAGGGACTCGCCGTCGAGCCGCACTGCTCCTACGTGCGGACGTTCGTGCTCGAGCACCCGGAGCACCTCGACCTCGTCGAGTCCGAGAGCCGCTTCCGCTTCGACCTGCCGGCGGCCGACTGAGCCGAGCGTCCTCGGGTCCCGGGCCCGTCACGTCGGCGTCGTCGGGCGGTGGCGGCCGGTCAGCCTCCGGCCTGGGCGTCCTCGAACGCAGCCGCCCGCTTCTCGAAGAAGGCGGTGACGGCCTCGACCTGGTTGGGGCTGCCGATGAGCGAGGCGATGGTGCGGCGCTCCTCGGCCAGCTGCTCGGCCAGCGTCCGGTTCGAGCCGATGTCGAAGAGGGCCTTGGCGCCGCGGACCGCGTGGGGGCTCTTGGCTGCCAGCTCACGAGCCAGCTCCAGCGCAGCCGCCCTCGGGTCGTCGGCCAGCCGCGTCGCCAGGCCGAGCGCGACCGCCTCCTCCCCTGAGACCGTCCGGCCCGTCCAGGTGAGCTCCTTGGCCACGTCCAGCCCCACCAGGCGGGGGAGCGTGACGGTCGCGGTCATGTCAGGGGTGAGCCCCCACCGGACCTCGAGCACGCTCAGGCGGGCGTCGGGAGACACGATGCGCAGGTCGGCACCCAGTGCGATCTGCAGCCCGCCGCCCAGGCACGGCCCGTGCACGGCGGCCACGACGGGGACGGCGAGCTCGGTCCACACCCACGCAGCCTGCTGGCCGAGGTGGGTCATGCGACCGTCGGTGCGGCCGATCGACGCAGTGCCCCCGTCACCTCCAGCACCACCGTCGCCCGCACCGTCGCCAGCGGACGCCATCGCCTGGAACGACGAGAAGTCGAGGCCTGCGCAGAAGCCCCGCCCCTCGCCCGAGAGCACGACGGCCCGCACCGAGCCGTCCTGCTTGAGCGACTCGCCGGTGGAGACGAGGGCCTCGAACATCGCAGGGTCGAGCGCGTTGATCTTGTCCGGGCGGTCGAGCCGCACGTCGGCGACGCCCCCCTCGATCGTGACGCTGACCCGCTCACCCATGCGGGGAGCATAGGAGGCCGGCACGGGCGGCGACGGGGTCGGTCGGCCCCTCAGCCGCGGGCGTCGGAGAACGCAGCGACGGCGTGGCCGAGCGCAGCCATGCGCTCTGGCACCACCCGGTACCAGGCCCACCTCCCCCGCTGCTCGCGCGTGACGAACCCGGCTGCGGTCAGCACCGAGAGGTGGTGGCTGACCGTCGGCTGCGACCGGCCGAGCGAGGGGACGAGGTCGCAGGCGCAGGCCTCGGACGCCTCGGAAGCGGCGATGAGGGAGAGCAGCCGGAGCCGGACGGGGTCGGCCAGGACCTTGAGGTCGCCCGCCATGGCCAGTGCCTCGTGAGCGCTCAGGGGCGCATCGCCGCCGGGCGTGCAGCACCGGGCGAGGACCTCGGTCGACGTGCTCCGTCGTGACTTGACCACATCGACATGTTGACGATCATCGATGGATCGTGCAAGATCTCTTCACATCGACTGAAGTCGATGTGAACGCAGAGGAGCCCCCATGTCCCGAGTCCAGCTCGCCCTCAACGTCAGCGACGTCGAGGCCGCGGTGGCCTTCTACTCGTCGCTGTTCGGCGTGGCGCCCGCCAAGCGCCGGCCCGGCTACGCCAACTTCTCGATCGACGAGCCGCCGCTCAAGCTGGTCCTCATCGAGAGCGCAGCCGGCGGCGGCACCCTGAACCACCTGGGCGTCGAGGTCCCCACCAGCGACGAGGTGGAGGCCGCCTCGGCTCGGCTCACCGGCTTGGGGCTCGCGACTGCGACCGAGGAAGCCGTGTCGTGCTGCTACGCCGTGCAGGACAAGGTCTGGGTGGACGACCCCGACGGGGCACCGTGGGAGGTCTACACGGTGCTCGCCGACGCGGAGGAGCCGCCTGGCGACCTGCGCTCGGTCGACACCTGCGGCGCGGGAGCCTGCGCGACCAGCGACCTGCCCGCCGACGACTCCCCTGCCACCGTGGCCGGCTGCTGCTGAGGCTCTGCTCCACGGCCGTCGGGGCGCACCAGGGAACATCGGCCCACCTCGCCCGGGTTGGGCCTCGTGTGAGCGAGACGACCGACGAGTCCCGGGCGCCGGCCGGGGTCACCTTCTTCTGGCGCCCGGGCTGCGGCTTCTGCACGCGGCTGCGCGCCGGTCTCGAGCAGGCCGGGGTGGCCCTCGACGAGCGGAACATCTGGGAGGACCCGGACGCGGCGGCCTTCGTCCGGTCCGTGGCCCGAGGCAACGAGACCGTGCCGACGGTGGTGGCTCGGGGCAGCGCGCTGGTGAACCCGTCCGCGGCGGAGGTGCTGGCCCGCCTCGCCGACTGACGAGGCGGTCGTCGGGTCAGAGCAGCTCGTCCAGGCGGAGCTGCTCGGCGGCCCTCGTGAACCGGGAGTTCATGCAGCTGAGCAGCGACCGCTGCCGGGGGTCCGAGAGGTCCATGCCACGGCTGGCGACCACCGGGTACACGAGGCAGAACAGCGCCGCCTTGCGGTAGTCGAGCCACAGCTCGTCACCCAGGTCCTCGTCGGGGACCCCCGCCGAGCGGAGCCCCTCGACGTAGCGGTCGAACAACCGGCGCTCGTGGTCCCGGGCCACGTCGGCCTCGAGGCTCTGGGTGAGGAAGTAGGCGAGGTCGTAGGCCCCGCTCCCCGTGCCCGTGAGCTGGAAGTCGATCAGGACCGGTGACCCGTCCCGGTCGAACATGATGTTGTCGGCTCGGTAGTCCCCGTGGCAGAGCGTGCTCGGCTGGGCGCTGAGGTCCTGCAGGAGCTGTGGCATCGCAGCCGTCCAACGGGGGCCGATCGCCGCCATCGCAGGGGCGATCTCCATCCCCGACGCCAGCTTCTCCCACCCCTCGGCGAAGACGATGGGCAGCACGGCGGGGTAGATCGGGTCGCCGAGGCTGACGGCGACGCCCTCGTCCGCGAGGTGGTCGGCCTTCCGCCACCACGTGGCGTGCCAGGCGGCGAGGGCGTCAACCGCCACCTCGGTGTCCTCGATCGTCATGCCCTCGAGCTGGTCGATGATGCGCATGCCGGCCATGTCCTCCATGACCACCACGAACCTGCTGGTGTCAGGATCCACGGCGCCGTAGTGCAGCGCCGGGACCCGCACGGGCACCTCGGCCGCCAGCCGCTCGAAGAAGGCGACCTCGCGGATGTACATCCGCAGCACCGTCGACGTGAAGACGGCTGCCTCGTCGAGCGCTGGGAGCTTCACGATCACGCTCGAGGGGCAGCTGCCCCCACGGAGCGCCACCCGGTAGAGCGCGCTGCTCACCCCGATGCCGACCCCGATCTGGGTGGGCTCGACGTCCTCACAGGGCAGGCCGGTGGCGTCGCGGATCCACGCCGGCGTGACGTCGTCGATGGTGTCGGGGATGCTCGCCATGGTGGTCTCCCTCTCGGCCCACGAGTCGGTCGGCCGAGCATGGCAGATCGCACCCTGGCTTGTGACATGCGCCACAGCCGTGCGGGTGCTCGGGATCCCGTTGCACGCGACGTCCGGGAGCACCTTCCCCCGGCCGCCGTCACCGGCCGGGCTCAGAGGGTGGTGAAGGTGGCGATCGCGTGGGCCACGTCGGACCCGTCGCCGTCGGTCACGTCGCACTCCACGATCGTGATGCGGCTGCCCCGCCGCCGCACCCTCGCCTTGGCGAGGATCCGCCCCGCGGGGGCCGGCTCCAGGTACGTGACCTTCATCTCGATGGTGACCGGCCGGTTCTCCCCGGTCGCCACCGCCGCCCCCATGGCCGAGTCGCACAGGGTGGCGAGGGCGCCGCCGTGCACCGTGCCGTGGGCGTTGAGGTGGCGGTCGTCGGCGTTCAGCGCCACGACCGAGACGTCGTCCCCCTCGTTCTCGACGTGCTCGAGCCCGACGTGACCACGGAAGCCCTCGTTGTCCATCGCCCCGCCCTCCCCGAGAACGGGGCGGGCCGAACCAAGGGCGCCGGCTCGTAAGGTGCCGGCAGGACGACACGGAGGCGCACATGGCTGCACAGCACGACTGGGGCTTCGAGACCCGCCAGATCCACGCCGGGCAGGAGCCGGACGCCACGACCGGCGCGAGAGCCATGCCGATCTACCAGACGACCGCGTACGCGTTCCGCGACGTCGAGCACGCCGCCAACCTCTTCGGGCTGAGCGAGGTCGGCAACATCTACACCCGGATCATGAACCCGACGCAGGCGGCGTTCGAGGCTCGCATCGCGTCGTTGGAAGGCGCCACCGAGACCGCCATCGGGATCCCCGGCGCCCTGGCCGTCAGCAGCGGGCAGTCGGCCGCCACGATGGCGATCCTCAACATCGCCAACGCCGGCCACCACGTCGTCGCGTCGGGCTCGCTGTACGGGGGCACCTACAACCTGTTCCACCACACGATGCCGAAGATGGGCATCGAGGTCTCGTTCGTCGAGGACCCGGACGACCTCGACGACTGGCGCTCGCTCGTCCGCCCGACGACCCGAGCGTTCTTCGGGGAGAGCATCGGCAACCCCCGCAACGACGTCCTCGACATCCGAGGCGTGGCCGACGTCGCCCACGAGGCGGGCGTGCCGTTGATCGTGGACAACACCGTGGCCACCCCGTACCTCATCCGCCCCTTCGAGTGGGGCGCTGACATCGTCGTCCACTCCGCCACGAAGTTCATCGGCGGCCACGGCACCTCGATCGGCGGGCTGATCGTCGACAGCGGTGCCTTCGACTTCGGCGCAGGCGACAGGTTCCCGGGGATGAACGAGCCCGACCCGAGCTACCACGGCCTGCAGTACTGGTCAGCCCTCGGCCCCGGCGCGTACATCATCAAGGCGCGGGTCCAGCTCCTACGCGACCTCGGCTCGGCGATCACGCCGTTCAACGCCTTCCTGTTCCTCCAGGGGCTCGAGACGCTCAGCCTCCGGATGGAGCGCCACTTCGCCAACACCCAGATCGTGGCCGAGCACCTCGAGGGCCACCCGCAGGTCCAGTCGGTCGCCTACGCCGGCCTCCCGTCCTCCCGCTGGCACGAGCGCGGCGCCGCCCTCGGCCGGGGGCGGGGCTTCGGCTCCGTGCCGGCGTTCGTGATCGACGGCGGGGTCGAGGCGGGCAAGCGCTTCGTCCAGGCGCTCACGCTCCACAGCCACGTCGCCAACATCGGGGACGTGCGCAGCCTCGTGATCCAACCCGCCACCACCACGCACTCGCAGCTGACCGAGCAGGAGCAGCGCGCCTCCGGCGTCGAGCCGGGCCTGGTGCGCCTGTCGGTGGGGCTCGAGTCGATCGACGACATCATCGCCGACCTCGACCAGGGCTTCCGGGCCGCCAAGGGCTGACGGCCGGCGACGACGAGCCGTGAGCGAGCGCAGCGAGCGTGGCCCGAGCGGCCCGGCCGCAGGCCTGGGAGCGGGAGGCGTGAGCGAGCGCAGCGAGCGTGGCCCGAGCGGCCCGGCCGCAGGCCTGGGAGCGGGAGGCGTGAGCGAGCGCAGCGAGCGTGGCCCGAGCGGCTCCGGCAACGCGCAGGTCGACCGCCTGCTCGACCTGCTCGCCCTGGAGCGGCTGGGACCGGACACCTTCCGCCACGTCAACCGCTCGCGCCGGGGCCCCGGCGGCCGGCTGTTCGGCGGCCAGGTGGCGAGCCAGGCCCTCCGGGCCGCCATCGAGACCGTCGGCGCCGAGCTCCACGTCCACTCGCTGCACTCCTACTTCCTGCGGCCGGGGCGGGTGGGGGTGCCGATGGACCTGGGGGTGGACCGCATCAGGGACGGCCGCTCGTTCGCCACCCGCCGGGTCGTCGCCGTCCAGGAGGACGAGGCGATCTTCGAGCTCTCGGCCTCGTTCCACGTCGACGAGCCCGGCTTCGACGTGCAGCAGGTCCTCCCTCCCGAGGCGCCTGACCCGGAGGGCCTGCCGCCGAACCCCCACGAGCACGCCCACCACCGACCCTTCGACATCCGGGAGTTCGGCCCCCTCCCCGGCGCCACCCGCTCGCTGTGGACCCGGGCCGCGGGCACGCTGCCCGACGACCCCGCAGTGCACGCCTGCGTCCTGACCTACCTCTCCGACATGGGCCCGGTGGGGGCGGCGAGGCGGGCGGGGCCACCGGGCATCCCCACCATGCGGGCGAGCCTCGACCACGTCCTCTGGTTCCACCGGCCGGTGCGGGCCGACGAGTGGCTGCTCTACAACCTGGAAGCCGTGTCGCTGTCCGGGGCGCGCGGCCTCGCTCGTGGGCTGGTGCACGGCCGGGACGGACGGCTGGTCCTGACGGTGGGGCAGGAGGCCCTCATCCGGCCGGTGGCCTGAGCGAACGTCAGCGTGTGGCGGTGAGGCCCTCGTCCACCCACGCCAGGTGCTGCAGCTCGTGGCCTGCGTTGGTCGCCAGGACGCCACCGATGGTGCCGTCTCCCCACGGTGCGCCCGGGATCGGCAGGTCGAGCTGGTCGTCGCTGATCGTGTCGACGAAGGCGAGGGTGTCCTCCCGCGCCGCCGCCAGCTCGCCGAGGAGGGCCTCGACGCTGCGCTCGCGGAGGGTCTGCACGTGACGCTCGTTGTCGCGGTGGACCCGAGCGATCACGTCTTCTCGGCTGGTGCCGGCCGGTCCGAGCGCTCGGGCCGTCGTGTCACCGCTCGCCGCTCGCCGGGCCAGATCCAGGAACGCCCGCTCCACCCGCAGGAGGTGCGCCAGGTGGTCCTTCGGCGTCCACCGCCCCCCGTCCTCGGCCTCGCTCTGGGTGCAGGGCTGTTCGACGACGTCGTCGGAGAAGGCCCGGTAGCGACGCTCGAGCTCTCGTCGCTGCTCGGCCAGGGTGGTGAGGAGCTGCTGGCGGTCCCGCATGGCCTCGAACCTACGCGCCCGGGGTCAGAGGCGCCCCGGGCCAGGCGGCCGACGAGCGCGGGCCCATGACGACCTCCGCCGGCTGGGCGTAGGGTCCGCCCACATGGACCACACCCCGCTCGGCGCCACAGGGCTGCCCGTCTCCCGCCTGTGCATGGGGACGATGACGTTCGGGCTGCAGTGCGACGAGGCGACGAGCCACTCGATCCTGGACGCGGCGGCCGAGGCGGGGATCGACTTCCTCGACGCCGCCGACGTCTACCCGCTCGGTGGTGGTCGCGAGCACGTCGGCCGGACAGAGGAGATCCTCGGGCGGTGGCTGGTCGGCAAGCGGGACCGGTTCGTGGTCGCGACCAAGTGCGTGGGCCGGATGGGCCCGAACCCCTGGGACCAGGGGATGTCGCGCAAGCACGTCCTCGACGCGATCGACGCCTCGCTGCGCCGGCTCGGCACGGACCACGTCGACCTCTACCAGCTCCACGCCGACGACCCGACGACGCCGCTGGACGAGGCGCTCGAGGCGCTCGACACCGTCGTCCGCTCCGGCAAGGCCCGCTACGTGGGTGTCTCCAACTGGCTCGCCCACCGGGTCGCCCGCGCACTCGGGCGCAGCGAGGTGAAGGGCCTCGTGAAGCTTGCGTCGGTGCAGCCCCGGTACAACCTCCTGTTCCGGGCCTTCGAGCGCGACCTCCTGCCGATGTGCGAGCAGGAGGGGCTGGCCGTCATCCCCTACAACCCCATCGCAGGTGGGCTCCTCGCCGGCAAGCACGACCGGGCGGCCGCCCCGCCCGAGGGCACCCGGTTCACGCTGGGAAAGGCCGGCTCCACCTACCAGGATCGCTACTGGCACGACCGGGAGTTCGACACGGTCGAGGAGCTGCGCTCCATCGCCCAGGAGGCGGGCACGTCGATGACGACCATGGCGGTGCAGTGGGTGCTGGCGAACCCGGCGGTGACCTCGGCCATCGTCGGCGCCAGCCGGCCCGAGCAGCTCGCCGACAGCGTGGCGGCCGTCGACAAGCCGATGGATGCCGACCTCAAGGCCCGCCTCGACGAGGTCACGGTCGAGTGGCGGCGCAGCGACGCCCTCCGCTGATGGTGGTGCCCGGGCGGCCCGGCCCGCAGGCCACGACCGGGGGACGAGAGCGAGCGTGGCCGGAGCGGCCCGGCTCCGGGCAAGGGGCGGGGACGTGAGCGGGCGTCGCCGGAGCGGTCCGGCGGTGGGCCAGGAGCGGGGGGCGTGAGCGAGACCGAGGTGGTCGACGGGCTCGTGCGGGGGAGCGACGGCGTCGTGCGCTGCTGGTGGGCGGACGGCGACGAGCTCTACCGGCGGTACCACGACGAGGAGTGGGGCGTCCCCATCGGCGACGACCGGACGTTGTTCGAGCTGCTGTGCCTGGAGGGGTTCCAGGCCGGGCTGAGCTGGATCACGATCCTGCGCAAGCGCGACGCCCTCCGTCGCGCCTTCGCCCGCTTCGACCCGGAGGTGGTCGCCTCCTTCGGGCCGGCTGACGTCGAGCGGCTCATGGCCGACGCGTCGATCATCCGCAACCGGGCGAAGGTGGAGGCGACCGTCGGCAACGCCAGGGCGGCGCTGCGGCTGCCCCCCGGGGAGCTCGGGCGTGTCGTGTGGGGCAGCGAGCCCCGGGCCGCCGACCGCCCCGCCACCATGGACGCAGCCGCCGTCCGGTCCCTCGTCTCCACCTCCGAGTCGAACGCCGTCAGCAGTGCGCTCAAGGCGCTCGGGTTCCGCTTCGTCGGCCCGACGACGGTCTACGCCTTCATGCAGTCCGCTGGGGTGGTCAACGACCACGTCGAAGGATGCCCCCGGCGCCCGGCGTGCCAGGCGGCCAGGGCCGTCTTCCCCGCACCGGGCCAGGTGCGCTGAGGGAGCTGCCGACGCCTACTGGTCCCCGAACACCGCCGGCCGCTTCTCGAGGAAGGCGCTGACCGCCTCGCGCATGTCGCCGGCGAAGGTGGACATGATCTGCGTCCGGTTCTCGAGGTCGAGGCCCGCCTGCATGCTCCCGACCTCGAGCTGGCTCCACATGACCTCCTTCGTCATCCAGACGCCGAGCGGGCTGTTGGCGATGATCTCGCCGGCCACCTCGAGCGCTGCGTCCATCACCGGACGGTCGTGCACGACGCGCGACACGATGCCCAGGCGCTCGGCCTCGGCTGCGTCGATGACCCGCCCGGTGAGCAGCAGCTCGAAGGCGCGCGACGCGCCGATGAGCCTCGGCAGCAACCAGCTGACCCCGATGTCGCAGCCGGACAGGCCGATGCGGACGAAGGCGACGTTGAAGCGGGCCTCGGGCGCTGCGAGGCGGACGTCGCTGGCGAGCGCGAGCGCGAAGCCGCCCCCTGCGGCGGGGCCGTTGACCGCGGCGATGACCGGCTGGCGCAGGCCCCGGAGCTTGGGCACGAGCGAGGCGATGTGCTGCTGCGACGTCATGCCGGCCTGCACCGCCCCCAGCCCCTCGCTCCCGGGCGCGGCACCTGCTCCCTTCAGGTCCAGGCCGGCGCAGAAGCCCCGGCCGGCGCCGGTGAGGATGACGACCCGACACGCCCGGTCGGCTGCCACGGCGTCGAGGGCCGCGTGCAGGTCGGCGACGAGCTCGTGGCTCATCGCGTTCAACCGCTCGGGCCGGTCGAGTGTGAGGACGGTGACCCCTGGCTCGGGGCGGGACAGCTGCACGGTCGACATGCGGGAAGCCTGACCGCCGCGAGGCCGAGGTGCCAGGGCCGGGGTCAGGCCTCCGGCGCAGCCACCGCGTGGGCTCGCAGGTCGTCGAGCGAGCACCACTCGAGGGTCCCCATGTGCGTCGCCTCCAGCACGACGTCGGGTGCCATGCCCGCCTCGAACGCCTCCTGCCAGCGCGGTGCGCACAGGCACCACTGGTCGCCGGGCTGCAACCCGGGGAAGTGGGGCTGGGGGGTCGAGAGGTCGTTCCCGGCCGCCTTGGAGAACGCCAGGAACTCAGCGGTGACCCGTGCGCACACGGTGTGGACCCCCAGGTCGCCCGGGCCGGTGTCGCAGCAGCCGTTGCGGTAGTAGCCGGTCATGGGGTCGGTGGAGCAGGAGGCGAGCTCCCCGCCGAGGACGTTCGATGCCATCGGCCCATGGTGCCAGCGGCACGAGGGCTCGTGCCGCCGGTCAGCCGGGTACGGCTGCCAGGGCCCGCAGGTGGCGGTGGTGGGAGCGGATCGCACCACGGAGGGTCGGCTGCACCCGGTGGCGCAACCCGTTGGCGGCGCACACCTCGGCGACGACGGGAGCCATGACCGGGTAGGCGGTGTGGGGCACGCTCGGGAAGAGGTGGTGCTCGATCTGGTAGTTCAGGCCGCCGAGGAACCAGGTGACTGCCCGGGCCGTGGGTCCCCGCCCGTGGCAGAAGTCGACGGTGGCCTGGATCTGCCAGGCGTGCCACCCGCCGGCCGCCGGCGCGTCGGCCTGGCGGAAGTCGGCCTCCTCCACTGCGTGCGCGAGCTGGAACACCACGCCGAGCAGCACGCCGGCCACGGCCGTGACGGCCACGGCGCCGAGGAGGACCGACCACCCCGTGTGGACCAGCAGCGGTCCGCCCACGAGCACGGCGAGGAACGCCGCCTTGCTGCCGAGCAGGGCGACGTACGCGCCGACGGTCGGACGGCGCTGGTGGCGGTCGCCGGTGCGGGACTCGCCGAGGGTGGCGGTGACGTCGCCGACGAGGATGGCGACGGCGGTGACGCTGTAGAGCGGCCAGAGGTACAGGTGCTGGTAGCGGTGCCAGGGCCGCCACGTCTGGGAGGGGGCCAGGCGGCCGAAGGGGGCGAGGTCGATGTCGTCGTCCCGCCCGACGACGTTCGGCGCGCTGTGGTGGCGCCGGACGTGGCCGCCGATCCAGCGGTCGGCGTCACCACCGATGGCGTTGATGGCGTGGCCCGCGAGGCGGTTGGCCGAGGTGAGGCGGCGGACGCCCCCGGTGGCGAAGAGCGCGTTGTGGTTGGCGTCGTGCTGGATGTTGAAGCCGACGGCGGCCATCGAGAGCCCGAGCGACACGCACGCCAGAGCTCCCCATCCGGGAGCGGGTGCGGCCAGCACCGCGAGGTAGGAGCCGAGGTACCAGGAGGCGACGGCGACGGCCTTGCGCTGCAGTCGGCGGTGGGCGTCGGCCAGCACGCCGGGGGCGGCGAGCACGGCGCCGACCCGGTCGGCGAGC
This sequence comes from uncultured Acidimicrobiales bacterium, assembly GCA_902805555.1. Classification (GTDB taxonomy): domain Bacteria; phylum Actinomycetota; class Acidimicrobiia; order Acidimicrobiales; family CADCSY01; genus CADCSY01. The sequence goes on along the minus strand of CADCSY010000046.1, from coordinate 25,613 downwards.
TGGCGCCCGAGCGCCACGTGCGGCGTGCCGGGGAGGAGGACCTCGTCGGCAGGGGTCGGCGGGGCGGGGGCGGGGGCGGGGGCGGTGAGCGTGGGCAAGTCCCCTTCCTACCCACTCCGCACCGGTACGCCACACTTGGTGCTTCCATGACCACCGAGGGTGGGCGCGCGACCTCACGAAGCGCCCGCCCGTCAGCTCACTTCGGTTGCATGCGGACGCCCCCGTCGAGGCGGATGTCCTCGGCGTTCATGTAGGTGTTGGTGACGAGCTCCACCGCGAGCGAGGCGAACTCCTCGGCCTCCCCCAGGCGCTTGGGGAACAGCACGTCCCGCTTGAGCTTCTCCTTGAACGCCTCGGAGCCCTCGCCCTGGCCGTAGATCGGGGTGTCGATGAGCCCCGGGGCGATGCAGTTGACCCGGACCCCGATGGCGGCCAGGTCGCGGGCGATCGGGAGGGTCATGCCCACGACCCCGCCCTTCGAGGCGGAGTAGCTGGCCTGGCCGATCTGGCCGTCGTAGGCCGCGACCGAGGCCACGGTGACGATCGCGCCCCGGCTGCCGTCCTCGTCGAACGGCTCGGTCTGCCCCATGGCGGTGGCGGCCAGGCGGACGCAGTTGAACGTCCCGACCAGGTTCACCTCGATGACCTTCTTGAAGATGTTGAGGTCGTGGGCGGACTCGTACTGGCCGTCCCGCCCGACGGTCCGGGTGGCGAAGCCGATGCCGGCGGCGGTCACCAGGCTGCGCAGCGGGCCCATCTCCTTGGCCGTCTCGACCGCCTGGATGACCTGCTCCGCGTCGGCGACGTCGGCCTGCACGAAGGCACCGCCGATGTCGGTGGCGACGGCGTTGCCCTTGTCGGGCTGCAGGTCGATGACGACCACCTTGGCGCCCCGGGCGGCGAGCGCCCGGGCGGTGGCCTCACCCAGGCCGGAACCGCCCCCGGTGACGATGCTTGACGTGTTCGTGAGATCGAGCGACATGGTCGAAACCTACGACTGCGCCGGCGCCGCCCACAATCCACGCACCGTGGCCGGCCGTCCGGGGTCGTGCGCGAGCGCAGGCTTCGGGCGGCCAGCGACGCAGGAGCCTGCAGGCCGGCGGCGGTGCTCAGGCGGGGGGCGCTCCGCCCGGGGTGCGGGTGGCCAGGGGCGCGAGCTTCGCCCTGATGTCGGCCCGGAGGCGCAACCGGCCGGCCTCGAGGAACGCCTGCTGCACGACCCGCTCGGAGCGGTCGTCGGCCATGGCGTTCAGGCCCATCGTCGCCACGCAGCGGTGGTCCGGCTCGTAGCGCACCACCGTGGTGCCCCGGGCCTCCAGGCGCCGCACCTCGGCCATCAGGCGACGGTGGGCGCTCCAGCGCATGGCGCCGCCCACGACCGGGAGCCGCCGGGCGGAGCTCATCGGGGAGACGACGACGACGAGGTCGAGGCCCTCGTGCCGCAGGACGTCGGCGCTGGTGGGCGAGTGGACGCCCCCGTCGAAGTACGAGACGCCCTCGATCTCGACGGGGCAGAAGTAGGTCGGGATGGCGCACGACGCAGCCACCGCCTGCACGATCGTCGCCTTCGGCGCGCCGGGCCGGCCCAGCACGACCCTCCCGCCGTCGTCACGGCGGGCCACGCAGAGCCAGAGCCCCTCGGGCCAGTCGTCACCGAGGACCTCCCCCAGGCCGACCGCCTTCGACATGAGGTCCACCCGGCCCTTGGGCAGCAGCGTGGCCGCCGCCACCGAGGGTCGGAAGGCGAGGGGCCGCCGTGCCACCCGCGCCAGGAGGCGGGCGGTCGGCGGTCGCCACGGGCGGGCCACGTCACCGAACGAGATGCCAGGCAGGTCGATCGAGTCCTGGCCGAGGGCGTCGAGGACACCCGCTCCATCCATCGACAGCGGTGAGTCGACGAGGAGCGACGCCAGGTCGGAGGCGGGGACGCCCAGCCGCAGCAGGGTGCCGGTCAGCGAGCCGGCGCTCGAGCCGACGATGACCTCGGCCGTGCGGGGGTCCCAGCCGAGGTCGTGCTCCATCGACGCGAGGACGCCGGCGTGGTACGCCTGACCGACCACACCGCCGGCGCCGAGCACGAGCCCCACCCTGGTCACACGGATCGGTCTAGCCGACCCACGTGGCGTCGACCAGCAGGGCGCCACGGGGAGCAGTCGTCCCCCTCCTCCCGTGCCGCCCTCGTCAGCCTCCGGTGGCCGTCAGCGCGACCGGAGCGGGTCCCAGTGCTCGACGTCGTCGGGCCACTCGAGCAGGACGAGCGTGGCGTCGTCCTGCAAGTTGCCCTCCTGGTGGTCGAGCAGGGCGTGCATCAGCCGGCGCATGACCTCGGACGAGGGCAGCCCCGAGGCGACCGCCCGCTCGAGCAGGCCGCCGAGGCGGTCGCGCCCGAAGAGCTCGCCGTCTGGTGAGCGGGCCTCGATGGCTCCGTCGGAGAGGAACAGCAGGCGGTCCCCGGGTTCGAGCGAGGCGCTCGAGGTGGTCGGGCCTCGCAACCCCAGGCCGACGGGCGGGGCGGGATCGACCTCGAGATCTCCGATGACCCGTCCGTTGCGCACGAGCATGGGGGCGGGGTGGCCTGCGGAGAGGTAGCGGAGGTGCCCCGTGGCGATGTCGAGGACCGCCAGCTGGGCGGTCACGAAGCGGTCGTCCGGGAACTGGCTCGAGATCACCGCATCCATGGCGACGACCATGTCGTCGAGGTCGAGGCCGGCGCGGCGGCTGTGCCGGTAGCTCGAGACCGCCAGGCTCGCCATCACGCTCGCCTCGAGGCCGTGGCCCATGGCGTCGAGGATGGCGAGGTGGACGGCGTCGCCGTTGACCCCGTAGTCGAAGGTGTCGCCGGCGATCTCGTAGGCCGGCTCGAGGACGCCGGCGATGGACACGCCCGGACCGCTGTAGGTGAGGGGCGGGAGCATGGACCAGCGCATCTCCGCAGGCAGCGTCATCGGCTGGCGGCGACGGGCCAGCAGGATGTCGTCCCCGTACTGCCTCCGGCCGGCGACCATGGCCGCCACCAGGGAGGCCACCGCCGCCAGGCGGCGGTTGGTGAGCTCGTCCGCCGTGGCGACGGCCCTGAGCACGCCGAGGCGGTCCGCACCGTCCTTGATGGGCACCCAGAACATCGTGCGCCCGTCGACGGGGGCACCGTGGGTGATGAGCTCGGTCTGGAACGCCCTGCCCGCCACCGTCCCGTCCACGTCCAGCTCCTCCAGCTCCGAGGTGCTGCCGGGCAGGACGGAGAGGATCCGCTGCCCGTGGTCGACGAGGTAGGCGGTGACCTCGCCCGCACCCATGGCCGCCCCGAGCCGTTCGATCACCGTCGCGATCTCGCCTGGGGCGAGGTGGTGGTCGGCGTCGAGCAGCGCCTCGAGCACCTGCTCCGCGCTGTTCAGGGTGTCCACCGCGTCGTCCGCGCCTCCTGCCACAACGCGATCATCCCACGGCCCGCCCCGCTGACCGACCGGGCCGCATCCTGCGCAGCGGTGCGGGGTAGGCGCTGCGCATGCAGATCCCGTCGCACCCTTCCCCCCGTCAGCCCCGCCGGACGATCGGCGCTGGTCGACGCCGGGTCGCAGCGGCCGCCGTCGCAGCCGGGCTCGTGCTGCTCGGGGGTGCCTGCTCGCAGGACACCTCCGAGGGCGGCTCGGCCCCTGAGGACCAGCAGTCCGGCGACCCGCAGCAGCCCGGCGGCGGTGGCGAGGACCCCACGCTGTCCGGAGGCGGCACCTCGGGCGTGGGCGACGGCAACACCGGAGGCGACGGCAGCGGCGCGCCCGACTCGGGCTCGGGCTCCGGCAGCTCCGGCAGCGCGGGGGACAGCCCCACGGCGGGCGAGGACGGTTGACCTTCTCGGGTCGTCGAGCGTGACCGGCCAGGCGCTGCCTGTCGCAGGCGCGCCGGCGGGCAGACGCTTGCGGGCCCGCTGACCCCTCCGCCCGCACCATGCGAGGAACGATCGTGCGCACACCCGTCGTTGCCGTCGAGCTCGAGCAGGGCATCCAGGACGGCGTCGCCGCGGTGACGTCCTTCGTGCCCGAGCTGCTGGCCTTCCTGGTGACCCTCGTCGGAGGGACCCTGGTGGCGAAGCTGCTGGCCCGGTCGGCAGGTGGTTCGCTCCGGCGGGTGGGCTTCGACAAGGTGGTGCGGCGCAGCCGGCCGGGGAAGGCGCTGTCCACGACGACGGCCTCGCCCTCGGACGTCGTGGCCAGGGTGGCGTTCGTGGTCCTGGTCCTGTTCGTGCTGCGGTCCGCCTTCGCGGTGTTCGGCTCCAACCCCTTCGGCGAGCTGCTCGCCAGCGTGCTCGCCTTCCTGCCGAACGTGCTCGTGGCGGGAGTGATCGCCGTCGTCGCCGCCGCCCTGGCCGCCGCCGCCCGCGACATCGTCGCGACAGCCACGAGGGGGACCGGCGTCGGGGGCGCCGCCGGGACGGCGGCAGGCGGTCTCGTCCTCGCGGTCGGCACGTTCGCCGCGCTGAGCCAGCTCCAGGTCGCCCCCCGGGTCGTGGAGGGCCTCTACCACGCCATCCTCGCCCTGGTCGTCGGTTCGGGGATCATCGCGATCGGGGTCGGTGGCATCCCCCCGATGCGGGCGCAGTGGGAGAAGGGGATGCGGGCGCTCGGGCAGGAGGTGCAGCAGCGCCCGCCGCAGGAGGGCACCCGGTCCACTCGCACGCCGTCCGCGGGGACGGCCGGGCGACGATCGTCGGCTCCGACCGTCGACGTCCCGGCCCCGCAGCGCGATGGCGGCTGAGCCCGCTCCGGTCGTGTCCGGACGCCCCTCGCGCCAGGTGGACCGTGGCAGACCCCGCGTTCGGGGAGGGGAGCTCGACTCGCCCGCCCCGGATGCGGCGGCGCCACCCGTACACTCGGTCGGCGGCCTCCGGCCGCTCGAGCCGATGCCCCCACGACGATCTCGCCCCCGACCCGCTGCTGACCCGTCGGGGCCGGCCGTCACCGGCCCGAGCCGTCGCCCCGGCTGCGGTTCCGCCCACCACCCTCGGAGCCTGCCGTGAACGGCATCCTGCTCCAGCTCGGCCTCGTCGCCGTCCTGGTGCTCCTGAACGCGGCCTTCTCCGGCAGCGAGATCGCACTGATCTCGCTGCGGGAGGGCCAGCTGCAACGACTCGAGCAACGGGGGTCGAGGGGCCGCTTGCTGGCGTCGCTCGCCCGGGACCCCAACTCGTTCCTCGCCACCATCCAGGTCGGCATCACCCTGGCCGGGTTCCTGGCGTCCGCCACCGCAGCGGTGTCCCTGGCCGAGCCGCTGCAGGAACCGCTCGGCTTCCTCGGCAGGGCTGCCCGACCCGTGTCGATCGTGACCGTCACGATCCTGCTCGCCTACGTGACGCTCGTCTTCGGTGAGCTCGCTCCGAAGCGGGTGGCCATGCAGCGGGCGGAAGGGTGGTCGATGGCCGCGGCCCGGCCGATCAGCTTCCTGGCCCTGCTCTTCCGCCCCGTCATCTGGCTCCTCGGCCACTCGACGAACCTCGCCGTCCGGCTCATGCGGGGCGACCCGAACCAGCAGCGCGAGGAGGTCACCGACGAGGAGCTCCGGGATCTCGTGGCGGCCCAGACCAGCTACACGCCGGAGCAGCGCAACATCATCTCGGGCGCGTTCGAGATCGCCGAGCGCAGGCTGCGGGAGGTGCTCCAGCCCCGCAACGAGGTCTTCACCCTCGAGGCGGAGCTGTCCTGCCCGGAGGCCCTGCCGATGCTGGCCGGGTCCGGCCACTCGCGGGCGCCTGTTGTCGTGGGCGACCTCGACCAGGTCGTCGGCGTCGTCCACCTCCGCGACCTGCTCGACACCCACGACGTGGTGGGCGCCAGGGCCCAGACCCCCGTCCTGTTCCCCGAGTCGCTCGGCGCGCTCGAGGCGCTCCACCAGATGCAGGAGGCGAGGGTGCAGCTCGCCGTGGTGCTCAACGAGCACGGCGGCACCGAGGGCATCATCACCGTCGAGGACCTCATCGAGGAGCTGGTCGGCGAGATCTGGGACGAGTCCGACCGGGACGTGGCGGCGGTCGAGCGGGCGGAGGACGGGTCGGTCACCGTCCCCGGCTCGTTCCCGTTCCACGACCTGGACGACATCGGCGTGGTGCTGCCCGAGGGCGACTACTCGACCGTCGCAGGGCTCGTCCTCGACCGCCTCGGCCGCATCCCCGAGGGCCCGGGCGACAGCGTCGAGGTCGACGGGTGGCACCTCGAGGTGCTGGCCGTCGACCGGCGCGCCATCACCCGCCTGTGCATCAGGCGGCTGGCGGGCGCCGACCAGGACGACGAGGCCTCACAGATCCTCGGTGCCGCGACGGCGAGGTCCGACCAGGAGCAGTGACCGGTGGTGGGTCGCGCACCTCGGCACGCCTCGACACCGTGGAGGGAGGCGGCCAGGCGGAGCGAGCCATGCCCCGTCAAACGGGACCGAGGCGGCGGAGTGCGGCCGGGTCAGGCGTCGAGCTCGAACCAGACGACCTTGCCGGCGTCCACGTCGTCCACGCCCCAGCTCGCCGCCAGGTGCTCGACCAGGTTGAGGCCTCGGCCGGTCACCGCCTTCTCCCCCGCCTCGCGGGGCGCCGGCTTCACGGGACTCCGGTCCTCGACCGAGATCCGCACCTTGCCCGTCCCGCAGACGATCCGGACGCGGATGTCCCCACCTGCGTGGACGACGGCGTTGGTCACGATCTCCGACGTCAGCAGCGCAGCCACCTCCGATGCGGCAGCGGCGTCGAGCTCGGCCAGGGCGGCGGTGACGAAGCGCCGGGCCTCGCCCACGCTCCTCGGTGTCGACGGCAGCTGCAGGTCGTGGTTGGTCTTCGCCATCGGTCCTGACCGTCCTGCGGTGGTTGGGAGCGCTGCCTCCCTGCCCTCCCGGTGGCGCGTGCACACCTCGGTAGGTTGACGTCCATGAGCGCTGCGGCCGCCGCAGCAGGCGTCGTGCCCCAGGCACAGGTGTTCACCGAGCAGGAGCTCGAGGCGTGCGGCGCCGACCCCAGCGCGCTGTGCCGGGCCACCCTGCGGGCGACCGGCAACGAGTGGGTGGCCACGGCCAGCGACCTCCTGGTCGCCAAGCCGCTCAAGATCGCGTTCATCCTCCTGGTGGCACGGCTCGTCAACCGGCTGGCCCGGCGGGCCATCCAGCGCTTCATCGCCGGCTTCGAGGACCCGGCGCTGCAGCGCCGGGTCGCCCTCGTGCGGGAGCGCAGCGCCGGCGCCCTGTCGGAAACCGGGTCGGACCGGGCGCTCCAGAGGGCTCGGACCATGGGAGCCGTGTTCCGGAGCGTGACCACCGCCGCCGTCTGGTCCGTGGCCGCCCTCATGGTGTTCGCCGAGTTCGACGTCAACCTCGGCCCCCTCATCGCCGGGGCGGGGATCGTCGGCGTCGCCCTCGGCTTCGGCGCGCAGAGCCTGGTGAAGGACTTCCTCTCCGGCATCTTCATGCTGCTCGAGGACCAGTTCGGGGTGGGCGACGTGATCGACTGCGGGGAGGCGACGGGTGTGGTGGAGGGCGTCAACCTCCGCACCACGCGCCTCCGCGACGTCGAGGGAACCGTCTGGCACGTGCCAAACGGCCAGATCATGCGGGTCGGCAACAAGAGCCAGGAGTGGTCGCGCGCGCTGCTCGACGTCGAGGTCGCCTACGACACCGATGTCCCTGCCGCCATCGCCCTGATCAAGCAGGTGGCCGACGAGGTGTGGCACGACGAGGAGCTCGCCTCCAGCGTGCTCGACGAGCCCGAGGTGTGGGGCGTGGAGCGGATCGGCCCCGACGGCATCGCCATCCGCCTGGTGGTGCGGACCCGGCCCGCCGACCAGTGGACGGTGCTACGGGAGCTGCGCCAGCGGTTGAAGGCGGCACTCGACGCGGCCGGCATCGAGACCGCCATCCCTCGCACCGTGTGGGTGCGGCCCCCCGGGTCCGCCCTCCCCGACGTCCCCCCGCCGTCGGCAGCCGACGCCTGAGCGCGGCGCCAGGGGCGCGCCGGCGGTACCCGCTAGGCCGGCGCGCCCGCGTGGTCTCCCTGGGCGCCCGGCGCGACCGGGTCGGCCAGCGTGACCTCGAGTCCGGGCTCGGCGCCGTCTGCCACCTCGACCAGCTGGAGGTCGGCGATCCGGCACGACTCGCGCAGGTCGTCGGCGCCGAGGCGAAGTGCGGCGATCCGGGCAGCCGTGTCGCTGACGACCGCTCGCTCCACCTCCGTGCGAAGGGACCGCTTGGCCGCCGTCTTCGCCTTGCGCACCTCGCCGAGGGCGGCGGTGACCACGTCGAGCACGAGCGGGTCGACCTCACCGGCCGCGGCCCGCAGCTCCGAGGCGGTCGGCCACGGCGCCCGGTGGACCGATCCCTCCTGCCACCACGACCACACCTCCTCCGCCACGAACGGCAGGAACGGTGCGAAGAGCCGGTGGAACGTCGACAGCGTGAGGCGCAGGGCGGCCGACGCCGAGGCGGCGGGCCCGGGACCGAGCGAGCCGTAGGCCCGACCCTTCACGAGCTCCACCACGTCGTCGCAGAACGTCCAGAAGAAGGTCTCGGTGCGTTCGAGCGCCCGGGCGTAGTCGTAGCGCTCGAAGGCGGCCGTTGCTTCGTCGACGAGGTCCGCGAGCTCGGCCAGCAGCGCCCGGTCGAGCGGTTCGGTGACGTCGGTCGGATCGACCACCGGGCCCCCCGCGCCCAGGCCGAGGACGAACTTCGACGCGTTGAGGAGCTTGATGCCGAGCCGCCGCCCGACCTTCATCTGACCCTCGTCGAAGGCGGTGTCGGTGCCGGGCCGGGCGCTCGCCGCCCAGTAGCGCACGGCGTCGGAGCCGTGGCGCTCGAGCAGGTCGACGGGGGTGACGACGTTCCCCTTGGACTTCGACATCTTCTTCCGGTCGGGGTCGAGGATCCACCCGTTGATCGAGGCGTCGGCCCACGGGGGCCGGCCGTGCTCGTGGTGCGAGCGCACCATCGTGGCGAACAGCCACGTCCTGATGATCTCCGGCCCCTGCGGCCGGAGGTCCATCGGGAAGGTGCGGGCGAACCGGTCGGGGTCGTCCTCCCAGCCGCACACGATCTGCGGCGTCAGCGACGACGTGGCCCAGGTGTCCATGATGTCGGGGTCGCCGGCGAACCCGCCGGGGGCACCCCGCTGGTCGGCGGTGAAGCCGGGCGGGACGTCGCTCGACGGGTCGATGGGCAGCGTCGACTCGTCCGGCAGGATCAGGTCGTCCCGGTCCACGGTCCCCTCGGCCCCGATCCGGTACCACAGCGGGAACGGCACGCCGAAGAAGCGCTGGCGGCTGATCAGCCAGTCGCCGTTCAGCCCGTCCACCCAGTTGTCGTAGCGGGTCTTCATGAAGGCCGGGTGCCAGTGGAGGGCCTCCGCGCGCGCCAGGAGGGCCTCGCGCAGGTCCGCGTCGCGCCCGCCGTTGCGGATGTACCACTGGCGGCTCGTGACGATCTCGAGCGGGCGGTCACCCCGCTCGTAGAACTTCACCGGGTGGGTGATGGGGCGTGGTTCGCCGTCGAGCTCGCCGGCCTCCCGGAGCAGCTCGACGATGCGGACCTGGGCCTGCTTCGTCGTCCTGCCGGCGAGCTCGGCGTACGCCCCGAGGCCGGCGTCGCTCGTGATCGCCTCCGGGGCCTCGGCTCGCAGCCTGCCGTTGCGCTCGAGGATGTTGCGGACCGGGAGGTCGAGCTCGCGCCACCAGGTGACGTCGGTCAGGTCGCCGAAGGTGCACACCATGGCGATGCCGGTGCCCTTGTCCGGCTGGGCCAGCTCGTGGGTGAGCACGGGGACCTCGACGCCGAACAGGGGGGAGGTGACGGTGCTCCCGACCAGGTGCGCGTAGCGCTCGTCGTCGGGATGGCACACGAGGGCGACGCAGGCGGGGAGGAGCTCGGGGCGGGTCGTCTCGATGGCCACGGCCTCGCCACCGCCGGTGGGCCGGAAGGCGTAGCGGTGGTAGGCCCCGGGGTGCTCCCTGTCCTCGAGCTCGGCCTGGGCCACGGCGGTCTGGTCGGTCACGTCCCACAGGGTCGGCGCCTCGGCTGCGTACGCCTCGCCCCTGGCCAGGTTGCGGAGGAAGGCCCGCTGGCTCGCCCGCTGGGCCGTCACCCCGATCGTCGTGTAGGTCAGCGACCAGTCGACGCTCAGGCCGACCCGGCGCCACAGCTCCTCGAACACCTGCTCGTCCTCTGCGGTGCGCTGCAGGCACAGCTCGACGAAGTTCGGCCGGGAGCACGGCACCGGGCGCTTCGGGTCCGGCTTCGCCGGCGGCGAGAACGACGGGTCGTGGGGGAGTGAGGGGTCGCAGCGGACGCCGTAGAAGTGCTCGACCCGACGCTCGGTCGGCAGGCCGTTGTCGTCCCAGCCCATCGGGTAGAAGACCTCGGCGCCGGCCATCCGCCTGAACCGCGCGATGCAGTCGGTCTGGACGTAGCCGAACACCGAGCCCATGTGCAGCGAGCCGCTCACCGTGGGGGGCGGCGTGTCGATGCTGAACACCTGGGCCCGGGACTTGGCTTCGTCGAAGCGGTAGGTGCCGTCGGCCTCCCACCGCTCCTGCCACCGCGCCTCGAGCCCGTCGAGCGTCGGCTTCTCGGGGACCTCGGCCATCGTCCGAACCTACCGGGCGGCCCTCCTCGCCCCGAAAGGCCGTGAGGCCCGTCACGGGCTGCTCGCTAGCCTCGGCCGGTGCTCCGCCTGCATGACACCGCCACGGGGGCCGTGCGGCCCCTCGAGCTGCGCTCGCCGGGCAAGGTGTCGGTCTACGTGTGCGGCGTCACCGTCTCGGACGTCCCCCACGTCGGCCACGGCCGCTTCAGCCTCGTGTGGGACGTGGTGCGCCGCTACCTCGAGTGGTCCGGGCTCGAGGTGCGCTACGTCTCCAACATCACCGACGTGGACGACAAGATCATCGCTCGCGCCGAGCGGGAGGGCCGCGAGCCCGCAGAGGTGGCGGAGGAGTACGAGCGCGCCTGGTACGAGACGATGGACCGCCTGGGCGTCCGCCGGCCCGACGACGACCCCCACGCCACCGCCTACGTCGACCGCATGGTCGAGCTCGTCGGCGAGCTGGTCGAGCGGGGGGTCGCCTACGAGACGGACGACGGCGTGTACCTGTCGGTGGCCGACGTCCCCGGGTACGGGCTCCTCGCCCGCCAGGACCTCGACTCGCTGCGGGCCGGTGCCCGCATCGAGGTCGACGACGCCAAGCGCTCCCCCCTCGACTTCGCGGTGTGGAAGAAGGCGAAGCCGGGGGAGCCGTCCTGGCCGTCTCCCTGGGGCGAGGGTCGGCCCGGCTGGCACACGGAGTGCGTGGTGATGAGCCTCGACCTGCTCGGTGAGGGCTTCGAGCTGCACGGCGGCGGCCTCGACCTCGCCTTCCCCCACCACGAGAACGAGCGGGCGCAGGCGGTCGCCCTCGGCAAGCGCTTCGCCGAGCACTGGGTGCACAACGGCCTGGTGGTCGTGGCTGGTGGCGAGAAGATGGGCAAGTCCCTCGGCAACACCGCCGACCTCGCCAGCCTCCTGCGCAGCCACGACCCCCGGGCCTACCGCCTGCTCGTGCTCCGGTCGCACTACCGGAGCCCGATCGTGGTGACCGAGACCGAGATCGCGGACGCTGCCGCCGCGCTGCGGCGGCTCGACACGGTGTTCCGGCGGGCGGCCGAGATCGGCCTCGCCGCCGCAGCTCCCGACGCCGAGGTCGTCGAGCGGTTCCGCGGCCACATGGACAACGACCTCAACACGCCCCCGGCGATGGGCCTGCTCTTCGAGCAGGTGCGGCGGGCCAACACCCTCCTCGACAGCGAGGACGACGACTCCGCCGCCACCGTCCTCGGCACCATCGGCGTCCTGGCGTCGGCGGTGGGCCTGGCGGTGGGGCAGGAGGAGGTCGAGGCACCCGACGAGGCCGCCCTGGCCGTCGCCCGACAACGGGACGGGGCGCGGGCCGCCGGGGACTGGGGGGCGGCCGACGCAGCGAGGGACGAGCTCGTGCGGCTGGGCTACGTCGTGGAGGACGGCCCCACTGGGACCAGCCTGCGCCGCCGCTGACGCCGGGGTCTGGGGCCGGGGGCCGCGCACCCGGCCGAACTGGCGGCTGGATCGGGTCTGTGACACCGAATCGAACCGCCAGAACAGGAGCGCCGCGACACCCGGCCCGAACCGGCGGCTGGATCGGGGCCCTCGACACCCGATCGAACCGCCAGGACGGGAGCGGCCACACCTCGCCTGAACTGGCGGCTGGATCGGGGCCTCGACACCGGATCGAACCGCCAGAACGGGGGCCGGCCGGCACCTAGCCCGAACCGGCGGCTGGATCGGGTCTGCGACACCCGATCGGACCGCCAGAACGGCCGGTGCCCCGCCGAGGTGCTCCGCAGCGTGCGTGCTGGATCACGCTTCGCGAGGCAGCCGGCAGGAGAGCGCGGCCGGCGGCGATTTGACCAGGCACGGCCCGGCGGGTTCCCTGAGCGGGTGTCGAGGGGGAGCCGAGCGCCGTTGCCGCCCGGCTTCGCGACGATCTGGACGACCGTCGCCCTCGACCTCGTCGGCTTCGGGATCGTCCTGCCCATCCTCCCGCTCTACGCCCGCGAGTTCGACGCCTCCCCGGGGACCATCGGCGCGCTCGTCGCCTCGTTCTCCCTCATGCAGCTCCTGTGCTCCCCGCTGTGGGGTCGGGCGTCGGACCGCTGGGGACGCAAGCCGGTCCTGATCGTCTCCCTCGTCGGGACCGCCATCGGGAGCCTCCTCACGGGCCTGGCAGGCTCGCTCGGCCTGCTGTTCGCAGCCCGGCTGCTCGACGGGGCGAGCGGGGCCAGCGTGTCGGTGGCCCAGGCGGCGGTGACCGACGTCGCACCTCCCCGGGAGCGGGCGAGGCTGCTCGGTCTGCTGGGGGCTGCCTTCGGGGTCGGCTTCGTCGTCGGACCGGCCCTCGGCGCCCTGGCCTCGCTGGGCGGCGGGCGACGGTTGCCGTTCCTGTTGGCGGCGGCGATCGCAGCGGTCAACGCGCTGGTGGCGATCAAGCGGTTGCCGGAGACGAACCAGGCGGTGCGGGGTCCGTCGGGTGCCGTTGCAGGTCCCGCTCCCATCCCCACCGGTGCGACCGCAGCCGGGACCGACGCCCAGGGCGAGCCCGTCGAGGTGGACCTCGACGACGAGCCGGCCCCGGAACGGTGGGACCGGGTGCCCACAGGTGCTGGGCTCGTGTCGGCCCGGGGGGGCGGTCTGCTGCGCTTCGCGGTCGTGGCGTTCAGCTCGCTCGTCGCCTTCTCCGCGTTCGAGGCGACCTTCTCGCTGCTCGGGGACGACCGCTTCGACCTGACCGTCGGGCGGACCGGGGTGCTCTTCGCCGCCATCGGCGTGGTCCTCGTCGTGGTGCAGGGCGGTCTGATCCACCCGGTCGTCAGCCGCCTCGGCGAGATCGCGACGCTCCGGGCCGGGCTCGGCCTCAACGTGGTGGGGCTCGCCCTGCTCTCGCTGGCTTCGTCCTGGCCCCAGCTGCTGCTCGCCCTGCTGCTGCTCGTCACCGGTCAGGGCTTCGTCACCCCGACGCTGTCATCGATCGTCGCCGGTCGTGCCCGGGCCGACCGGCGGGGCACTGCGCTCGGGTTCCAGCAGTCGGCCGGGGGGCTCGCCCGGGTGGTGGGGCCGGCGCTCGGCGGGTTGCTCTTCCAGCACGTCTCGCCGGGGGCCCCGTCCCTCGTCGGCGCGGCCCTGACCGGCGCAGCCGTCCTCCTGACCCTGCCCGAGCGGGTGGACGAACCGGCCGGCGGGCGACGGGTGCGTGTGGAGATCGGCGCAGAAAGGTGAACTCGGGCTGCCATCGAGCCGATGCAGGTGCGTGCACCGTGCACACGACCCCCATGGACCCGACGCCCCCCTGCCCCCGGTCCTCGTCGCGCGCCCGTGCGCGCGCCGCGCTCGTCTCCCTGTCGGTGCTCGTGTGCGCGACGCTGACGCTGCCGCCGGCGGCGGGTGCGGCTGAGCCGACGGCCCCGCCGACCACGAGCACGACGACCGTCCCGGACGAGCGGGAGCAGCGCGAGCAGCGCCAGAGGCTCGAGGAGGACCTCGAGGCGGCCACCACCGAGGAGCGGCGCCTCGCCGGGGAGCTGGCTGCCGCAGCCGCTGAGCGGGACCGCCTCCAGCTGCTGCTGGCCGACGTCGCGCAGCGGGCCATCGGAGCGGCGGCGTCGCTCGAGGCGGCCGAGGTCGCGCTCGGGCGTGCCAACGGCGAGCTGGCGGCGGCACGGAGTCGGCTGGCGGTCACGCAGCGGGCGCTGCGCGACGGGATCGACGAGCTCAAGGACCAGGCGGTCGACTCGTTCATCGTCGGTGGCCAGGACGAGGCGATCAGGGCCCTCACCGACGCCGACGACATGCGTGAGCTCGGGGCCGCATCCACTTACCGCGACATCGTCCTCGAGCGCCAGGACGCGATCGTCGACCGGGTCGAGCGCCTGAAGGTCGAGCGGGTCAGGAACGAGCGGGCGGCGGAACGGGCCAAGGAGGCGGCCGACGAGGCGGTCCTCGCCGCCGGCCAGCGGCGGTCTGCGGTCGAGGCCGAGCAGCTCGAGCTGGAGGTGCTCGAGGACGCCAACGCCCTCGCCGTGGTGAACCACGCCACCCTGCTGAACGACGTCCAGGCCCGCAAGGCCCGGTACGAGATCGAGCTCGCCGCCCTCGTCGAGCTCTCGCGCTCGCTCAACGAGGCGCTCGCCGCCCGCCAGGTCGGTCAGGTGGTCGCCCCGGCAGCCCAGGGACGGTTCGTGCTGCCGATCCCGACGGCCCGGATGAGCTCGAGCTTCGGTCCCCGGATCCACCCCATCTTCGGCACCAGCCGCCTGCACGCGGGGATGGACCTGGCGGCGCCCACGGGCACGCCGATCAGGGCCGCCGCCCCAGGGGTGGTCGTCACAGCAGGCTGGCTCGGCGGTTACGGCAACGCGGTGGTCGTCGACCACGCCGGAGGGCTCTCGACGCTCTACGCCCACCAGTCGGCGCTGGCGGTGACGGTCGGGCAGGTCGTCGCGGCCGGCGACGTCGTCGGGCGGGTCGGCTCGACCGGCAACTCGACGGGTCCGCACCTCCACTTCGAGGTCCGAGTGCTCGGCGCCCCCGTCGACCCCGTCAACTACCTGTAGGTCGACCGCCCGTCGGTCGAGCACCTGCGTCTACGGCCTCCACGTCAGCCAGCGGTGGGCGCGACCTCCTCGCGCAGCTGGCGCTTCAGGACCTTGCCCGCCGGGTTGCGGGGGAGCTCTTCGTCCCGGAACCAGATGTGGGCCGGCGCCTTGAAGGCGGCGAGGCGCTCCCGCACGTGGGCCTGCAGGGCGTCCGCCGTGGCCTCCTCGCCCGGCTTGAGACGCACCACTGCCGCCACCTCCTCGCCGAGGACCCGGTGGGGGACGCCGAAGACGGCGACGTCGGTCACCGCCGGGTGCTCGAACAGCGCCGCCTCCACCTCTGCGCAGTAGACGTTCTCACCTCCCCTGATCACCATGTCCTTGGCCCGGTCGACGATGAAGACGAAGCCCTCGTCGTCGATGCGGGCGACGTCGCCGCTGCGGAACCAGCCGTCGTCGAGGAAGGCCTCGGCCGTCGCCTCCGGGCGGCCCCAGTAGCCCTTCACCACGTTCGGGCCCCGGATGAGCAGCTCGCCCACGGCCCCCTCGGGGAGCGGTGCGCCCTCCTCGTCGACCACCCGCACGTCGCAGACCGGGACGGGGACGCCGACGCTGTCGGGCTTTCGCAGGTAGTCCACGCCGATGTTCTGGGTGGTCACCGACGACGTCTCCGTGAGCCCGTAGCCGTTGCTCGGGGTGCGGCCGGGGAACATCGACTCGATGCGGCGGACGAGCTCCGGCGGCGCCGGCGCGCCGCCATAGCCGATCGACCTGACCGAGGAGCGGTCCCGCTGCTCGAACGACGGCGACTCGAGCACCTGCCAGACCATCGACGGGACACCCCCGAACGTCGTGACCTGCTCCCGCTCGATGAGCTCCAGGGCCCGCTCGGGGTCCCACTTGTGCATGATCACGATCTTCCCGCCGAAGGCGAGGTTGGCCACGAGGATCGAGTGGCAGCCGGTGGCGTGGAAGAACGGCACCGACAGGAGGTACGCGTTCTGGACGGGCGCCACGTCCGGGGCCGGCGCCCCGCCGGACCGGGCTGCGTTGCGGGCCTGGCCGAGGAGCAGGCTGAACAGGTTCGTGCAGATGTTCCGGGAGGTGCCGAGCGCGCCCTTGGGACGGCCGGTCGTCCCCGACGTGTAGAAGATCGTGGCGTCGTCGTCCGGCTCGAGGTGGACGTCCGGCAGGGCCCGGCCGGGATCGCGCGCACCGACGACGTCCTCGAGGCGCAGGGCCGGGGCCACGACCGCATCACCGGCCTTGGCCACCACCACGGCGGTGAGGGCCAGGTCGTCGAGGTGCGGGCCGAGGCGCTCCAGGCGCTCGAGGTCGCAGAACAGGATCTTGGAGCCCGAGTCGGCGACGCCGTACTCGAGCTCGGGCCCGGTCCACCAGGCGTTCAACGGCACGACCACCGCGCCGACGCAGGCCGCCGCCCAGAACGCCAGGGACCACTCGGGGAAGTTGCGCATGGCGATCGCCACCCGGTCGCCCCTGTCGACGCCCCACCGGTCGACCAGGACGTGGGCCAGCGCGGTCACGGCGTCTGCGTGCTCGGCGAAGGAGAGCCGCTCGTCCTCGTAGACGAGGAACGTGGCGTCGCCCCGCTCGCGACTCGCCTCGAGCACCTCCCGGAGGTCGGCCGGGGCGTTGCGCCAGGTGCGGGTGGGCACGCCCCGGATGGTCACCTCGGCCATCTCGAAGGGCTGTCCGGGGGCGGTGAGGGCGGCGTGGACGTCGGCGATCGAGTCGGTCACGTCCGGAACCTACCTGTGGCGCCTCGACGCGGGTCGGGCCATCGGGGCGGGGGGCTTGCCCCGCCGACGGCATCCCGTTACCGTCGGGTAACTTCGTCCGATGCGACTCCCGAGGTGCACCCCGTGACCGACTTCTCCCTGGCGCTGAACGAGGACCAGCTGACGATCCAGAAGTGGGTCCACGACTTCGCGGAGACGGTCGTGCGGCCGGCTGCGAACGAGTGGGACGAGCGCGAGGAGTTCCCGTACCCGGTGGTGGAGGAGGCGGCCAAGATCGGCCTCTACTCCTTCGACTTCTTCGCCAACGCCATGCTCGGCGACCCGAGCGGGCTCACCCTCGTGCTCGCCCTCGAGGAGCTGTTCTGGGGCGACGCCGGGATCGGCCTGTCGATCTTCGGCTCGGGCCTCGCCGCCGCCGGCATCTCCGGGCAGGGCACGCCAGAGCAGACGATGGAGTGGGTGCCCCAGTGCTTCTCCTACGAGAACGGCAAGCTCGGCCTCGGCGCCTACTGCGTGAGCGAGCCCGACGCCGGCTCGGACGTCTCCTCGCTCCGGACCCGGGCCGTCTACGACGAGGCCAAGGACGAGTGGGTCCTCGACGGGACGAAGGCGTGGATCACCAACGGCGGCATCGCCGACGTGCACGTCGTGGTCGCCACCGTCGACCCCACCCTCAAGAGCCGGGGCCAGGCGAGCTTCATCGTCGGTCCGAACACGCCGGGCTTCAGCCAGGGCCAGAAGTACAAGAAGCACGGCATCCGGGCCAGCCACACCTCCGAGGTGGTGCTCGACGGCGTGCGGGTCCCCGGCAGCCACCTGCTCGGCGGCAAGGAGAAGCTCGACGCCAAGCTGGCCCGTGCTCGGGAGGCGGGCAAGACGGGTGACCGGCAGCCGGCGATGGCCACCTTCGAGGCGACCCGCCCGGCCGTGGCCGCCATGGCCGTCGGCATCGCCCGGGCCGCCTACGAGGAGGCGCTGCGCTACGCCCAGGAGCGGCACGCCTTCGGCAAGGCCATCATCCAGAACCAGGCGATCGCGTTCATGCTCGCCGACATGGCCACCGAGATCGACGCCGCCCGCCTGCTCGTGCACCGGGCGGCCTGGCTGTCCCGCAACGGCGTCTACAAGAACGCCGAGGGTTCCATGTCCAAGCTCAAGGCCGGCCGCACCGCTGTGTGGGTGACCGAGCGGGCGATCCAGATCCACGGCGGCTACGGCTACACACGCGAGTACCCGGTGGAGCGCATGCACCGGGACGCCAAGATCTTCGACATCTTCGAGGGCACCGAGCAGATCCAGCAGCTCGTGATCTCCCGAGCCATATCTGGCCTGCGGATCGAGTAGCGCTCTTGCTCTGACCTGCTGGACCTGCGATGGCGGGGGAAGGCGCTCGGCGCTCCGGCTTCTGCTGAGACACGCTGGCCCGACTTGCGCTCTGCCCTGACGATCTCGTCTGGTAGCAGTCGGGGGTCGGGCGGGGCTCGGCTCCCGGTCGTTCGGGCGTCTCGAAGAACGCCCTGTCGGAACCGCTCGACAGGGCCGAGGCCAGGCGTGGTCAGGCCGTTGAGCCCGACTTCAGGTGCGGCAGGTCCGGTGTCGTCCGCCCCCGGGGTCAGCTGCCGGCGAGCGGGCTCGAGCCGGTCAGCCGTGTCGGCCGGTGAAGGCGGCACGAAGGTCGTCGTCCAAGCGGGGGTCGGGCTGCCAGGGGATGACGTCGCTGGTCTCGAGCATCCAGGTCAGCAGCCGGTCGCGCAGCGCTCGTTCGACCTCTGCGTGCTCGGGCCGGCCGGCGAGGTTCGTGGTCTCCTGCCGGTCTGCGAGCCGGTCGTAGAGCTCGGGGCGCTCGTAGAGCCGGTGCACGTAGCACCAGCGCTCCGTCCGGACCGCCGTCACCTTGCCGACGAGCTCGGTCCTATCGTGCTGGATCTCCTGCTTGTGCCGGTACTGGCCGCCGGTGCCTGCTTCGAGCAGCGGTTCCTCCGAGCGCAGGAACCCGCCCTCGCTGAACGCTGCATCCCGGTGACCGGCGGCGGGATCGGCGAGCAGGGGGCGCAGCGAGCGGCCGAAGTGCGAGTAGCTCGGCTCGATCTCGACGTACTCCTCGAGGGTCGCTGTCAGGTCGACGAGCTCGGCGAAGGAGGACGCTGTGCCGCTCGACGCACTCGGATCGTGGATGACGAGCGGGTTGCGGACCAGCACGTCCTCCACGCCGGCCGGCCACTTCTCGATGAGCCCGAAGTCGCCGAGGTACTCGCCGTGATCGGTGAAGAAGAACGTCACCGTCCGACTCGCTGCGCCCGCGCCGTCGACGGCCTCCCGCACCCGGCGCAGCTGGTCGTCGACCCGGCTCACCATGGCGTAGTAGGTGCGGGTGATCTCCGCCCAGTCCTCGACGTCCAGGCGCGCCAGCCCGTAACGCTCGCGGATCTCACGGTGGAACGCCGGCTTGCCGTCGAGGTCAGGTGCCACGGGCTCGGGCACGTCCACCCCCTCGTAGGGCTCGTACCAGCGGCGCTCGACCGTGAACGGCGGGTGGGGGAAGACGAGTGGGACCAACAGGCACCAGGGCTCCGGCAGGCCCGCGGCCAGCCAGTCGACGGCGGTCTGCGTCGTCGCCGCATCGAGCTCGAACAGGTCGTCGTCGACCACACCGCCGTAGAAGGCGTCGTACCACTTCGACCCCTCCTCGAACGGTGACGTGTGCCACCGCCGCACGTCGGCCAGGTCCGGCGGCGTCGTGAACCCGAAGCGGTCGCTCGACGCCTTCGTCACGCCCCGACCCATCATGTCGCCCCGGGCGCCTGTGAGGGCCACGTGGTAGCCGCTGTCCTTCAACCGCCGGAAGACGTTCGGCTCGTGCGGTGCCAGCAGGTGGTCGAGCGTGCGGTGGCCGGCCGTGTGCGGGTACCACCCGGTGAACATCGAGATGCGGCTCTGCGAGCACACGCTGTGCTGCGCGTAGGCGTTCTCGAACCGGACACCGTCCGCTGCCAGTGCGTCAACAGCGGGGGTCCTCACCACGGGGTTGCCGAAGGCGCCCACGGCGTCGGCCCGGAGCTGGTCGGGCATGAACAGCAGCAGGTTCGGTCGGCTCATCGTCTCCCCCGGTCGTCGCAGATGCCCGCAGCCTGTCAGGCGCCTGACGTCGAGGGACGTCCGCATTGCATGGAGCCCCTCGCTGGTCACAGGTGGCTGCCGTCACCCCGGGCGAGGGGGGCCCGGTCTCGAGGGACACGTGCGCACTCCCTCGTCGCCAATCAGCTCATGCCACCGTCCAGCCTCACCCGCGACGCCGTTCATCGCGCGTGGCGCAGCCGCGCATGTTCCCTTGCCTCCCCGCTGGTGGGACGACTCGGCGATGAGGACAGGGAGTGCTGCGACGTACGCGGTGATGAGCTCGGCGAGCTGCTGCTGGGGGATGGCTCCTCGTGGCGAGACACTCGAGGCTGGTCCACTCGAGGAGGCCAACCCTCTCTCGGACAGGGCGGGGCCACCGGCCCGGGGCGGCCACCAGCACCTAGCTGTGGTCTCGTTCCCAGGCGTGTGCGGGTGCCCACTGAAGCGCTGTCCTGGTCCGACGGTTGTCGAGGAGCGTCGTGAAGGGCGCCGTCTCGTACCGGTCGTCACCCCTCCACTCGACGTCGGGGTGCAGCTCCTGCACCCACTGGCGGGAGGTCGGACCGGACGAGTTGCTGTGATCGGCGGCGAGGCCGAACGGCTTGGCGCCGGGGTAGTCGACGAGGAGGGCGCGCTCGATGGCGGCAGCGAGGTCGCGGACGTCCAGGAACGCGCCGTACTCCCAGAACGGGCTCCACTCGTACGAAGGTCGAGCTTCTCGCATCGCCTTGATCTCGCCGTACGTCGTCTCGGTGAAGACACCCGGAGGCCGGAGCACCACCGTCTCGAAGCCGTGGGTTCGCTGCGCGTCGTCGCACAGCACCTCGGCGAGCCGCTTCGAGACGGCGTAGGGCGTGTTGGGGTAGCAGGGGTGCTCGTCGTCGAGCGGCAGGTAGTCGGGGACCCGGTGGCCCTTGAAGACCCCGAGGACGTCGATGCTGCTCACGAAGACCATCCGCGCCACACCAGCGCACATCGCTTCCATCAGCAGGCGCCAGGTGCCGAAGAGGTTGACCTCCATGAAGTCCTGCTCGCTCTCTCCATGCCATCCGAGCACGGCTGCGAGGTGCACCACCTGCTGGACGCCTCGGATCGCTCGGCGGACGTCCTCCTGCGAGCGGAGATCGGCTCCCATGTCGACATCGAAGGGGACGACCTCGTGACCCGCTCGCTCGAGACGCTCGACGGTGGTGCGGCCGACGAGCCCACTGCTGCCGGTGACGAGGATCCGCACGGACAGGGAGCCTTCCGGTCCGCCGCCGTCCCCACCACCGGATAACGCCGCTCGTCAGCCCGGCTGCCGCTCCGTCCGGCACGAGGTGGACAGCGCATCGAGCTCGAGGAGGTGGAAGACACGATCCGCGACCTCGTCCGCAGTGGACGCGGACGTGTCGACGTCGATGTCGATGCGGGGCAGCCCTTCGATCAGGCCGGCGAACGACTCGTGCGTGGCTCGCAGGAACTCGGCTTGCACGGATCTCGCCCCCCGCCCACGCCCAGGGTCCGACTGCACCCTCGCCAGCGCCACCTCGAAGGTCACCCGGAGCAGGACGTGGTGGTGTCGGCTGTCGGCCGGCGCCGCGGCGAGGAGGGACTCCCAGCTGCGTGACTCGAAGAACGGTCCGTGAGCGATCACGACGTCGACCCCTGCGTCGAACCAGCCCCGGACCAGCGCGCTGTGCGCGACCCCGGCTCTGCGCCAGAGCTCGGCGAGGTCGAGGTCCGCACGCTGTGCGAAGGCGAGGTCGTCGAGATCGGCGGGGCAGGCGGTCATGCCCGCCGCCTGCGCCCGACGGGCGAGCAGCGCTGCGATCGTGCTCTTGCCTGCCCCGATGGGTCCGACGACCGTGACGAGGTGGCGCATCCGACGGACAACGTACTGACCGGGAGCGCGGCCCTCACGGGCACCCGCGCGCGCGGCGATGGGAGCCGACGATCGGAGCGGATGCCCGTCCCGGGGTGGGCGGGGGAATGACACGCAGCTGATCACCGGCAGAGGAGGTCAGGACCCTGGTTCCCACCGGGAGAGGATGGGCCCATGGAGCTCCGGCACGCCACGGCGGGGGATGCGGTGTCACTGTCAGGGGTGCACGTCGAGACGTGGAGGGCGACGTACGTCGGCCAGGTGCCTGACCGACATGCCGAGGAGCGGATCGCGGTTGCTCAGGAACGTGACTGGGTGACGCACCAGGAGCGGCGCGTGGTCGCCGGCGGGGGCGTCCTCGCCGCCGTGGATGACGGCGACGTGGTCGGGTTCTGCGAGTACGGACCGACCGAGGACGACGACGATGACCCCTCCCGGGTGGGCCACATCATGCGCCTGTACCTGCGCCCGCAGAGCCAGTCGAGGGGTGCGGGACGGATGTTGCTCGAAGCGGCGTGCGAGCGACTCGCAGCTCGCGGCTTCGACAGCGTCACGCTGTGGACCCTCGACGATCCGAGGAACCGTGCGATCGGCTTCTACGTCCACCTGGGCTGGTCGCGAGAGGGCGTTCGGGACGACGACCCTCCGGCGGTGCGCTACAGGAGACGGCTGCCCTCCTCATCCTGACGTGTGGAGGAGGCCGCCTCCCGCCCGTTCGCCGGTCGCCGCTCCCGCCTGCCGAGCGGCGGGAACCTCGTGCTCGGCACGTCGCCCTCGCGGTGCGTCCCGACCGACTCGCGCAGCCCGTCGAGGAGGCTGCCTGGCCGCTCGATGCGTGTGACATCGGCCGCGTGGGTGGCATCACCGGCGTGCGCTGGCTCGTCGACATCCGCGACGACGAGGTGCTGGCCGTCACCCCGGTGTGGGGAGCGGTCACGTGCTTCACGGACATCTGATCGTCGTTCGCCGAGCGAGGCGGCACGGCCGCCGTCAGCGCACCGCCGGTGCCCATCGGCCCGGCATGGCACCCGGGTTCTGGAGCGCGCAGCGAGCGGGCCGGGCAGGTCGCAGGTCTCCACCTGCGACCTGCGACCGCCAGCCGGTCGAGGGCGCGTCGGTCGTCGACGCGCCCAGCTGTCGCGGCGAGCACGTGCGCAGTGCGTCGTCGCTCCCCGCGGCTCTCGACGTGCATGCGCGCTCGGTGCTCGTCGTGCTCGACCGGTCATCGGTGGAACGGAGCAGCCGGCGGCGGGGCGCCGCCGCCACCGCCGCCGCTCCGACGCCTCCGCACGGGGTGCGAGGATCGTCCGATGCCGAGACTGACGGACATGGACGAGCACCTCGTGCACCAGCTGCCCGAGCCGCTGCCCAACACTGCGGTCCACCACCCGCACTGGCGGGAGAGCTACTTCTTCATCGCCCACCCGCCGGCGGACCTCGGCGACGTGGTGATCCTGACCATGGCGACCTACCCCCAGCGCGAGCAGATGGACTCGCTCCAGATGGGACGGGTCGGCGGGCGCCGGATCCTCGGCCACCACGAGCGGCCCTTCGCCGGTGATCCGCACACCCCGGACGTCGGTCCAGCCCGAGTGGAGATCGTCCGCCCCTACGAGGAGATGCGGTTGTGGGCCGACCCCGGGCAGTGCGAGCTCGGCATGGACCTGACGTTCCGCGCTCGCACCCGTCCCTACGGGCTCCGTCGAGGCTCGATGCGCGCCGGTCACGAGCTCGTGTGGGACCAGAGCCACATGTTCCAGTCCGGGACGTACGACGGCACCTACACCGTCGACGGCGTCACCCATGAGATGGATTCGTGGTGGGGGCAGCGAGACCACTCGTGGGGCATCCGTGACCACGGCCGCTGCCCCCTGTGGATCTGGTTCCAGGTGCAGCTCCCTGACGGCTTCCTCGGCTCCTGGCACTGGGAGCTCGCCAACGGCGCGCTCGTCTACAGCGACGGGTGCTGGGCCGGCGCAGACGGGAGCGACCCTGTGCCGCTCGTGGGCTTCGAGCACGAGCTCGAGTGGACCGACGCGGACGGGGGGCCGGCTCGCTACGGCGAGCACGGTGAGGACGTGGTCGGCATCCGTGGACGTGCCGTCTTCACGCTCGAGGGCGGCCGACGCATCGCAGTCGAGGCCGACGGCTCGTTCGACCGGCCCTACGAGCCGTTCCGACGTGGCGGCCTGAACCAGGTCCGCGTCCGCACCGACGACGGCCGTGAGGGAACCGCCATCCTCGAGGTCACCGGCGCCCGCCACCACCGGTACTTCCCGGACACGACCGTGGACGGTCCGCTCCCGCACTGACACCGGTCGGCCGACGCACACGACGGTCACCCCACGTCCAGGTCGTGCCGCTGCCGCATGCCCCGCGCCACGAGGTCGGCGGAGTCCGTCGAGTCGAGCTCCCCACCTCGGACCGGCTCACCCCGTCAGCGCAGCAGCGAGGAACGCACGGAGCTCGTCGTCGCTGATGTGGGCCGCCTCCGCGAGCGGCAGCCTGAACGTGCCCTTGCCGTTGTCGAGGTGCGGGTGCCGGGTGACGAGGCCGCCCTCCCGGCCGTGCTCCCATCCGTAGAACGAGAGTCCGTGCTTCCACACGCCGACGTGCAGCCGTCGGCTGCCGGCCACGTAGGTGGGCATCTTGTACGACAGGACCACGTGTGCGTCCGGTTGCACGTCCATGACGAGGCGGTGGACACGGTCGAACAGGGGGCGACGGTCTGCGTCGACCGCGTCGATGAACGCAGCCACGTCATCCGCCACGCGAGCAGCTCGGCGCGCGGGGAGCTCGCCGCGGGTGGGGCCGACGGGGTCGGGAACGGGCTCGTCAGCGATCACCAGTAGTCGGCCATGAGCTCGGTCGACCACCGGGGCTGTCGGATCTCCCCGCGAGGGAGGAACTCGGCCAGGACCGGCTTCAGGTCCAGCACCGGGGTGCCGTCGATCGCGTCGAGGCCGCGGACCCTCACCCGGAGACCGTCGACCGCCTCGAGCCTCGCCACGCTCACACCGAGCCGGTTCGGGCGGACGCGACCCCGCTGAGCGAAGATGCCGACCTTCGGCCAGTCCTCACGCTCCCGAGGGTGGCGGGCGGTCAAGACCACGGCGTCCTCGTCCACGAGGTGGAACTGGAACACGACCTCGACGTGGCTGAAGGAGTCGAGCCCCGCGAGGGCTTCGGCGTCGAACCGCTCCCCGTCGAGCTCGATCTCGCAGACCTCTGACGACCAGGCGTCGTCGACCGCCTCGGTCCTTCCGCCTCTGACATGTCCAACCGGTCGCAGCACCACCTCGTCCACGCAGCGATGCTCGCACGCAGGAGGTCGCTGCACGTCCGGCCTGGTTCACGGCGCAGCGAGCGGCGAGCTCGAGCTCGTGCAGCAGGCGTCCTCGGAGGACAGGAGCCTCTCGAGCATCGATGGGCTCTCGTCCGACGGCCGAGGTGGGTGCACGGGCGAGGCGGCCTCGCCTGGCATCCCCTCCAGGCCACGGCGACACGTCGATCAGCCCCCACCTGCCCCGTCCAGGGACCGGTCGATGGCCCGCTCGTAGGCGCCGAGCAGGGTGACGAGCGAGCCGGGTCGAGCCCGACCCACCCACTCGCCGTACGCCAGCCGCAGGCCAGCGGCCGCCACGGCCACTGCCGCCGCCGCTGCCTTGGCCTCCACCCCCCCTGCGCGGAGCTCGCCCACGAGAGACGCCGACCACCGGTCCTGCTTGAGCAGCTGCCGCGCTTCCAGCGCCGGGACG
>CADCSY010000045.1 GCA_902805555.1 uncultured Acidimicrobiales bacterium | reverse complement strand
GGAAGATCTTCGGCCCGCGCGCCGACAAGGTGATCGGCACCCCCGACGCGGACCTCTCGCGGGCCGAGCTGAAGAAGAAGACCGGGTGCGTGGCGGGCGTGCGGGACGTCTCCTTCGACGTCGCGCCCGGCGAGGTTTTCGTCGTCATGGGCCTCTCGGGCTCGGGCAAGTCGACGCTCTTGCGCTGCCTGACCCGCCTCATCGAGCCCACGGCCGGCACCGTCGAGATCGACGGGACCGACGTCACCGGAGCCTCCGAGGGGGACCTCCGCGACCTGCGGCGCAACCAGGTGTCGATGGTGTTCCAGCACTTCGGGCTGCTCCCGCACCGGCAGGTGATCGACAACGTCGCCTACGGCCTCGAGATCCGCGGCATGGGGAGGAAGGAGCGCCGCGCCAGGGCAGGGGAGATCATCGAGCTCGTCGGCCTCGAGGGCTACGAGCGGTCCTACCCCGACCAGCTCTCCGGGGGGATGCAGCAGCGGGTGGGGCTGGCCCGTGCGCTGGCCGGCGACCCGCAGATGCTGCTCTTCGACGAGCCGTTCTCCGCGCTGGACCCGCTCATCCGCCGCGACATGCAGAACGAGGTCATCCGCCTGCACCGCGAGCTCGGCAAGACGATGGTCTTCATCACCCACGACCTCGCCGAGGCGCTCAAGCTCGGCGACCGGATCATGATCCTGCGCGACGGCGCCATCGTGCAGGTCGGCACGCCCGACGAGGTGGTGGCCCGCCCGGCCGACGACTACGTCAAGGACTTCGTGTCCGAGGTGCCCAAGTCCCACGTGCTCACCTTGAAGTGGGTGATGCGCGAGCCGCGTCCGGGTGAGTCCATGGAGGGGCCGGCGCTCCCGGTGACCACGATCGTGCGCCAGGCCGCCCGGGCCGCGATCGCCTCCGAGCACCCGATCCGGGTCGTCGACGGAGACACGCTCCTCGGGGTGGTCGACGAGGAGGACATCATGCGCGTCGTCGTCGCGGAGGAGGACGCATGAGCACGCTCGGCCCGCCGGTGGCCGACCGCGGCGACGTCGCCGACCGCGTCACGACGTCGAGCCCCCGACCACCGGTCGAGCCCGGCGCCGCACCGCCGGCCCTCGGCGACAAGGGCGTCAGCCGCTGGGTCCCCGCCGGCGTGGTCGTCGCCGTGTGGGTCGTGGCCTGGTTCTTCACCAGGGGCCAGGACACCCTGCCGCTTCCCGGTGTGGCGCGGACCGACCTGCACGACCGGCTCACGGAGTTCCAGAACTGGCTGCTCGCCGGCCGGGAGACCAACCCGGTCATGCAGGTGACCAACGCGATCGCCGACTTCTTCCGGGGCTGCGTCGACTGGCTGCAGCGGCTGGTGGTCAAGCCCAGCTTCCCGCGCCCGGTCCCCGAGATCGGCTGGCTCGGGGTGACGGCGCTGGCGACGTACGTCGGTCTGGCCATCGCCAGCTGGCGGATCGCGCTCCTGGTCGGCGCCTCGTTCCTCTCCTTCGGCGTCCTCGGCTACTGGGAGGACTCGCTCGACCTCCTCATCGTCACCGGCATCGCGGTGGCGATGGTGGTCGTCATCGGCATGCCGCTCGCGGTGCTGGTGGGCACGCACGCCGGCGCGAACCGGGTGATCACGGTGTTCCTGGACTTCATGCAGACGATGCCGACGTTCGTCTACCTGCTCCCCATCGTGCTGTTCTTCGGCATCGGCACGAGCGCCGCCGTCGTCGCGACCCTGATCTACGCCCTGCCACCGATCGTGCGCATCGCGGGCTTCGGCATCCGCGAGGTGCCCGCCAGCACCATCGAGGCCACCGACTCGGCCGGGCAGACCTACTGGCAGCGGCTGCGCAAGGTGCAGGTGCCGATGGCGCGCAGGACGATCATCGTGGGCCTCAACCAGACCACGCTGGCCGCTCTCTCGATGGCGACGCTCGCGGCCTTCGTCGACGGGCCGGGCCTCGGCCAGCCCGTGCTGGCCGGCCTGCGCATCAACGACGTCGGCGCCGCCTTCGTGCCGGGCGTGCTCATCGTGGTGATGGCCGTGATGCTCGACCGCACCACGACGGCGGCCAGCGAGCGGGCCGAGAAGGTGGCGCGGGGGGGCGGCGGCAACCCCGCGGTGCGCCGGATCACGCTGGCGGTGGGCGCCGTGGCCGCGCTGGTCGCCGTCTACCTCTCCCGCAGCTACGTCACGCTCGCCGAGTTCCCGACGTACACGATCGGCGACCGGGTCGGCTCGGCGGTCAGCGACGCGGTCGACTGGTTCACCGACACCTTCGGCGGCGTCACCGCAGGCATCAAGGACGCCGTGACCAACGGCTTCCTGAACCCCGTGCAGTCCCTGCTGGCCGAGTCGCCGTGGTACGTCTCCTTCGTGGCGATCGCCGCGCTCGCCTTCGTGTTCGGCGGGATGCGCGCCCTCGTCTCGGCGGTGGTCTGCCTGTCCGGCATCCGCTACCTGGACCTGTGGCACGACGCGATGATCACCCTCAACATGACGCTGGTCGCCACCGTGCTGGTGATGGCGCTGGCGCTCGTCCTGGGCGTGTGGATGGCGCGGGACCGCCGGGTCGACCTCGGCATCCGGCCCCTCCTGGACGCGGGGCAGACGATCCCGCCGTTCGTCTACCTGATCCCGGTGCTGGCGCTGTTCGGCCCGTCCCGCTTCACCGCGATCGTGGCGGGCATCGTGTACGCCGCACCGGCGGCCATCAAGCTGGTGGCGGACGGGGTCAAGGGCGTGTCCCCGACGACCGTCGAGGCCGGGCGCTCGACCGGTCAGACCACGTGGCAGGAGATCACCAAGGTGCAGCTGCCGATGGCCAGGGGATCGCTGGTGCTGGCGACCAACCAGGGCCTGCTCTACGTGCTCTCGATGACAGTGATCGGTGGTCTCGTCGGCGCCGGGGCGCTCGGGTTCGACGTCGTCTACGGCTTCTCGCGCAGCGAGGCGTGGGGCAAGGGGGCGGCTGCCGGCCTGACCATCGTGCTGCTCGGCGTGATGCTCGACCGGATCACCCGCGCCGCGGCCGACCTCCGTCGCGACGACGGCGCGGGCCCGCGCCGGGCCTTCAACGTCCGGCTGCCCATCGGACCACCCACGTAGGTCCGCCCACGGATCTCGACCAACGCAGGAGATGAGGAGAAGCACCATGAGGATCGCTAGAAGCAGGGGGGCTCGACTGGGGGCGCTCGCCACCGTCGCCGCCCTGGTGCTCTCCGCGTGCGGCGGGGGATCCATCGAGGCGGAGACCGAGGCCAACGAGGCCCAGGCCTCCGAGGGAGGAGGCGAGTGCGGCGAGCTCAACATGGCCGTCAACCCCTGGGTCGGCTACGAGGCCAGCGCCTACGTCGTCGGCACCGTCGCCCAGGACCAGCTCGGCTGCACGGTCAACTACAAGGACCTCAAGGAGGACGTCTCCTGGCAGGGCTTCGGCACCGGCGAGGTCGACGTCGTCATCGAGGACTGGGGCCACCCCGACCTGGAGAAGAAGTTCTTCGAGGGGGAGGGCGACGGCACCGCGATGGACATGGGCCCGCAGGGCAACGTCGGCATCATCGGCTGGTACGTCCCGCCGTGGCTCGCCGAGGAGCACCCCGACATCCTCGAGTACCAGAACCTGAACAAGTACGCACAGGACTTCGCCACCTCGGAGTCGGGCGGACAGGGCCAGTTCCTCGGCGCCGATCCGTCCTACGTCCAGTTCGACGAGGCGATCGTGAGCAACCTCGACCTGGACTTCAAGGTCGTCTTCTCCGGCTCGGAGGCCGCGAGCATCGAGGCCTTCCGCAAGGCGGAGGAGAACAAGGAGTTCCTGATCGGCTACTTCTACGAGCCGCAGTACTTCATGGCGGAGGTGCCGCTGGAGAAGGTCGCCCTGCCGGCCTACGAGGACGGTTGCCAGGCCGACCCGCAGGACGTCGCGTGCGACTACCCGGAGACCGAGCTGAAGAAGATCGTCGGCACCGAGTGGGCCGCCTCGGACTCCACGGCCGTCGGCCTGGTGCAGAACTTCACCTGGACCAACGAGGACCAGAACGTCGTGGCGGGCTACATCGCCGGTGACGGCATGTCCCCCGAGGACGCGGCGGCCAAGTGGGTCGAGGAGAACCAGGACAAGGTCGAGGCCTGGATGTCCTGACGCAGCACCGGACCGGGACTGCCCGTCCACCCGGCCCCTTGACAGGGGCCCCGGGTGGGCGGACAGTGCGCTTGTTGCCCATCACGCTTGACGTTGCGCATCGTGCAACGCGGAATCGAGGGTTGCCATGTCCATCAAGGAACCGGAGCACGTCGAGGTACGCACCGGGCAGGACTCGACGCCCGTGCGCGACGAGTCGAGCCTCGGTGTGGACATGCTCGTCTTCGGCGTCGCCGCCGTCCTCGCGGTCGGCTTCGTGCTCGTCGGCGCCGTCTGGCCCGAGGAGCTGGCGGAGCGGACGTCGACGGCGCTGACCTGGGTCACCAACTCCTTCGGTTGGCTCTTCGTGCTGACCAGCGCCGCCTTCGTCCTGTTCTCGGCGTACCTGGCCCTCACCCGCTACGGCAACATCAAGCTGGGGCCCGACGACTCGGTGCCGGAGTTCTCGACCTTCTCGTGGGTCTCGATGATGTTCGCCGCCGGGCTCGGCGCGGGGCTGCTGTTCTACGGCATCGCCGAGCCGGTCTCCCACTGGAGCGCGCCGCCGCACGGGCTGGCCGAGCCGCGCAGCGAGGAGGCCTCCCTGGTCGCCCTGCGCTACACCTACTTCCACTGGGGCTTCAACGGCTGGGCGATGTACGCGGTCATGGGCGGCGCGATGGCGTACTTCAGCTTCCGGCGCGGCCTGCCGACCCTCGTCAGCGCGACCTTCACCCCGCTGCTGGGCCCCAACGCCAGCGAGAAGCCACTGGGCCGGTTGGTCGACGCCCTGGCGATCGTGGCCACCCTCTTCGGCACCGCCACCGCACTCGGCCTCAACGGGTTGCAGCTCAACAGCGGCCTGGAGTACCTGCTCGACGTCCCGAAGTCCAACGGTGTCGCCGTGCTGATCATCGTGGTCGTCACGACGCTCTTCCTCGTCTCGGCCACCTCAGGGGTCGAGAAGGGCATCAACTTCCTGGCCAACCTGGGGATGTTCGCGACGATCGGGTTGTTCCTGTTCTTCCTGGTCGTCGGCGGCTCCACGGTGCTCGTCGTCTCCAACGGCATCGAGTCGATCGGCACCTACATCATCCAAGTCCTCCCGATGTCGCTGCAGACCGGCGTCGGTGACGAGCAGTGGATGGCCGGCTGGACGATCTTCTACTGGGCCTGGTGGGTGTCCTGGGCGCCCTTCGTCGGGATGTTCGTCGCCCGGATCTCCCGCGGACGCACGATCCGTGAGTTCGTGCTAGGCGTGGTCGCGGCCCCCACCGGCTTCGGCTTCCTGTGGTTCGCCATCGTCGGCGGCACCGGCATCGAGCTCCAGCGCAGCGGCAAGGCCGACATCGTGGGAGCGCTGGCCACTCCTGAGCTGTCGCTCTTCACGGCGCTCGACGTCCTGCCGCTGCCCCTCCTCAGCTCGGCGCTGTGCGTGGTCCTGATCGCCCTGTTCTTCATCAGCGGGGCGGACGCCGCGAGCGTCGTGATGGCGACGATGGCGTCCCGCGGATCGCTGCGACCTCCCCGAGTGGTGGTCGTCGTGCTCGGCGTGCTCATGGGAGGGATCGCCTGCGCGATGCTGCTGGTCGGCGGGCTGACCGCACTCCAACAGGCGGCGGTCCTCGGCTCGGTCCCGTTCACAGTGGTGCTGATCGGGGTGGCCTACTGCTGGATCAAGGCGCTCCGCGAGGAGCCGCGCACGTCCGGGCCACCCGTCCGCGAGGCGGAGCGGCCCGAGGTGGTGGATGCATGAGGTGGACGCTGCGCGGCATCGTCGCGCTCGTGAGCGTGGCCACGCTCGTGGCCTGCGGCGAGACCGCCGACGAGCCCAACGCGTCCCAGCAGCCTCAGGGTGCCTCGCTGCGCGTCACCATCGGCACGCAGGAGTTCCCCGAGGGGCGGATCATCGGTGAGCTGTGGCGGGAGGCGCTGGCGGTCAACGGCTACACCGTCGACCTCCGCAAGGGTGTCGGGCCGGCGGAGGACCTCGACCAGGCACTGAAGGACGGGGAGATCGACGGGTACGTCGCCTACACCGGCACCGTCCTCTCGATCGTGGCCGGCGAGGGCGAGGAGGTCTCGGGCCTGGACCCCGAGCAGACCTACGAGCAGGCGAAGGCCTTCTACGCCAGCCAGGACATGGTCATGAGCGAGATGACGCCCTTCCAGAACAGGGACGCGATCGCCACCACCCGCCAGTACGCCGAGGAGCACCGGCTGAGGACGATCGCCGACCTGCGCGGGGTCGACCGGTTCACGTTGGGTGGTCGGCCCGAGTTCGAGTCGCTCTACCTGGGCCTCGAGGGGCTGCAGCAGGTCTACCGCCTCACCAACGCCGAGTTCGCGCCGTTCGCGCTCGGGGCGCAGTACGCGGCCCTCGACAACGGGGACGCCGACGCTGTCAACGCCTTCACGACCGACCCGCAGCTCGCGACCGGCGAGTACGTCGTCCTGGAGGACCCCGAGCTGCTCTTCGGGTCGCAGAACGTCGTCATGGTGGTGGGGGAGGAGGAGCTCGACAGGATCGACGCCGAGGCCTTCATGAACGTGATCGACACCGTCAACAGCGAGCTCACC
>CADCSY010000044.1 GCA_902805555.1 uncultured Acidimicrobiales bacterium | reverse complement strand
CCCAGGCCTCGCCGTGGACGGTCCGGCTGCGCGGGGTCGCCTCGGCGGCGAGGGGGATGCCCCGCGCGTCGGCGGGGACCACGGGGTGGTCGGGCGCCTCGACCAGGCGCCGGTAGGCGTCGTTGACGAGCAGCGTCCGGCCACGGCGGTCGACGACGAGGACGGCGTCGCCCATGCCGGCCAGGATGGCGGAGAGGCGGGCCTGCTCGGCCTCGTGCACCGCGGCCATCTCCTCCAGCTCGGTGGCGCGGGCCTGGAGCTCCTCGTTGGCGACGTTGAGCTCCTCGACGGTGGACTGAGACTCCTCGTGGAGGGTCTCGAGCTCCTCGTTGCTGGACTGGAGCTCCTCGTTGAGGGTCTCGATCTCCTCAGCGGCGACCTGGGCGGCGGCGGTGGCTACGCGGAACTCCTCGCTCTGCTCGCGGAGCGTGTCGACGGCGTCGGTCAGCTCGCGGTTGGCCATGAGGAGCTGCCGGTTGGCGGCGGCCAGGCGCTCCGTCGCCGCCCGCCTGGCCGCCGCCTCCTCCCGGAGCCGGGCGACATCCTCGTCGCGCCCGCGGGCGGTCCGCACGATGTCCGTGACGTCGGTGATGAGGACGAGGACCGTCTCGACCCCGCCGTCGGGGGAGGTCCGCTCCGGGTGGCAGGCGATGGAGAGGTCGCGGACCTCGCCGGTGGCGGTCTCCGTCGTGACCACCGTGTCGGGCGAGGGCGGGAGGTCATGGTGGCTGACGGTGACCCCGTCCACGGCGGCCCGGAGGGCGGCGGAATGCACGCGCTGGGCGAGGTGGATCAGGTCCTGACCGACGGCGGGGCCGTGGATCCCGAGCAGCTCGCGGGCGGCACCGTTGATGATCTGGATGTCGTACCGGCGGTCGACGACGACCACGCCGATCGGCAGGCGGCGGAGCAGGTGGTCGGCTGGGCTGCTTGCCGTCTCCGCGATGGGGACCTCCTCACCCGACAGGGTCACGCCCTGCGTCTTGTTGATCGCCGATGTCGGCACGTCCGCCGTCGTCCACGCCTCGGGGCCGGACTGCAGCCTGATCGGAGGCGGCAGCACACGTGGCCCCTCACGCCGGTAGATACGCAGCCTGCGGACCACCGGCACAAAGGAGCGGTCGGCGTTGCCGGGGCTCTCGGACTTGCCGAGCACGAGGTAGCCGCCGTCGCGGAGGGAGTAGGAGAAGATCTCGAGCGCCCGCCGCTGGAGCTTGGGGGTGAAATAGATGAGCACGTTCCGGCAGAGCACGAGGTCGGTGTGGGGGAAGGGCGGGCGCTGGCCGAGGTCGTGGGTGCCGAAGACGATCAGGGAGCGGACCTCCTTGCGGACCTCAAAGCCGTCATCGTGCTCGGTGAAGTGGCGGGCGACGGC
>CADCSY010000043.1 GCA_902805555.1 uncultured Acidimicrobiales bacterium | reverse complement strand
GAGCGGTCGTGGACGGCGCGGCTGCCGCCGGCGCGCCGTCACCCCGGCGCCCCCCGTCCTTGCGGTAGTCGGCGAAGAAGTCCTGCCAGCTCTCGCTCACCGAGGACGGGTCCTCGAGGTACTGGTCGTGCATCTCGTCGACCAGCCAGGCGTTGGGTCCGAAGGTGGTGCTGCCGCTCGTCTCGCTCATCGAGTCGAGCCTACCCAGCGGCGTGCTGCGGCCTCGGGGGCGACGGGGGGCTTCGATGGGCCCCAGGTGCCAGCCGTAGGCTGGCCGCCATGGCAGCACAGTTCATCATCACGATGCGCAAGCTCAGTCGGTTCTACCCACCCGACCGGCAGGTGCTCGAGGACATCAACATCTCGATGTACCCGGGCGCCAAGATCGGCGTGCTGGGGTCGAACGGGGCGGGCAAGTCGTCGCTGCTGAAGATCATGGCCGGCCTCGACGACGGCTACACCGGCGAGGCCCGCCTCACCCCCGGCTCCACCGTCGGGATGCTGGCCCAGGAGCCCGAGCTCGACCCGGCGAAGGACGTCCTCGGCAACGTCATGGACGGCGTCGGCGAGACCGGCGCGCTGCTCGAGCGCTACAACGCGGTCTGCGCCGCCTTCGCCGACCCCGACGCCGACATGGACAAGCTGCTGGCCGAGCAGGCCGAGCTCCAGGACAAGATCGACGCGTCCGGCGCCTGGGACCTCGAGCGCACGGTCGACATCGCCATGGACGCCCTCCGGGTGCCGCCGGGAGACGCCGACGTGTCGACGCTCTCGGGAGGCGAGCGCCGCCGGGTGGCGCTGTGCCGCCTGCTCCTCTCCCACCCCGACCTCCTGCTCCTCGACGAGCCGACGAACCACCTCGACGCCGACTCCGTGGCCTGGCTCGAGCGCTTCCTGCGTGACTACAGCGGCACGGTCGTCGCCATCACCCACGACCGGTACTTCCTCGACAACGTGGCTGGCTGGATCCTCGAGCTGGACCGGGGTCGGGGCATCCCCTTCGAGGGCAACTACTCCAGCTGGCTCGAGCAGAAGTCGGCCCGGCTCGCCCAGGAGGAGAAGTCCGACTCGGCCCGCCAGCGCACCCTCGCCCGGGAGCTCGAGTGGGTCCGCATGTCGCCCCGAGCACGCCAGGCCAAGGGCAAGGCCCGCCTGTCGAGCTACGAGCAGCTCGTGGCGGAGCAGGAGCAGGCGGGCAAGGGCCAGGACAAGCTCGAGATCACGATCCCGCCGGCGCCCAGGCTCGGCGACGTCGTGGTCGAGACCGACCAGCTCGTCAAGGGCTTCGGCGAGCGCCTCCTCATCGACGGCCTCACCTTCTCCCTCCCGCCGGCGGGGATCGTGGGTGTCGTGGGGGCCAACGGTGCCGGCAAGACCACGCTGTTCCGCCTGATCACCGGCCAGGAGGAGCCCGACGCCGGCGCCTTGACCGTGGGCTCCACCGTGCAGCTGAGCCACGTCGACCAGAGCAGGGACGACCTCGACCCCGACGAGACGGTCTACGAGTCGATCACCGGGGGCTCCGACGAGCTCAAGATCGGCAACCGGGTGATGAACGGCCGGGCATACGTCGGCTCGTTCAACTTCAAGGGCTCCGACCAGCAGAAGAAGGTCGGCGTGCTCTCCGGAGGCGAGCGCAACCGGCTGCACCTCGCCAAGCAGCTGCTCAAGGGGGGCAACGTGCTGCTGCTCGACGAGCCGACCAACGACCTCGACGTCGACACGCTGCGCGCCCTCGAGGACGCCCTCCTCCAGTACTCCGGCTGTGCGGTGGTCATCAGCCACGACCGGTGGTTCCTCGACCGGGTGGCCACCCACGTCCTCGCCTTCGAGGGCAACTCCGAGGTGTTCTGGTACGAGGGCAACTTCAGCGACTACGAGGCCGACCGCAAGCGCCGCCTCGGCTCCGACGCCGACCAGCCCCACCGCATCAAGTACAAGCCGCTCGTCCGCACCTGACGACCGGCCCGCCGTGCCGGTCAGAACAGTCCGCCGCCTGCTCGTCACCGTGTGCCTGCTCGGCATCCCCGGGATGATCGCCACGTCCATCGCCGACTCGACGGGCGGGGCGCTGACGTTCGGGCTCATGACGGCCGCTGCGGTGTGCGGGCTCATCCTGGTCACCTCGGTCACAGCGGCGCCGGCGACGGGCGACCTGCTGACCGAGGCTGCAGCCGAACGGGTGGAGGCCGAGGTGGCCGAGGTGGTGGCGAGCGGGGCCGACGAGGATTCGGTGCGGCGGGTCGTGCGCGCCGCGGTGCGCCTCGGCTGGGTCCAGGGCCGCACCGAGTCGGGAGGCCGGGGGGCCGCCGCCGACGAGCAGGGGTCGGCACCACCGGGCCCGGTCTCGCCGGCCTCGCCGAGCGGCGAGTAGCGCCGGGCAGGGGTGCACGGCGGAAGCACCCCAGCCCGACGCAGAGACGATCACCGATGACGGTCCCCCTCGTCAAGTGCGCCCCCGCCGGTCGGGCGCCCGGACGGCGGCCGCAGATGCCGCTTCAGCCGCCGGGGCCGACCTGTCGATGGAAGTGGCATGTCCTCAACCACCGCCCCCGCGACGGCCATGGTCAGCCGCGCCGTCCAGCGACGGGTCGAGGCCGGCAGCTCGGTCATGTGCGCCCGCTGCGACCAGCAGGTCAAGTTCGCCGCGAGGCAGAACCGCCAGCAGGTGATCGCCAACGTCTACGCCGACGGGCGCTGGACCCGGGTCGAGCACTTCCACGCCGAGTGCTACGACGAAGCAGGCGCGCCGTACGGGAAGGCCGCTGAACAGGACATTCGCTCGCGCCGCCCGAGCAGCTAGCTCGGCCGCGCTGAAGTCGTCCTCGACGCCGCCGTGATCGCGCTCGGCGGGACCGAGGAAGCGGTGGACGGCGCCACGACCTGCGCGCCCTACGGCGCGGGCACCGCGTCGCGCCAGAGCGCCAGCACCCGCTCGGCCTGGGCCTCGGCGGGGCCGTCCACCGGCCGCAGGACGAGGTCCGGCCCAAGAGGAGCCTCGTACGGGCTGTCGACGCCCGTCATGCCGACGAGCTCGCCCCTCCGGGCCTTGGCGTAGAGGCCCTTGGGGTCCCGCGCCTCGCACGTCTCGAGGGGCGTGTCCACGAACACCTCGAGGAAGGCGAGTCCCGCCGCCTCGTGGGCAGCCCGGGCTGCGGCCCGCCCGGCACGGAACGGGCTGATGACGGGGACGAGGGCCACGACACCGGCGTCGGCCAGGAGCCGGGCCACCTCCCCCACCCGCCGGACGTTCTCCGTGCGGTCCTCGTCGGAGAACCCGAGGTCGGCGTTCAGGCCGTGGCGCACGTTGTCCCCGTCGAGCATCGACGCCGGCTGCCCACCCGCCACCAGGAGCCGCTCGACGCTCGCAGCGACGGTCGACTTGCCGGATCCGGAGAGCCCCGTGAACCAGATGGTGCCGCCCCGGATGCCGAGCGTCGCCCAGCGCTGCTCCCTCGACAGCTCGCCGTGGTGCCAGGTGAGGTGGCGGGCTGCTGCGCTGGCGTCTCGCTCGGCCGCGGCCACGCCTACGGGTGCAGCACCATGCCGGCGGCGACCGTGGCGCTCGTGGCCTCGTCGATGAGGACGAAGCTCCCCGTCGTGCGGTTGCGGCGGTACTCGTCGGTGAAGAGGGGCGAGGTGGTGCGCATGCTCACCCGCCCGATCTCGTTGAGGGCGAGGCCGTCGGCTGCGTCGTCGCGGTGCAGCGTGTTGATGTCGAGCCGGTACTGCACGTCGCTCACGAGCGCCCGCACCGAGCGGGTCGTGTGCTTGAGGACGTACTTCCCCCGCCGGGCGAGGGGCTGCTCGCCCATCCAGCACACCATCGCCTCGATGTCCTGGCTGACCTGGGGCTGGTTGTTGGGGCGGCAGATCATGTCGCCGCGGCCGACGTCGAGGTCGTCGGAGAGGGCCATCGTCACGGCCATCGGCGTGAAGGCCTCGGCCACCGGGCCGTCGGCGGTGTCGATCGACGCGATCGTGGTGGAGAAGCCCGACGGCAGCACCACCACCTCGTCCCCGGGACGGAAGATGCCGCCGGCCACGGTCCCTGCGTAGCGGCGGTCCTCCCTCGGCGTCGCCGTCCCGATCGTGGGGCGCACCACGTACTGGACGGGGAAGCGGGCGTCGATGAGGTTGCGGTCCGAGGCGATGTGGACCTCCTCGAGGATGTGGAGGAGCGACCCGCCCTCGTACCACGGCATGTTGGCGCTGCGGTGCACCACGTTGTCCCCGTGGAGCGCCGAGATCGGCACGAAGCTGAGGTCGGCGATCTCGAGCTTGGTGGCGAAGGCCCGGAAGTCGGCCTTGATCTCCTCGTAGCGCCCCTGGTCGTAGCCGACGAGGTCCATCTTGTTGACGCAGACCACGAGGTGCGGCACCCGCAGCAGCGTGGCCAGGAAGGCGTGGCGGCGGCTCTGCTCGACGAGGCCGCTCTGGGCGTCGACGAGGATGAGCGCCAGGTCGGCGGTGGAGGCCCCCGTGACCATGTTGCGGGTGTACTGGATGTGGCCCGGGGTGTCGGCGATCACGAACTTGCGCTTCGGCGTGGCGAAGTAGCGGTAGGCGACGTCGATCGTGATGCCCTGCTCGCGCTCGGCCCGCAGCCCGTCGGTGAGCAGCGCCAGGTTGGCGTGCTCCTCGCCCCGCTGTCGCGAGGTCCGCTCGACGGCCTCGAGCTGGTCCTCGAAGATCGCCTTCGAGTCGTAGAGGAGCCGGCCGATCAGGGTCGACTTGCCGTCGTCGACGGAGCCGGCGGTGGCGAAGCGCAGGAGCTCGGCCATCAGAAGTAGCCCTCCCGCTTGCGGTCCTCCATGGCCGCCTCGGAGAAGCGGTCGTCGGCCCGGGTCGCCCCCCGTTCGGTGATGCGGGTGGCGGCGACCTCGAGGATCACGTCCTCGACGGTCGTGGCCGCTGACTCGACGGCGGCGGTGCAGGTGGCGTCGCCGACGGTCCGGTACCGCACGAGTGCCTCGAAGGGCTCCTCTCCGTCACGGACGG
The DNA here is from genome assembly GCA_902805555.1 of uncultured Acidimicrobiales bacterium. Lineage (GTDB taxonomy): Bacteria > Actinomycetota > Acidimicrobiia > Acidimicrobiales > CADCSY01 > CADCSY01. Next base: position 68,584 of record CADCSY010000043.1, on the reverse strand, counting down.
GGACGAGGTCGTTGATGGCCATGAGCATCCCGTCGCGCCTGACCACCTGGCGGCGGTGGGCGTAGTAGAGCGCCGGGATCTCGATGCCCTCGTCGGCGATGTACTGCCAGATGTCGAGCTCGGTCCAGTTGCTGAGCGGGAAGACGCGGATGTGCTCGCCCTTGCGGTGCCGACCGTTGTAGAGGCTCCACAGCTCGGGCCGCTGGTTCTTCGGATCCCACTGGCCGAACTCGTCACGGAAGCTGAACACTCTCTCCTTCGCCCGCGCCTTCTCCTCGTCCCGCCGTGCCCCCCCGAACGCGGCGTCGAAGTCGTGCTCCTCGATGGCGTGCAGCAGCACCCCCGTCTGCAGGCGGTTCCGGCTGGCTCGCGGACCGGTCTCCTCCACCGCCAGCCCGGCGTCGATGGCCGCCTGCACGGACGCGACCTCGAGGCGCACGCCGAGCTCCGCGACCCGCTTGTCCCGCAGCTCGAGCACCTCCGGGAAGTTCTCCCCGGTGTCGACGTGCATGACGGGGAACGGGATCTTCGCCGGCCAGAACGCCTTCTCGGCCAGGCGCAGCATGACGATGGAGTCCTTGCCCCCGCTGAAGAGCAGGACCGGCCGCTCGAACTCGGCGGCCACCTCCCGGATGACGTGGATCGCCTCCGCCTCGAGGGCGGCCAGGTGGGAGAGCTCGTAGGTGCCCGGCCGGACGGGGGCCCGGGGGCTGGTGCCGGTCGTGGTGGTCGTGGCGTCGATCGCTCCACGGTACCGATACCTGACCCGTCGACTCAACATTGGCGTCAGGCGAGCCGGCGGTACCGTCGCCCGGCCATGACCGACGCCGCTGCGGCTCCCGACGACCACCGACTCGCCGCGGCGCTGGCCGACGAGGCGGGCCGGCTCCTCGTCGCGCTGCGGGTGGAGGGGACGGACCTGCACCCGACCTTGCTCAAGGACGAGGGCGACCGGCGGGCCCACCGCTTCCTGGCCGACCGCCTCCACGCGGCACGTCCGGACGACGGGTTGCTCTCCGAGGAGGGCATCGACACCGCACGTCGGCTGGGGCGGGAGCGGGTCTGGGTGGTCGACCCCCTCGACGGGACGCGGGAGTACGGGGAGGCGGGCCGGACCGACTGGGCGGTGCACGTGGCCCTGGCCGTCGACGGGGTGCTGGCCGCCGGGGCGGTGGCCCTGCCGGCCAGGGGCATCGTCCTCGCCACCGAGCCCCCGCCACCGCCCCCGGCGAGCTCGGGTGCGCGCCTGCGGGTGGTGACGAGCAGGAGCCGCATGCCCCAGGCGGCGACACGGGTCGCCGATGCGCTCGACGCCGAGCTGCTCCCCCTCGGCTCGGCCGGCGCCAAGGCGATGGCCGTGGTGCTCGGCGAGGCCGACGTCTACGCGCACGCCGGCGGCATGTACGAGTGGGACTCGGCCGCACCGGCAGCGGTGGCGCTGGCCGCCGGCCTGCACGTGAGCCGCATCGACGGCTCGCCCATGCGCTACAACCGGCCCGACCCGTGGCTCCCCGACCTGCTCGTGTGCCGACCCGAGCTGGCCGACGTCTGCCTCGCCGCCCTCGAGCGCTGGTAGCGCCGCAGCGCCGCAGCGCCCGGAGGCCATTGGACGCCGGCCGCCGGCGCATCGGCAGCGCAGCCCCATCACGACCGGCCACGGCGGGCGATCCTGCTGGTGCTGCCCGCGCCCTCGCAGGCACGCGTCCCGCTCAGAGCCAGTCGCGACGGCGGAAGACGACGAACAGGCTGACCGACGAGAACACCATGAGCGCCAGCGCGAAGGGGTAGCCGAAGAGCCACCCCAGCTCGGGCATGTGCTCGAAGTTCATGCCGTACACGCCGGCGATGAGGGTGGAGACCCCGGCGATCGCCACCCATGCCGAGATCTTGCGCATGTCCTCGTTCTGGCGGACCGACACCTGGGCCACGTTCGCCTGCAGCGAGCTGTCGAGCAGCGCGTCGACCACCTTGATGCGCTCGCTGACGCGCAGGACGTGGTCGTGCACGTCGCGGAAGTACTCGACAGGTACCCGCCCTGCGTTCGGGATGCGGCCCTCGATCAGGCGCTCGAGCGGTTCGACGAGAGGGTCCACCGCCTGGCGGAACTCGAGGACCTCCCGCTTGAGCTTGTAGATGCGACGGCCGTGGTTGCCGCCCTGGTCGTCGAAGACCTGCTTCTCGATCTGCTCGATGTCGACGTCGAGTCCGCGGAGCACCGTGGCGTAGTCGTCGACCACCCGGTCGAGCACGGCGTGCAGCACGCCGAGCGGGCCGCACCCGAGCTCCTCGGGGACGTGCTCGATGGTGGACCGCACGGCGGCGAGCACCTCGCTCCTCCCGTGGCGCACGGTCACCACGAAGCCGTCGCCGATGAAGAGCATCAGCTGGCTCAGCTCGACGACCTCCTCGCTGTCGACGTAGCGAGCCGCCTTCAACACCAGGAAGAGGCTGTCGCCGTAGACCTCGAGCTTCGGCCGTTGCCTGGCCTTCGCCGCATCCTCGACGGCGAGGGGGTGGAGGTGGAACTCCTCCGCCACCGAGGTCAGCTCGTCGGGATCCGGCTCCTCCAGACCGATCCAGACGAAGCCGTCGGTGCGGCGCCGCCCCTCCTGCAGCGCCGACGAGAGGTCGACGCTGCCGGTCCGACGGAGCCCGTCCTCGTAGACGGCGCAGTCGACGATCACGCTCCATCTTGTCCCGCCTGCGTGCAGCAGCACCAGCAACAGGTGCACAGCAGGGTGGCAGCATCACCCCATGGAGCTGCGAGCCATCCGCTACGAGGTCACCGACCGCGTCGCCCTCATCACCCTCGACCGCCCGGAGCGGCTGAACGCCTGGACCGGGAGGATGGACGAGGAGCACCGCTGGGCCGTCGACCAGGCGGAGCACGATCCCGAGGTGAGGGTCATCGTCCTCACCGGCGCAGGCCGGGGTTTCTGTGCCGGCGCCGACACCGAAGCCCTCACCGACCTCGCCGCCGCCGGCACCTACGACGACGGGCTCCGGGCCGAGCCCGCCCGCCCCGGCTACGGCGTCCGGCCCGACTTCGACCACCCCCACGCCTTCCACCTCGGGCTCACGAAGCCCGTCATCGCCGCCGTGAACGGGGCTGCGGCCGGCGTCGGCTTCGTGCTCGCCTGCTACGCCGACATCCGCTTCGCCGCCGAGGGCGCCAAGCTCACCACGAGCTTCGGTCGGCTGGGGCTCCCCGGCGAGTGGGGCATCACCTGGCTCCTCCCCCGCCTCGTCGGTCCGGCACGCGCCGCCGAGCTCCTCTTCTCGTCGCGGGTCGTGCTGGCCGAGGAGGCCGAGCGGATGGGGCTCGTCAACCGGGTCCTCCCGGCGGCGGCGCTCCTGGACGAGACCCTTGCCTTCGCCCGCGCCATGGCCACCGAGATCGCCCCGTCGTCCCTCCGCGTGCTCAAGGCCCAGCTGTGGGCCGACCAGCTCCAGCCGCTCGAGGGCTCCATCGCCCGGGCCACGGAGCTGCTCGAGTCGATGATCGGCGCCCCCGACTTCAACGAGGGCGTGGCCGCGCTCACCGAGCGGCGGCCGCCGCAGTTCTGATCGCGGCTCGCGCCGAAATCCGTTGCGCACGGCCCCGGCGCAACGGTGATGATCGACGTGGTCGCCTCGTGGTGGACGGGGCCGGGGGAAGGGGGTCGCACGTGGAGAGCGCCGGCGACACCCCCACCTCGACCGCCCGCACCGCCCGCTGAACCCCCTCGAGGGCCGGTGCGGTGCGACCCCACCGCACCGGAGGAACCCCGTGCCCCGAACGACGCGCTGGCTCTCCCTCGCCGGCGATCCCGACGACGTCCCCGACCAGACCCCTCGAACGCCCATCCACAGGTGGGACGACGACGAGGTCGACCCCGAGGAGAGCACCTATCCCCTGGCCCAGCCCGGACCGGAGCCCGTCCCTGCCTGGGTGCTCACCGCAGCCGCCGCCCGGCAGCACGAGCGCGGGATCCTCAAGACAGGCAAGGAGGCGGACGTCCACCTCGTGGAGCGGGTGCTGGGCCCGCAGTCGAACCTCCTGGCTGCCAAGCGCTACCGAGGCGCCGACGAGCGCACGTTCACGGACGACTCGCAGTACCGCAACAGCTCGGCCATCCGCGAGTCGCGCCTGCGGCGGGCGGTGGAGCGCGGCAGCACCAGGGGCATGCGCTTCCGGGCCGACCTGTGGCTGGCCAACGAGTTCGACGTGCTCTGCAAGCTCTGGCTCGCCGGCGCCCCCGTGCCGTACCCGGTCCAGCGCCTGGGCCACGAGATCCTGCTCGAGCTGATCGGCGACGAGGAGGCGACGGCCCCCCGCCTCGTCCACGCCGGCCTCGGCCCCGCCGGGCTCGAGCGGGCCTGGCACGAGGTCCTCGAGGCCATGCACCTGTTCGTCCGCTGCGGCGTGGTGCACGCCGACCTCTCCCCCTACAACATCCTCGTGTGGGAGGAGCGCCTGGTCTTCATCGACTTCCCCCAGGCCGTGGACCCGGTCGCCCACCCGGCAGGCATGGAGCTCCTGCAGCGCGACGTCGACAACCTCGCCACCTGGTTCACCCGCAAGGGCGTCCCGGTCGACCCGGGAGCCGTCATCGCCGAGCTCGTGACCGAGCTGTGGTGACCCGAGGTCGCAGGGGTCCTCCCCGAGCCCGTGCGTCGCGCCCTCGGACGGCACAGCAGGCTGAGGGCCGGTGGCGCGAGCGCGAGCCGTCAGGACCCACTGGTGCTCGCAGGATGGAGGAAGTACGGGTCACCAGCGCCGCCGTCGCGACGGTCCCGGTCACGCTCGGCGACGCGCTCCTCGGCCGCACGCCACCTTCATGGCGGGGGTCTCGTGTGGAGGACGGTTCCGGTGGGGGTGGTGATGTGGAGTGTGGCGTCGGGGAGCAGCTTGAGGTGCCAGCCGGGCGTGTGAGCTCGGTGGTGGTGGCGTGCGCACAGCAGGGTCAGGTTCTCGGGGGTGGTGGGGCCGCCGTGCTCCCAGTGGTGGACGTGGTGGGCCTCGCACCACGTCGGGGGCCGGTCGCAGCCGGCCCACCGGCAGTGGCGGTCGCGGACGACGAGGGCGTTGAACGACGGGGCGGGAACGGTGCGGGTGGTCATCCCGTAGTCGAGGATCGTGGAGCGTCCTCGGGTGAGGACCCGGTGGACGCCGCTGTCGCACAGGTACCGGCTGATCGTCTCCCGGGTGAGGATCGCGCCGTCGAGGGTGCGTCCGGCGGCCGGGTCGCCGGCGGCTCGCTCGTCGAGGTCGATGACCAGGTTCAGGTGGGGGCGGTGCCGGCCGCCGGGGGTGCCGTGTCGATGGTCGAGGAAGAACCGGCACAGGTCGACCAGTGCGTCCGCTCGGCGGTGCGCTGGCTCCCGCGGCGGTTCCCCCAGAGCGTCCTCGGACATGGCCATGCGGATGGCGGTTGTGACCACCGCCCCGGCGTCGGGGTCCAGGGCCCCCTTGACCACCACCGTCCCGTCCAGCGTCGGGGACAGGTGCAGCGACCGGTCGGGTTCCTCCACCGCCCCGAGGTCCAGCGAGTCCTGGGCGGCTGCCGCCCAGGTGCGCATCACCGTGGCGGCGTCGGCCACTGGCAACTGGCAACTGGACCAGCGCTGGGACCAGGTCCGCCTCCTGATGCGCGAACAGCGGGGCGGTGGCGTCGGACAGGTTGGCCACCACGCTGGCGACCTGCCCACACGACAAGGACCCCTCCAGCCACGCCCCGGCTGTGACCGGAGCCTGGCGCAACCGTCGACCGGTGTGAACCGTGACCGTGGCGTCGCGGCTCGTCATCCCCGCGGTCCGACGCAGCCAGGCGGTCTGCGAGGTGTCCCCCTCGAGGTCCCACAGCCGGTGGGCATCGAAGTCGGCCACCGCCATCGTCACCTTCGCCGCCAACCGGTCCTGCAGGTGCAGCACCCGAGCCAGCGCAGCCGGATCAGCAGGGATGTCCAGCTCCTCGATCGCTCCCGCCAACACGTCGAACACCACGTCACCCTACGAACGGGGTGTGACAGCCGCCCGACCGGAATCCCTTCTCGCACAAGGGTCTTGCGAGCCACACGTCCATCACGCAGGTCGCCTGCCCAGCTCGGCGACGGCACGGTCGAGGCGGGACTCGTCGGCGGCGAGCTGCTGGGGGTCCAGTGCGAGAGGCCGTGCTCGAGGATCGAGGCGAGCTCCCAGTACGGGTGGTGGGTGACGCCGCCGCTCAGCGACTCGTAGGCGGTGAGGAAGCGGTCAGCGGCCTGCTTGCCGGAGCACGCGGAGGTTGGCCCGGCAGTGGGCCACGTCGCAGCTGCGCCTCGACGCCGCGTGAGGAGGCCGGGGACGCGGAGCCTCGTCCAGTCGACGCTGAGCCGGGTGGGGCACCGCCGGCCGGTCCCCCAGGGGAAAGCACACGGCGTCGGCCGACCGCGAGAGCAGCGGCTCTTGTGGCCGCAGGGCGCCTGACGGGGGGGGCTGGCGCCACGACCGACGCTCCCTGCGGCTCGATGAGGGGCGGGGCTCGGTCCGTGCGCCTGCGTCACCCGGGTGGGAGGCTCTCCACGTGCCAGCCGACCGGGCGAGTCGAACGGCGGTCCTCGTCTGCCAGGGTCGGGCCGTGGCACACGGCCGCCTCGCCGTCGGTCGCTTCGACGACCCCACGGCGCTCCGCCTCCTGCGGGAGACGGAGCGCACGCCGGTCATGCGAGCTCGCGCCGTGCCGACGTCGAAGGGGTTGGCGGCGAGACTCGACGTCGAGCTGCTCGGCAGGCAGGCCGAGGCGATGGCGCTGCGGACGGTCGCCGTCGACGACGCCGTCCGTGCCGCCGGCAACCCCCAGCTGGTCATCGTCGGCGCTGGCCTCGACGGTCGGGCCTGGCGCATGTCGGAGCTCGCGCAGGTCGACGTCTTCGAGGTCGACCACCCCGCATCGCAGCACGAGAAGCGCTCGCGAGCAGTCGCCCTCGGGCCGCCGGTCGGGCGCCACCACTTCGTGGCAGCCGACCTCGACGAGGTGGACCTCGGGGCCGTCCTGTTCGCAGCCGGCCATGACGCAACGGGGCCCACGACCTGGATCCTCGAGGGCGTCATCCCCTACCTCAGCGAGCAGGCGGCCGCGACCACCCTGACCGCCATCGCCGGGCGGTCCGCACCAGGCAGCACGGTCGTGCTGACGTACCAGCTCGAGTCACCACGAGGCCGCCTCGGACGCCTGCTGGCGCGCGCCCTGCTCGTCCTCATGGGACGCGGCGACCCCATGGCGAACGAGTCGAGGAGGTCCTCGTGGTCCCGGGAGACGGTGCAGGCCCTCGTGGCCGAGGCTGGGTTCCTGCTCAGGGAGGACATCGGCCTCGTTGCGCTCGCGGGGGAGCTGTCGGTGCCGGATCGCCACGTGCATGCAAGCCGCGTCGCCGTCTCTGTCTCACCAGGCGGCTGACGACGGCGAACCGTCGCACGAGTCGGGGACGAACGCCCGGCACAGGGGTGCAGCGAGGTGTCGCCCTCGGGTGCCGTCACTCGGGCGCGCACCCGGTCGGTCGGGAGGGGTCACCCGCGCAGCTCGGCCAGGGCACGGGCGAGTCGGGGCTCGTCGGCGGCGAGCTGCTCGGGGGTCCAGTGCGAGGGGCCGTGCTCGAGGATCGAGGCGAGCTCCCAGTACGGATGGTGGGTGACGCCGGTCAGCGACTCGTAGGCGGTGAGGAAGCGATCAGCAGCCTGCTCGCCGGAGAGCAGGCGGAGGTTGGCCCGGCAGTGGGCCACGTCGCAGCCGCGGGGACCCCGGCAGGCGTTCGCCCAGTCGACGATCCCCGTCAGGCGCCCCCGGCGCCACAGGATGTTGCCGGGGTGGAGGTCGCGGTGGACGAACACCTCCTCGTGCTGCGGCATGGCGTCGTGCCAGAGCTCGAGCGCCGCCTCCCAGACCGCCGGCTGCCCGCTGCCGGGCGGCGGGCCCACCGTGGTCGACGAGTACCACGGGAAGTACCGGTGGCCGAAGCCCGAGGGGTCGGTCGCGTGCACCCCGGCCGCGACCTCCGCCAGGCGCCCGAGGTCGGGATCCCCCACCGCCCGACCGGGGACGAAGCCCATCAGGAGGGCGGCGACGCCGTCACCCACCTCTGCACCCGTCACGTCGGCTGCGACGACCTCGGGCACGGGAAGGCCGCGCTCCCGGGCGAAGCCGAGCGCCTCGACCTCCCGCCGGGCCGCCTCCGGCTCGGCCTCGAGGAACCCCGGCCACACGTAGCGGCGCAGCGCCAGGCGCCGCCCGTCCTCGAGCTGCAGCGCGTGCACCGCCGCCGAGGAGGCGCCCTGCAGGCGGCGCACCGACGCGACCTCCGAGCCCGCCCGCCGGGCGACCCACGCCCGCACGACGGGCGGCACCGTCGTCCGCCGCAGCTCGACCGGGAGGCTCGACAGCGCCCGGCGGTTCGGGTGGCCCCCGTCCCCGGTCATGGCCGCAGCGGGGGCCGCCCTACGGCAGCGCGTCGATCGTGACGGTGCCTGCGCTCCCGTCGACGGTGATGGTGGCGCCGTCCGGGATCGACCTCGTGGCCCCGGTCACCGACACCACGCAGGGGATGCCGAGCTCGCGGCTCACGATCACGGCGTGGGTGATCTGGGCGCCGACGTCGACGACGACGGCGGCGGCGGGGACGAAGAGGGGCGTCCAGCTCGGGTCGGTGACAGGGGCGACGAGGATGTCGCCCGGCTCGAGGGCGCCGGGGTCCGACGGGTCGAGGATGACGCGAGCCCGCCCGGTCGCCGTCCCCGCGCAGCCGGAGATCCCGGTCAGCACCTGGCCGACGGTGTTGGCCGCCGTGTCGGTCCGGTCCCGCCGGGCCCACGTGCTGAGCGGTGGCACCGTCCCGTCGATGATGAACGGCGGCTCGAGCTCGAAGAGCCCCAGGTACTCCTGCTCCCGTGTGGCGGCCAGGTCGGTGAAGTCGGCCGGACGCTCCACCACGTCGTCCAGCTCGTCGTCGGTGAACATGAAGATCTGCTCGACCTCGGCGAGGTGGCCCGCCTCGACCAGCCGGCGCCCGAGCTCCCGGAGCGGCAGCCGCATCTCGTGCACGAGCAGGATGCAGCTCGTCTTCGTCCGCTCCCTCCCCGCCAGGAACAGCCGCGCAGCTCGCACGCCCGCCTGGAACTGGCCGAGCGCAGCCGGGTCCCCGTCGAGCATGGCGGACACCTTGGCTGCGGCATCGGTGGCGTCCTCGCCACGCTGCACGAGGTTGGTGGCCGGCGCCTGCGACTCGGGCGCGAGGCGCATCCGGTCGATGGCGGCCAGCACCAGCTCCGGCTTCGTGCCCCAGGTGTGGGAGCGCAGCTCCCACTCGTTGGGCCCGCGGCTGCCGTACCGGGACGAGAAGCTCGCCAGCTCCTCGAGCAGCGCCGCCCCCCCGCCCCCTGCCTCGGAAGCCTGCAACCGCTGGAGGAGCCCGGGGACGCCCTGGTCGAAGGCGGCACTGAGCACGGGGGATGCAGCCACGCGCCGGCCCATGTCCCACAGCGCGAGCGAAGGTGCGGCCGAGTCGACGTCGCCGATGCCGGAGACGAGCGTCATGGTCAGGCCCGGATCGCCGATGGCCTGGCACACCCCGGCCACCGTGCCCGTGCCCACCCCGGCCGCTGCGGAGGTGGCGATGTGCCGGCAGAACAGGCGGCGGTAGAGCGGGCTGAAGCTCCGGGCCCGGTCGACGAGCTCCTGGTCGGTGAGCTCGGCGAAGTCCGGTCTGGCAGCGACGATGCGGGTCAGCTGGCGCTGGTCGTCACGCAGCTCGGGCAGGTCGTCCCTGGCGAAGATGTAGCCGGTCAGCCACTCCTGCAGCCTCGCCGTGTGCCTCGGGCTCTCGTCGGTCGGCCTCGCCTCGGCCTCGTAGGGCGGGATGCCGGGCATCTCGCCGAAGTACTGGAGGTCGACGATCTCGGGTGTGAGGCCGGGGAAGCGGACGCCGTAGATCCGGGTCAACGACATGTTCAGGTAGAAGTAGCCGCCGAAGCAACCGATCGTGTTCGGCCGGTCGACCTCGAACTCGTCCCGGTCGAGCGTCCCCAGCCGGACGTACGCGTCCTTCCACCCGGCTTCCCCGGCCGTGAGCATGGCCAGGCTGCCCGAGAGGGGGGTCACCGGGTCCGGGTAGACCTCGCCGGCGTTGGCCCTCGTGTAGATCGGGTAGCGCACGCTCGGCTCGTTGTCCGTCACCCAGCGCTCGGTCGCCTCGGCCATCGCCCATCCCCCCGGTGGCCGCTGCGCCGGTCGGCGCCTGTGCCGTCCGTCACGTTACCGACGACCCGCTGCGCTGCCCGCAGGCGCGGGCCCGGCGATCCAGCAGGTGGCAGTGGGCGGGGAGGCCCTCGGCTCGACGGTGGCGACCGCGCAGCGAGCCACCCTGCGGGGTCTGCGGCCTGCGGGTTGGACGCACGCCGACCGTAGGGTTGAGGCGTGAGCGTCTCGATCCCTGCCTCCGACCTCGGGCTCGGCACCTTCAGCGACGAGCCTCCCTGGCTGGTGGACCCGGCCACCACCACATGGCGGATCGGCCTCGACCGCCTCCGGGCGCGGACGAGGGCGGAGATCCCCGAGCTCACCCGCCGCCGTCGGGTCCCGCCGCTCGGCCGCCTGGCGTCGACCGCCCTCCACCTCGGTGTGCCCATCGCGGTGTGGGCGGCGACCGACCGTCGCTCCGGTGGTGCCACCTCCCGGGCGGGGCTGTCACGGCGCCTGCGGCGGGCAGCCGAGACGCTCGGACCCACCTACATCAAGCTGGGCCAGATCATCTCCTCGGGGGAGGGCCTGTTCCCGGAGGAGCTCGTCAGCGAGTTCAAGCGGTGCCGCGACCGGGTCCCGGCCGAGCGGTGGGAGGTGGTCGAGCAGGTCGTCGCCGAGGAGCTCGGACGGCCGATCACCGAGGTGTTCTCCTCGTTCGACCGGACCCCCCTCGCCGCCGCCTCGATCGCCCAGGTGCACGCAGCGACGCTGCTGACTGGCGAACCGGTCGTCGTGAAGGTGCAGCGCCCCCAGATCGCCACGCTCGTCCGCTCCGACCTGCGGGTCATGTCGTGGATCGCGCCCTCCCTCGTCGGCCGCATCCCGGTGGCGGCGCTGGCCAACCCGCCGGCCCTCGTCGAGCTGTTCGCCGACACGATCACCGAGGAGCTCGACTTCCGCCTCGAGGCCGAGAACATGCTCGACGTGGCGCGCGTGCTGGCCGACCTCGGCCAGCGCCACTTCGTCGTCCCCCGGCCGCACCCGACCCTCGTGACCCGCCGGCTCCTCGTCATGGAGCGGCTGAGCGGGTTCGCCTTCGACGACGTCGCCGGGATGCGCGACGCCGGCGTCGACACCGAGACGGTGGTGCGCACCGGGATGATCGGCTTCCTCGAGGGGGCCATGATCCACGGGATCTTCCACGGCGACCTGCACGGCGGGAACCTGTTCGTCCAGCCCGACGGCCGGACCGCCCTGCTCGACTACGGGATCACCGGGCGGTTGAGCGAGACGAAGCGGCTCGCCTTCCTCCGCCTGCTGATGGGCAGCATCACCAACGACATCCGGGGCCAGCTGGGCGCGCTGGTCGACCTGGGCGCGCTGCCGCCCGACACCGACCTCGGTGCCGTCATCCGCGACCTCAAGCTCGACCGCCCACCGGTCGACCCGACCACCTTGACCGGTGAGGAGCTGGTGGCCGAGCTGCGGACGATCGTGAAGGCGCTCCTGGCCTACGGCGCCCGCATGCCCAAGGAGCTCATGCTCTTCATCAAGAACATGGTGTTCCTCGACGGGGCCATCGCCTCCCTCGCCCCGAACCTCGACCTGTTCGGGGAGATCGCCCAGATCGCCACCTACTTCACCGTCAACCACGGTGAGCGCCTGGCGAAGGAGATCGGCGTCGTGCCCGGCGGCTTCGAGGTCGACCTCACCGGCGTCAAGGCGAGCTTCGGGCTCGAGGCCGACCACGAGGGGCTCACCTACGCCGACCTGCTCGAGCGGCGGGAGACCATCAAGCGCCGGCTCGGCGAAGGAGCAGGGCCGGCCGGTCGCCGCCGGCGGCGAGGCCGTCACTGACGCCGGGGTCGGGCCCCCCGGCGGCCGGCACGTCGGGCGGGGCCACCGCTGGTAGGAAGGCGCCATGCGCCTGGTGGTCGCCACCTGCTCGGTGACCTACACGGGCCGGCTCTCGGCCACGCTGCCCGAAGCCGACCGACTGCTCGTGGTGAAGGCCGACGGCACGATCCTCATCCACGCCGACAGCGGCTCGAAGGCCCTCAACTGGATGTCGCCCCCGTGCCGGCTCGTGGAGGGGCCCTCGGGCTGGACGGCCACCGGTGCGAAGGGGGAGCGGCTCGACATCGCCATCACCGCCGTCCACTCCGACGTCACCACGGCGCTCGGCGGGGAGCCCGGGTTGGTCAAGACCCACAGCGAGGCCGAGATCCAGGGCCTGCTGGCCGGCGCCTGCGACTGCATCGAGGAGGGCCTCCGCCTCGTCCGGCGCGAGCACGTCACACCCATCGGCCCCGTCGACCTGCTGTGCCTCGACGGCCGAGGGCGGGCGGTGGCGGTCGAGGTGAAGCGGGTGGGTGACATCGACGGGGTCGAACAGCTCACCCGGTACCTGCGCTACCTCGAGCAGGACACCACCCTCCGCGACGTCCGCGGGATCTACGTCGCCGGCACGGTGAAGCCGCAGGCGCGCACGCTCGCCCGTGACCGGGGGATCGCCTGGGTGGAGGTCGACTTCGACGTGCTCGCCCAGCGGCGCACCCCGGAGCTGACGCTCTTCGAGGGCTGAGCCGCCGTCGTTTCCGGCCCCAGGGGCGGGGGCAAGAGGGCGCCATGGACGAGCGCGACGCATCAGCTGCCAACCCGCCCCGGGGCGACAACGTCAACCCGAACCCGGGCGACGGCGCCTCCGGTCCCGGTGAGACCGGCTACGAGGGCGGCACCCAGGTCGGCGACGTCGGCGGCGAGGCGTCGATCGACCTCGAGGAGAAGGCGCGGCGCATGGCCGCCGGAGACGACTCGGCCGACCCCGCCCTCGGGTCCGACGCATCGCCCGTCCAGCCGAACCCCGACGAGGTGACCCCGAGCCCCGAGGTGCAGAGCGGCGGATGAGCCGTCGCCCTGCGTGGCAGCGTGGTGCCACGACGTGAGGCGGACGATCTGGCAGCATCGACCCATGAGCGACCGGCCGGTGGCGCGACCCGACCTCGCCGTGGCACAGCCCCCCGTCAGACGCCGGCGCACGGGCCGCGCGATCGCACCGGTCCGCTGAGCCGGGCGCATGCAGCCCCGCGGCGCGGGGGCGGCCGACGGGCCCTCGGCGTCGTCGGGCTGCTGCTCGTCCCGGTCGTCCTGCTGGTCCTGGCGCTCGGCGCCTGGGCCCTCGACAGCTGGGCGTCCGAGGGCGAGGCGCTGCGCAACGTGGAGGTGGCGGGCCGCCAGGTGGGAGGGCTCGACCGGGCCGAGCTCGACAGCTCGCTGGCGGAGATCGCCGAGACCTATCCGACCGCCCCTGTCACCGTGTCCACCCCTGGCGGCGAGCTGCGGGCCACGGGCGAGGAGCTCGGCCTGGCGCTCGACGTCGAGACGACGCGCCGGCAGGTGCTCGCCGTGGGTCGGCGTGGCTCGGCCGTGAGCCGGTTCACCTCCTGGGCGCGCTCGCTGCTGGACGAGCGCCACGCCGACGTCACCGTCACCCTCGACCCCACGAGCACCGAGTCGGTGGTGGCCGATCGGGACCCGACGTCGCCGGTGGCGCCCGTCGAGCCCGGGATCGAGGCGAGGGACGGGGACCTCGCAGTCGTGCCCGGCGTCCCCGGCAGCGGCCTCGACCCTGAGCTCGTCGGCCGGGGCATCGTGGCTGCGGCCTCCTCCGGCGACATCCCGATCAGCACGCGGTCGAGCCCTCGCCCGGTGCCTCCCCGCTTCGACGAGGCGGACGCAGCGGCGCTCGTCGAGCAGGGCCGCCGGCTCACCGTCGAGCCGCTCGCCCTCCAGGCCGGGGACACCGGGACCCAGGTGCCCGGCACCACGATGCAGACGTGGCTGTCGGCCGTGCCTGCGCCCGACGGCCTCCAGCTGCGGACGGACCCGGTCCGGGCTGCGGCTGACATCGAGGCCCTCCTCGGCGACGTCGGCGCCCCGCCCACCGATGCGTCGTTCACGGTGGAGGAGGGCCGCGTCGTCATCGTGCCGGGGGTGAACGGGACCCGCTGCTGCGCACCCGGCGCAGGCGACCTGGCGGTGGCTGCGCTGCTCGAGCGGCCGGCAGGGCCGGTGGCCGTCCCCCTCGTGGAGGCGGAGCCCGACCGGACGGAGGCCGATGCCGCCGCGCTCGGGATCCGCGAGGCGGTCGGCACCTTCACCACCAGCTTCCCGGCGGGGCAGAGCCGGGTCCTGAACATCCACCGCATCGCCGACCTCACCCGCGGCGTCGTCATCGAGCCCGGTGGCTCGTTCTCGGTCAACGACTTCGTCGGCCGGCGCACGGAGGCGAACGGCTTCACAACCGGCGGGGTGATCCAGAACGGGGTCTTCGAGGAGAGCGTGGGCGGCGGCATCTCGCAGTACGCGACCACGCTGTTCAACGCCGCGTTCTTCGGCGGCCTCGAGTACGGGACCTACCAGTCCCACTCGATCTACATCAGCCGGTACCCCTACGGCCGGGAGGCGACGCTGTCGTTCCCCGAGCCCGACCTCGTCATCGAGAACGCGACGCCCCACGGGGTGCTCATCTGGCCCACCTACACGCCGTCGAGCATCACGGTCACCCTCTACTCGACGCCGTGGGCGCGCGGCGAGCAGACGGCGCAGTCAGAGGCCCCGGTCGGCGCCTGCACCAGGGTCACGACCACCCGGACCCGGACGTTCGTGGCCGACGGCCGCACGGAGCAGGACGAGGTCTACGCCACCTACAGGCCCGAGGAGGGCGTCGACTGCTGACCGAGGTCGTCGGCAGGGGTGTGCAGGTGGCCGCCTCAGCGCGCGCGAGCCGAGGAGGGACCGATGCCCGAGGGTGCTGAGCGGGAGGCGCCGGTCGACGGCGCCCGGCGTGCGGTGTCCTCGGGTTCCCCTTACGAGCCGGCCATCGGGTTCAGCCGGGCCGTCCGGGTCGGTGACCGCGTCGTGGTGTCGGGGACAGGGCCGGTGTGGCCCGACGGCTCCTGCCCGGACGACGCCCGGGAGCAGGCTGGCAGGTGCCTCGAGATCATCGCCACGGCGCTCGCCGAGCTGGGGGCGTCGCTCGCCGACGTGGTCCGCACCCGGATGTACCTCACCGCCGCCACCGACGCCGAAGCGGTGGGGCTGGCGCACGGGGCCGCCTTCACCGGCGTGCGCCCGGCGGCGACGATGGTGGTCGTCGCCGCCCTGCTCGACCCCCGCTGGAGGGTCGAGATCGAGGCCGAGGCGGTCGTCGCCGTCCACTGAGCCGTCCCCACGGGCCGGCCGCGACGGGGCTCGACGTAGGCTCCGGGGCGTGCCCACGACCAGGATCGAGACCATCGCCCCGTCCTACGAGGCGACCGTCGTGGTCCCCGACGAACCCAGCGGCCACGGCGTCCTGCTGTACCAGGAGATCTTCGGCGTCAACGACTTCCTGCTGGCAAAGGCGGCGGCGCTGGCCCAAGAGGGCTACGTCGTGTCGTGCCCCGACGTGTTCTGGCGGGTCCAGCAGGGGGTGACGCTCCCCCACGACGAAGCGGGCCTCCAGGAGGGGTTCGCGCTGGTCCAGCGGTGGTCGGCCGAGGTGGCCGACGCAGACAAGGTCGACGACCTCAGGGCGGCTCTCGCGCACCTGCGGGGGCTGCCGGAGGTGACGGGGAAGGTGGCGTCGGTGGGCTACTGCCTGGGCGGGACGCTCGCCTACCGCGCCGCGGCCAACGGCGACGTCGACGCCTGCGTCTCCTACTACGGCTCGGGCGTCGCCGACCTCCTGGCGGCGGGTGAGCGACCCACGTGCCCGACGATGTTCCACTTCGGGGGACAGGACCCCTTCATCCCGGCTGAGCAGGTCGAGGCGATCCGGAAGGGCTTCGCCGACCGGGACGACGTCGAGCTCCACGTCCAGCCGGGGGCGGGCCACGCCTTCGAGAACCACCTGTCCCCCCAGTTCTCGAACCCGGACGCCGCTGCCGTCTCGTGGCCACTCACCGTCGAGTTCCTGGCCGAGACGTTCGAGACGTGAGCGGCGGCGGGGTGCTGCGGCCGGACTCGGGGCTCGTCCCCCTCCCGCCCCAGCCGGCCGGCGTCCCGTGGCCGACGGGCGAGTGGCCCACGGCGCAGGCGCCGGAGGACGTGGCGCTGGGGCCGCTCCTGGACGAGGCCTTCGACCCGACCGGGCCGCTGGCCCAGAGCTACGCCGTGGTGGTGGTGCAGGGCGGCGCGCTGGTGGCGGAGCGCTACGGCGGGGCGCTCGAGCACTGGGACCGCCCGTCGGAGGAGGTCGGACCCGACACGCCGCTGCTGTCGTGGTCGATGGCGAAGTCCATGCTCCACGCCCTCGTCGGCACGCTGGTCGGCGAAGGTCGCCTCGATCTGGACGCCGGGGCCCAGGTCCCCTCGTGGCAGGAGGCGGGAGACCCTCGCGCCGCCATCACCCTCGAGCACCTCCTCGCCATGCGCGACGGGCTCGACTTCGCGGAGGAGTACGTCGACGCCGGCGTCTCCGACGTGATCGAGATGCTCTTCGGCAGCGGGGCCACCGACGTGGCCGCCTTCGCCGCCGGTCGGCCCCTCGTCGCCCCACCGGGTGAGCGCTTCAACTACTCGAGCGGGACCACGAACATCATCTCGGGCATCGTGGCCCGGACGGTCGGGCCCGGTGAGCCGTACCGGAGGCTCCTCCACGAGCGGCTCTTCGACCCCCTCGGCATGACCTCGGCCCGGGCCACCTTCGACGAGGTCGGCACCTGGGTGGCGTCGTCCTACGTGTACGCGACGGCGCGCGACTTCGCCCGCTTCGGTCTGCTGTACCTGCGCGACGGCACCTGGGACGGTCGCCGCCTGCTCCCGGCCGGCTGGGTCGACCACGGCCGTCGGCACCGCTCCACCGATGCGGAGACCGGCAACGGCTACGGCGCGCAGTGGTGGGTCGTCGGCGACGAGCACGGCTCGTTCTGGGCCAACGGCTACGAGGGCCAGTCGATCCTCGTCAGCCCGGCGCTCGACCTCGTCGTCGTGCGCCTCGGCAAGACCCCGGCGGAGCGCTACCCCGCCCTGAAGGACTGGCGAGCCCGGGTCGTCCGCGCCTTCGCCGCCACCGCCGCGTCCGGGCGCCCCTGACCCGGGCGGCGGGGCCCGTCGCCGGCACCCGTACGCTCGGCTGTCGTGCGCAGCGTCGACGTCGTGGTCGCAGGAGCCGGACCGGCCGGCGTCGCCGCCGCCCTGACCTCGGCCCGGGGCGGCCTCGACGTGCTCCTCGTCGACAAGGCGCGCTTCCCCCGCGACAAGTGCTGCGGCGACGGCCTGACCACCGGTGCGCTGCGGCTGCTCGAGGTCCTCGGGCTCGAGCCCGCTGCGGTGGCCTCGTGGCAGCAGGTCGACGACGTGGTCGTCCGGGGGCCCGCCGGCCACGAGGTCCGCTTCCCCCTGCCACGAGGTCGGGGCGCCTACGCCGCTGTCGCCCGCCGGACCGACCTGGACGCCGCCATGGTGGACCTGGCCCGGGTGGCGCCGAGGGTGACCGTGGTCGAGGGCACGGCGGTGACCGGTGCGACGGACCTGGGCGACCGGGTCGTCGTCGACGTCGGCGGCGAGCAGGTGGCGGCGAGGTACGCGATCGGGGCGGACGGCATGTGGTCCCCGTTGCGCAAGCACCTTGGCGCCGGCCCGACTGCACCGGAGCTCGGCGAGTGGCACGCCTTCCGCCAGTACTTCACCGGCGTCGGACCTCGGGCTTCGAGCGAGCTGTTCGTGTGGTTCGAACCAGACCTGCTCCCGGGGTACGCCTGGTCCTTCCCGGTGTCCGGCGGGGGGGCGAACGTCGGCTTCGGCATCCAGCGCGGCAGCGGCATCGCCACCCGGGACATGGCCAAGCTGTGGCCCGACGTCCTCGCCCGCGACCACGTGCGGGCCGTGCTCGGGCCGGGTGCCGCCCCCGAGGGGACGCACAAGGCGTGGCCCATCCCCGCCCACGTCGGAGCGGCGACGCTGCACGCAGCCGGTGGGAGGGCGCTGTTCGTGGGGGATGCCGCCGCGGCCACCGACCCGCTGACCGGTGAGGGGATCGGCCAGGCGCTCCTGACGGGGACGCTGGCGGCCGAGGCCGTCCTCGCCGCCGGCGGGCTCGAACCTGCAGCCGCCGCCGCCCGCTACACCGCCGCGGTACGCCGGGAGCTGGTGGCCGACGCCCGCATGTCGCAGCTGCTGATCCGGGCCGTGCGCCACCGCAAGGGGGTCAGGGCCGCCCTGCGGCTGGCCGGGGCGACCGGCTGGACCCGCCGCAGCTTCGGCCGCTGGCTCTTCGAGGACTACCCGCGGGCCCTGCTGGCCACCCCGGGCCGATGGGGGGAGCACCGGCTCGACGGTGACGGCGCCTGGGCCCGGCCCGCCCGTGCCGGAGCGGTCGCCGAGGTGGACCGGGCCGACGAGGTGGCCGCCGGGCGCCCCTAAGGTTCGTCGTCCGACACCGCCAGGAGACCACGATGCGAACCCGCCTCACCGACGTCCTCCAGATCGAGCACCCGGTCATGCTCGCCGGCATGGGCGGGGTGTCCTACGCCCCGCTCGTCGCTGCGGTGTCGGAGGCGGGGGGCTTCGGCTGCATGGGTGCCTCGACGATGAGCCGCGACGTGATGGTGGCCGAGATGGCGGCGGTCCGGGAGGCGACCGACAAGCCGTTCGGCGTCGACCTGCTCACCGCCTCCCCCGGCGACATGGTCGGCAACGTCGAGGCGGTCATCAGGGGTGGCGCGACGGTCTTCGTCGCCGGCCTGGGGGTGCCGCGCGAGGTCGTCGAGCTGTGCCACGAGAGCAACGTGATCGTGATGAACATGTGCGGCAAGGTGCGCCACGCCATCGCCGCCGTCGAGGCGGGTTGCGACATGGTCGTGGCCCAGGGGACCGAGGCCGGGGGCCACACCGGGCAGGTCGCCACCTTCCCCCTCGTCCCCCAGATCGTCGACGCCGTCGGCGAGCGGGTCCCGGTGGTGGCCGCCGGAGGCATCGTCGACGGGCGGGGGCTGGCGGCTGCGCTGGCGCTCGGCGCCGACGGCGTGTGGGTCGGCACCCGCTTCATCGCCACCCCCGAGGCCCGGGCCGTGCCCGGGTACAAGGACGTGCTGCTGCGCACCGGCGAGGACGGCACCGTCGTCTCGAGGGCCTACACGGGCAAGACGTGCCGGGTGGTCGCCGGGCCCTACACCCGCTTCTTCGAGGAGCACCCCGAGCAGCTGCAGCCCTTCCCCGCACAGGTGGTGCGCTCGATGGACGAGGGCGTGTTCCACCTCGGGGCGGGTCCCCAGACCGCCGGCATCGACCCCGAGCGCGAGTTCTTCCCGTGCGGCCAGGGCGCAGGCGCCATCGACGAGCTCGTGCCGGCAGCCGAGCTCGTGGCGCGGTTCGTGGCCGAGGCCGAGGCCGCCATGGACCGCATCGGCGGGCTGCGGGTCTGATCGCCACCGGGGAGGAGGCCAGCCCGTGCTGAGCCGGCGGGACGTCCTGCGTGCGGGCGCGACCCTGACCGGCACCTCCGCGGCCAGCCGGCTGGTGCGATCCGCCCCGGTGCCGGCGGACCCCTTCGCCCACGGCGTCGCCAGCGGCGACCCCACTTCCTCCGAGGTGGTGCTGTGGACCCGGCTCGACGGGATCGAGGGAGACGCCACGGTGCGGTGGACCGTCGGCCGTGACGACGCGCTGGCCGAGGTGGTGCAGCAAGGAGAGGCCCCGGCGCCCGCCGACGCCGACCACACCGTCCACGTCGCCGTGGCACAGCTCGAACCTGCCACCACGTACTTCTACGCCTTCGACCACGGGGGGACCCGGTCCCCCGTCGGGCGCACCCGCACCGCTCGTGACGCCGGCGACCCGGCGGAGGTCCGCCTCGGCGTCGTGTCGTGCTCCTCGTTCGCGGCCGGCCCGTTCTCCGCCTACCGCCGCCTGGCAGCTGAGGACGTCGATCTCGTCGTCCACCTCGGCGACTACCTCTACGAGTCGGGTGACGGTCTCCGCCAGCACGACCCGCCCGGTGTGGCCGTCACCCTCGACGACTACCGGCGACGCCACGCGCAGCAGCGCAGCGATCCCGACCTCCAGCGCCTCCACGCCGCGCTCCCGGTGTCCGCGGTCTGGGACGACCACGACGTCGCCGGCAACGCCTGGCGAGGGGGTGCCGACGACCACGACCCCGACGACCACGGCCCGTGGGAGCTCCGCCGGGCGGCGGCCATCCGTGCCTGGCTCGAGTGGCTGCCCGTGCGTCGGCCCGACCCCTCGACACCGGAGCGGATCTGGCGGAACCTGCCGCTCGGCGGCGCCGCCGACCTGCTGCTGCTCGACACCCGCCACGACGGACGCGACGAGCAGGTGTCGGCCGACGACCCCGATGCCGCAGGAGCGCTGGCCTCGCCGGAGCGCCGCCTGGTGTCGGAGGCGCAGGAGGCGTGGCTCACCGGCACGCTCGCCGGGAGCACCGCTGCGTGGCGGGTGCTCGGCAACCAGGTGGTGCTGACGCCGCTCGCTTTCGAGGTGCCGGACCCACTCGCCGGCTCGTCCAGCTCCCTCGGGCTCACGATCGAGGGCAAGGTCGTCAACCCCGACGCGTGGGACGGCTACCCGACGGCCCGCGCGCGCGTCCTCGAGGCGATCGCCGCCGCCGGGCCCACCGTCGTGCTCACCGGTGACGTGCACTCGTCGTGGGCGTTCGAGGTGCCGGGCCAGGAGGACGAGCCGGTGGCGGTCGAGTGGGTGGCGCCCAGCGTGACGTCCGAGCCGTTCTCCGAGATCGTGCGGATCCCCACCCCCGCCCTCGCGCCTGCGGCCGTCGACGTCATCGCCGGCCAGCTCCCCCAGATCCGCTGGGCCGAGCTCACGCAGCACGGGTACCTCATCGCGTCGTTCGACGCCGAGCGGGCCCAGTGCGACTGGTGGCACGTCGACCTCGCAGACGGCCAGTCCACGCTGGCGGCCTCGTGGGCCGTGCGCCCCGACGACGGCCGGCTGTTCGAGGCCGAACCGCTCCCGGCGCGGGCCGTGGCGCCGCCGCCCACGTCGCCTCCCCCCGCACCTCCCGGGGCCGACGCCGGCGGGGACGACGGCCCCCCGGGGGCGGCGCTCGCCGGTGGGGCAGCGGCCCTCTGCGGCGCCGCCGTGGCCGGCGTCCTGGCGCTCCGTCGACGCCGCAGCGGGTGAACGGCGACAGCGGAGGCGACGACGTCCGTCCGACCCCGGCGACGAGCCAGGTGGTTGCCCCGGGGCCTGCCGGGGACGCGAGCGGAGCGGCAGCAGCCCGAGACCGGCTAGGAAGGGTGCTCGGCCGAACGGTCGGTCGCTTCCAGCACGAGGAGAACCACATGTTCGACGTGAAGAAGGTTGGCGCAGCCCTGCTCGCCCTGGCGCTGCTGTTCGGCCCTGCGGGCTGCGGCGACGACGAGGGCGAGGACGAGATCGGCGACGGCGAGATCAACGACGAGGGCGACTGAACCGTCCGGCCCGCCGGCCCCGCCCTCCGGGGGCCGGCTCAGGCAGTCGGCTGCGGGGCCGAGCCAGACCGTGAGGTCTCGGCGTAGGTGCGGCCAGCCTCGACGTCCACGTCGTGGGGCAGGCCGAGCACCCGCTCGGCGACGATGTTGCGCTGCACCTCGCTCGTCCCGCCGCCGACGGTGAGGGCGGGGGCGAACAGGAACCCGTAGGACCAACCGTGGCGGTCGCTCCGGCCGAGCGGGCCGGCAGTCTCGAGCATCCCGGCGCTGCCGGCGAGGTCCTTGGCCAGGCCCATGATCGACTGGCCGTGCTCGTCGGCCAGCATCTTCCGGATCGAGGCCTCTGGCCCCGGCTGCTCCCCCCGCACGAGGGCGCTCACCGTTCGCAGCCGGATGAGGCGGAGGATCTCCGCCTCGATCCAGAGCCCCGCGAGCCGCTGGCGCTGGAGCGGGTCGTCGGTGCCCCCCGCGGCCCGCACCTCGTCGAACAGGTCGGAGGCTGCGGGACCGTTGCCCCACAGCGCGCCGCCCGATGAGAGCGAGACCCGCTCGTTCGACAGCGTCACCTTGGCCAGCGTCCAGCCCTCGTGGGCCTCGCCGATGAGGGCGTCGCCGGGGAGGCGGACGTCGTCGAGGAACACCTCGTTGAACGTGTGGCCCCCCGTCATCTCGATGATCGGCCGGATCTCGATCCCGGGCGTGTCCATCGGGCACACGAAGTACGAGATGCCCTTGTGCTTGGCCACGTCGGGATCGGTGCGGGCGATCAGGATCCCGTAGCGGGCGTTGTGGGCGAGCGACGTCCACACCTTCTGGCCGCGCACGACCCAGCTGTCGCCGTCCCGCTCCGCCCTGGTGCTGAGGCCGGCGAGGTCCGACCCGGCCCCGGGTTCGCTGAAGAGCTGGCACCAGATCTCCTCGCCCGAGAGGAGCCCGGGGAGGTAGCGCCGCTGCTGGTCGGGCGTCCCTGCGTGCACGATCGTGGGGCCGGCCCAGCCGATCCCGATGGGGTTGGCGGGTCTGCGCACCCCCGCCCGCCGCAGCTCCTCGTCGATCACGAGCTGGTGCACCGGGTCGGCGTCGAGCCCCCAGGGCCTCGGCCAGTGCGGGGCCACCAGGCCCCCCTCGGCCAGCTCCCGCCCCGACGGCGACGGGTGGTCGGCCAGCCAGGCCCGCACGGCGACGCGGCGGGGATCGTCTGCGGGCGGCAGCTCGAAGTCCAC
The DNA here is from genome assembly GCA_902805555.1 of uncultured Acidimicrobiales bacterium. Classification (GTDB taxonomy): domain Bacteria; phylum Actinomycetota; class Acidimicrobiia; order Acidimicrobiales; family CADCSY01; genus CADCSY01. The sequence continues at coordinate 45,736 of CADCSY010000043.1, read as the reverse complement.
GGTGCGGACGATAGGCGGCCCGATCGCCGGCGGCGGTGGGTCCCCGCAGGGGGCCGCTCGGGGGCCCCCGGCTTTGGTGCCCCCGCGAGGTCCGCGCCTATCGTCCGCCCATGGCTGACCTGGGGTTCGACGGCAAGGTTGCGATCATCACGGGCGCAGGCGGGGGGCTCGGGCGTGAGCACGCGCTGCTGCTGGCGTCACGGGGCGCGCAGGTCGTCGTGAACGACCTCGGCGGGTCTGTGACCGGTGAGGGCGGCGACGCCGGACCGGCCGAGCGCACGGCCCAGGAGATCGAGGGGCTCGGCGGCGTCGCCGTGCCCGACACGAGCTCGGTCGCGACCCCCGAGGGTGGGGAGGCGATCGTCAAGACGGCGCTCGACGCCTACGGCCGGGTCGACATCGTGATCAACAACGCCGGGATCCTGCGCGACAAGTCGTTCCACAACCAGGGGCCAGACCTCGTCGACCCCGTCCTCGACGTGCACCTGAAGGGGGCCTTCAACGTCACCCGCCCGGCCTGGGTGAGCATGCGCGAGCAGGGCTACGGCCGGGTGGTGCACACCGCGTCGAACTCAGGCGTCCTCGGCAACTTCGGCCAGGCCAACTACGGCGCCGCCAAGATGGGCCTCGTCGGCCTCACCCGGGTCCTCGCCATCGAAGGGGCCAAGTACAACATCAAGGTCAACGCCCTCGCCCCGATCGCACGGACCCGCATGACCGAGGAGCTGATGGGCGCCTTCGCCGAGAAGCTCGACCCGAAGCTCGTCTCGCCGATCGTGGCGTGGCTCGTCCACGAGGACTGCCCGGTGACCGGCGAGGTCTACAGCGCCGCCGGCGGCCGCATCGCCCGGTTCTTCATCGGCCTCACCGAGGGCTACTTCAACCCCGAGCTGAGCCTCGAGGACGTGCGCGACCACTTCGACGAGATCCGCGACACCGAGGGCTACACGATCCCCACGAGCTCCGGCGAGGAGATCGGCGGGCTGCTCAAGCACTTCTCCTAGGGGCTCCCCGCCCCCACCGCTCGTCGCGTGGCGCCGAGCCGGTCACCGTCGGCGGGCGTGGGACAGCGCCCACAGCACGAGCGGCAGCTGCAGGGGCAGCCGCAACCAGGCCACCAGCTGGGACGTGGTCCATCCCTGGCCGCCTCCCGGTCGAGCGTCGAGCGCCATCTGCACGTTGGCCGGGAACACCGCCACCAGCACGCCGACCGTGCACCAGGCGCCGATGCGACGGGTCGTCCTCCGGGCCAGCAGGACGCCGGCGGCGACCTCGGCCACCCCGCTCACGAACACCACCGTCCTTGCGTTCCCCAGCGCGCCAGGGACGATCGACGCGTAGGTGTCCGGGATCACGAAGTGCAGGATCCCGGCGCCGACCATCACGGACGAGAGCGCCGCTCGCGACCGGCGCCGGGCAGGAGACTCGACCGATCGGGGGCCGAGCGGTGCCGCCACCGAGCGAGCCACCACAGGACGTTACCGGCCCACCTGTGCGCCGAACCCCCGGCGACCGGTCCGCTCCCGCACGTGGCGGACCGGACCTCGTGCCGAGGGGTCTCTCAGCCTGCGTCGCCCGGTCCGGTGGACGCCGCCACCACCGAGGCGTGGTGCACCACCATGCGCCACCCGCCGTCCACCCTGGCGAAGACGTTGAGGGCGGCTGCCGTGCCCCCGGCCGCGTCCCCCAGGATGTTCTCGTCGACCGCCACCCAGGCCACCTCACCCGCCAGCTCGGCCCGGGCCTCGGTGAGGATGAACTGGAGGTGCTGCTGGCCCTGGAAGAGCGCGAAGAACGAGGCGGACACGCTGGCCCAGCCGCGCAGGGTCGACCAGCCCGGGTGGGTGCAGACGACGCGGTCGGAGTGCTCCCACAGGTCGGACATGGCGTCGAGGTCCCGGCGCTCGAAGGCGTCGTAGAAGCGGTGGTTCACCGCCAGGACGGCGTCGGCGTCGGTCTCGCTGATGGGCGGGAGCCTACCGTTCAGGCCAGGGACGGCCGCCCCCGGTCGGCTGCCAGGATGAGGAGGTGCGGGTCCCCTCCACCGACGGGGTCGAGCTGGAGGTGCACGACCTCGGCGGCGTCGGCCCACCTCTGCTGCTGTGCCACGCCACCGGGTTCCACGGGCTGGTCTGGCGGCCGCTGGCGCGCCACCTCGAGGACCGCTTCCGCCTGTGGGCGGTCGACTTCCGGGGGCACGGCCTGTCGAGCTCGCCGGACCCGGTTCGGGGCTTCGCCTGGGAGGGCTTCGCCGACGACGTGCACGCCGTGGTCGAGGCGCTCGAGCTGCGAGGGGCGGCGGCCGTGGGGCACTCGAAGGGCGGAGCCGCCCTCCTGCTCGCGGAGGCGGCCCGGCCGGGCACCTTCGCCGGGCTCTGGTGCTACGAGCCGATCGTCTTCCCGCCCGCCGGTGGGCCGGGGGGCGGGGACAGCGGGCTGGCGGAGGGGGCGGCGAGGCGCCGGGACACCTTCCCGTCCCGCCAGGCCGCCATCGCCAACTACTCCTCGAAGCCGCCGCTGCAGGTGCTCGACGCCGACGCGCTGGCCGCCTACGTCGAGCACGGGTTCGAGGAGCAGGAGGACGGCAGCATCGTGCTGCGGTGCCGGCCCGAGGACGAGTCGCAGGTGTACCTGATGGGCAGGTCCCACGGCGGCTGGGACGCGCTGCCCGAGGTCGCCTGTCCGACCACCGTCGCCTGCGGCGGGGCACAGGCCACGATCGGCCGGGAGCTGGCCACCCAGCTCGCAGGGCGGCTGCCAGCCGGGCGGGTCGAGGTGTTCGAGCAGCTCGGCCACTTCGGGCCGCTCGAAGACCCGGTGGCGGTGGCGGACGTGGTCGGCCGGGACCTGCTCCCCCGCTGACCGGCTGCGCAGCCAGCCCTCGACCCACGGGTACCGTGCCCTCGATGTCCAGCTCGCGACCACCCGGCCCGTCCGACGAGACCGACGGTGCCCCGCACCACGCGCTGGAGGCAGCCGTCGCTGCGCTGGGCGTGCCACCCGACGCCGAGCACCCCGTCGCCGAGGCCGCGGTCACCGCCCTCGGCGGCACCCCGGCCGGAACGGAGCGCCCGTCCGAGAGCCCGGTCGACGCCGTGCTGCCTCCCGGCCTCGCCGGCCTCGTCCGCCGCTTCGACGTGTCGTTGGACCGCTCCTTCGCCGGCCTGCGCCGCAACCCCCGGACCAACAAGGCCATGTTCGCCGCCTCGGCCCTCGGCGACTTCTCGCTCTTGTGGCACCTCATCGGGACTGCCCGGGCGCTGCGCTCGCCTGCCCACGAGCGTGAGGCGCTGCGCCTCGGCACGAGCCTCCTGGTGGAGTCGGTGCTGATCAACGGCATCGTGAAGTCGTTCTTCCGCCGGGAACGCCCGGAGTGGGAGCAGGAGCGCTCGCATGCGCTGCGCAAGCCCCGGTCCAGCAGCTTCCCGAGCGGCCACGCCACCTCGGGCTTCATGGCGGCGACCCTCCTGGCCAACGGGAACCGACGCCGGAACCCGTTCTGGTACGGGCTCGCCTCGGTCGTGGCCGCCAGCCGCGTCCACGTCCGCATCCACCACCCCTCCGACGTCGTCGCGGGCTCGCTCATCGGCGTGGGCCTCGGCGCAGCCGCCCGTCGCATCTGGCCGCTCCCCCGCTGAGGCCTCCTCCTTGGGGGAAGCACAGGCGTCCGCCCGGCGTTGGAGCGGTCATGCACAACGACGAGCGCCAGCTCGAGGTCGCCTTCGACTACCGCTGCCCCTTCGCCCGCAACGCCCACGAGCTCGTGCTCGCAGGTCTGGAGGCGGGTGCCGGCTGGGACGTGCGCTTCACGCCCTTCTCGCTCAGCCAGGCGAAGGTCGAGCAGGGCGGGGTCGACGTGTGGGACGCCCCAGAGACCGACTCGGGCCTGCTCGCCCTGCAGGTCTCCATGGCGGTCCGGGACGGGCAGCCGGAGCACTTCCGCGCCGCCCACGCTGCACTGTTCCGGCTCCGGCACGACGAGGGGGGCGACCTGCGCAGCGAAGAGGCCCTCCGAGCGGCCCTCGCCCCCACAGGCATCGACGTCGACGCCGCCTTCGCCGAGGTGGCAACCGGGGTCCCCCTCAAGACGGTGGCCGAGGAGCACACCCGCCTCGTGCGTGACCACGAGGTGTGGGGCGTCCCCGCCTTCCTCGCCGGTGGCCAGGCAGCCTTCGTCCGGCTGATGGACCGGCCGTCGGACCCGACCGAGGCGGTGGCCGCGGTGGAGCGCATCATCGACATGCTCACCGCCTGGCCCGCCCTCAACGAGTTCAAGCACTACACGGTCAGCCGGTAGCGCGCCGCAGGTCAGGGGGTCTGTCGACGCTCGTCGGGCCTCACGCACACCCGGCCACGGCACCCGATCGCGCTTCAGTCCTCCTCGGGGACGTGCGCAACGGCCTCGAGCATGAACCCGTGCGGGTCGAGCCAGAACGTCGCGAAGTGCTGGCCGTACTCGGGGAACTCGCGCGGCTCGTGGACGACCTCGGCCCGCTGGCTGCACGCCCAGGCATGTGCCTCCCGGACGACGGCTCGACGTTCGACCATGAACGACAGGTGCTGCAGGCCGGTGCCGTGCCGGGAGTGGGTCGTCGGCTCGAGCGCTTGGTAGAAGAAGATCTGCGCGCCCTGAGCGCCATCTGGTCCGAAGCCGAACGAGCCGTCGGGGCCCGCCTGGAACCACGATCGGAGTCCGAGGATCGGCATGAGCTCGTCGTAGTAGCGCCGTGCGGCGGCGAGATCCGGGACGCCGATGCCGATGTGATCGATGAACCCCGTCCTGGCCATCCGCCTCACCTCTGTCGTAGACGACGATGCGGCGAGTCTTGACCACCTGCACCGCTCACGCTCGAAGGTTGCACGCTCCGTCAGTGACCGTGATCCTGGTGCGGTCGGCTGCCTGAAGGACCTCCTCCAGCGGTCGACGTCCGGGAAGGTGTCTTGGAGGTGGTCAGCGACCCAGCGGCACCTGAGCCAGGGCCCGTCGCACCACCGACCGACCGAGCACGTCCGCCTGCTCGTCACCGACCCTCTCGTGCATCCCAACAGGTGGAGCCGGCGCCGATCCCGTGCTCCACGCCGCAGGCGTGATGGAGCCGAGCGCAGCACCTGCGTCCGTCCGTGCGTGCGCTGGCCGGGGTCGGCTCGACGAAGCTCGGCACCGAGCGTCGGGATACCGTCTCGGCGTGGCCGCCCCTGTGTCGTTCGAGCAGCGCATGAGCGACCAGGAGGCGCTCATGTGGGCGCTCGAGCTCGATCCCGTCCTGCGCTCCTCGTTCGCCAACGTCACGTTCCTCGACCGCCCCGCCGACCCCGAGCGGTTCCGGGCCCGCATGCGCCTCGCGGTGGACGCCATCCCCCGGCTGCGCCAGCGGGTGGGCGAGGGCGGGCCGGGTCTGGCGACGCCTGCGTGGATCGACGACCCGTTGTTCGACCTCGACTTCCACGTCCGCACCGTGGCGGTGCCCGCACCGTTCGACCAACGAGCCGTGCTCGACCTCGCGGCGGTGCTGTCGGCCGACCCGTTCGACCGGGGCCGCCCGCTCTGGCAGTTCACCCTCGTCGAGGGGCTCGAGGGCGGACGTGGCGCCATGATCCAGAAGCTCCACCACTCGATCACCGACGGCGAGGGAGGCCTGCGCCTGTCGGCCTCCTTCCTGGACGCCGAGCGGGACGCGCCCGAGCCGCTCATCCCCCTGCCTTCCGTGCAGGCGACCGCCCCCGAGGCCCGCTCCATCTCCGACGTCGTGCGCGAGTCGGTCACCGCCGGCATGCGCCTCCCCCTCGACCTCGCCCGTCAGACGATGGCGGGGACCGTCGAGACGCTGACCCATCCGACGGCCGCACCAGGGCGGGCAGGCGAGGCGGTGGAGACGGCCCGGTCGGTCCTGCGCCAGCTGGCCGTGACCGAGCCGGCCCGCTCGCCGCTGTGGACCGAGCGCTCCCTGCGGCGGCGGATCGAGGTGCTGACGATCCCACTCGAAGAGGCGAAGTCGGCGGCCGGGCGCCTCGGCGGGACGGTCAACGACTGGTTCGTGACCGGGGCGGTCGGTGCCGCCGGCGCCTACCACCGCCGGTGTGGCTCGGAGGTGGACGAGCTGCGCATGGCCATGCCGGTCAGCACCAGGGCGGCGTCGAGCGTCGAGCGCTCGAGCGGGACGAACAGCTTCGCCCCGACCAGGTTGCTGGTCCCCACGGGGATCGAGGATCCCGTCGCCCGCTTCGATGCCGTGCAGGTGGCGCTCCGGGCGAACCGGGCCGAGAAGGCGGTGGGGAACGTGGGTCGGCTCGCCGGACTGCTCTCGGTGCTGCCGACGCCGGTCCTGGCCAGGGTGGCCCGCCAGCAGGTGGGGACGGTCGACTTCACCACGTCCAACGTGCGGGGGGCCTCCTTCCCCGTCTACATCGCCGGCAGCCGGATCGAGGCCAACCACCCGCTGGGCCCGCTGGCCGGGACCGCCTTCAACCTGACGACGCTGTCCTCCGCAGGCAACCTCGACATGGGCTGCCTCGTCGACACCGGGGCCGTGTCGGACCCGGGACTGCTGCGGTCCTGCCTGGTCGACGCCTACGACGACCTCAGGACCGCCGCCCGCTGAGGACGGGGCGGGACGCGACGACGGCCGCCCGGAGGCGGCCGCTCGACGTGCGCTCGATGTCCGACCTGCTGCCAGACCGAGTCTGTGGGACCGGCGGCAGCGAGCCGCCGCCGGTACGACAGGGCTTGCGCCCTCGTGAGGCTCAGCCGGTGACGGCAGGCACCTCGACGGCGACGTCGGGGTCGACCTCGACCGACGCGAGCAGCATCCGGACGTCGAGGAGGAGGTCGGCGACCTCGTCGGTGGAGACGAGCTCGCGGTGGAGCATCTCGGAGAGGCCACGGTCGATCACCGCAAGGGCGTCGTGGATGATCTTCGGCTCTGCGGTGTCGGTCATCGTGTGCTCCATCGGGGTGCCTACCCTTCGATCGTCCTGCGTGCGGGGGGACTTGAGGACGCTGTCATGGTACCCGCCATCGCCCTCCGACAAGCGGCGGGATCCGGACCGTACGACCCACCCCGGCGGGCGGCCCGTCCGGCCTGCGACGCCCGCCGACCCGCCGACCGACGGACACCTATGGTCCGGCGATGAACCGCGACGTGCCCATCGGCGTCACCATCGCCGCCCTCCCCGCCCTCGGCGTGCCCGGCGCCCTCGAGGTGGCGACCCGGGCGGAGGCGCTCGGCTACCGCTCCTTCTGGACCGCCGAGGTGACGGGCGCAGAGGCGTTCTCGATCCTGGCGGCCGCCGGAGCGGCCGCCCCCACGCTCGGACTCGGCACCGGTGTCCTGGCGCTCCAGCTGCGCACGCCCATGGTCGCCGCCATGGGCGCGGCCACCCTCCAGGCGCTCCACCCCGACGCCGAGGTCGTGCTCGGGGTCGGCATCTCCTCGCCGGTCGTGACGACCCGCTGGCACGGTGCGCCCTACGGTGACCGCCCCGTCGAGCGGACGCGGGAGTTCGTCACGCTGGTGAAGGAGCTCCTCTCCGGCGAGAGCGTCACCTTCGACGGCGAGTTCTACTCCTGCTCGCGGGCGACCCTCGGCGTCCGGCTCGGCGAGCGGCGACCGAAGGTCGTCGTCGGCGCGCTCAACCCGAGGATGCTCCGGATGGCCGGTGAGGTGGCCGACGGCGTGCTGCTCAACTACCTGCCCTCGACCCACGTCCCGTGGTCCGTCGAGCAGGTCAGGGCCGGGGGCGAGGCGGCCATCTACGCCTACGTCCACTGCAGTGCCTCCGAGCGGGCCGACGGGGTCGACGCTGCCCGGCGCGACCTGTTCTCCTATGCGGTGGTGGACTCCTACGCCCGCTCGTTCGACCGAGCCGGCTTCGGTGACGAGGTTGCCGCCATCCGCTCGGCCCACGCCGCCCGTGACCGCGAGGGCGCGCTCGCGGCGGTGAGCGACCGGATGGTCGACGCCATCGACTTCATGGGCGACGCCGGGGGTGTGGCCGACTACGTGCAGGCCTACGTCGAGGCCGGCGTCGAGGTCCCCGTGCTGATGCCGAACCCATGGGGGCCGGACCGCATGCAGGTCGTGGACGACACGCTGCGAGCCGCCGTCGGCGCCTGACGGCGGGCCTCCCCCCGCCGACGAGCGCCAGACGAGGTGACGAGGGGGTCGGGCTACGGTCGGCGGCGTGGAGCTCAGGGACAAGGTCGTCGTGGTCACCGGGGGCGGGAGCGGCATCGGCAGGGCGCTCGCCACCCGCTTCGCCGCCGAGGGGGCCGCCGGGGTGGCGGTCGCCGACCTCGAGGCCGACCGGATCGACGCCACGGTGGCGACGATCACCGACGCTGGCGGGCGGGCCATCCCCATCCGCTGCGACGTCAGCGTCGAGGCCGAGGTGCAGGCGCTCGTGGACGCGACCGTCGAGGCCTTCGGGCCCGTCGACCTGTTCTGCTCGAACGCCGGCATCGCCATCGGCGGCGGGGTCGAGGCGCCCGACGCCGACTGGCAGCGCATCTGGGACGTCAACCTCATGGCCCACGTCTACGCGGCCCGGGCGGTGCTCCCCTCCATGCTGGCCCGGGGCGACGGGTACCTCCTCAACACAGCCTCGGCTGCCGGGCTCCTGACCAACCTCGGGGCCGCGCCGTATGCGGTGACGAAGCACGCGGCCGTGGCCCTGGCCGAGTGGTTGGCCGTCACCCACGGCGACGACGGGATCAAGGTGAGCTGCCTGTGCCCGCAGGGCGTGGCCACCCGCATGCTGCTCGGCGACGACGCGGACGCGATCGCGGACGGGGCCGCGCCCCCCAGCGGGGACGAGGCCGGCCAGAGCTCGGTGCTGGCCGCCGGTGCGGTGCTCACGCCTGCGCAGGTGGCCGACGCCGTGGTGGCCGGCATCGCGGCCGAGCGGTTCTTGATCCTCCCCCACCCCGAGGTCGGTGGCTACTACGCCAAGAAGGCGGCCGACCCCGATCGCTGGATCGGCGGCATGCGACGGTTCCAGGCTCGCCTGCGGGCCGGGGGCTGACCATCACGCTGCGGGCACGGGTGGAAGGCCGCGCCTGCCACTCCCGTCGAGGTGCACGGAGCATCGGCGGGTGCACGTGCCGCCGGGTGCAGGCCGGCCTCGGGTCGAGGACCGTCCGGTAGTGGACCGCTCCACCGTCGCGATCTACGAGACCCGGGGGGAGACCTGGGCGAGTCGCCGCTCACCCGAGCGGCGTGACGAGGCGAAGGCCTTCGCCGACCGGGTGGCGGCGGGCGCGGTGCGGGCCGACCTCGGGTGCGGCGCCGGTCGCTACGCCGCTGAGCTCGGTGCCCCGGTCGTCGCGCTCGACGCCGCCAGGACGATGCTCGGGCTGTGCCGGACCTCGTCGCCTGGCGCACTGCTCGTGCAGGCCGACCTGGAGGCGCTGCCGCTGCGGCGGGCCTCGCTCGGCGGCGGCTGGGCGAGCATGAGCTACCTGCACGTCCCGAGCACCCGGCTCCCGCTGGCGCTCGCCGACCTGCACCACTCGCTGGCCGTCGGGGCTCCGATCGAGCTCCGGCTGATCGGCGGTGCCCACGAGGGCCACGACCTGCCCGGCGACGACATCGGCGGCCGCTACTTCGCGTCGTGGGAGCCCGAGCGCCTCGCCGACGTGGCGACCGGAGCCGGCTTCGCCGTCACCGAGGTCGAGGACCGGGTGGAGGGCAAGGGTCGACGGCTCGTCCTGCGTGCCGTGCGGGCCCGCACGCTGGCCGACACGGTGGGACCCGGGATGCGCCTGCTCGTGTGCGGACTCAACCCGAGCGTCCTCGCCGCCGACGCCGGCGTCGGCTTCGCCCGACCCGGCAACCGCTTCTGGCCGGCCGCGAGGGCCGCCGGCGCCGCCTCCCGGCCGCGGGACCCGCAGCACGCCCTCCGCCACCACGGGATGGGCATGACCGACATCGTGAAGCGGGCCACGGTGGCGGCTGCCGAGCTCGACGTCGACGAGTACGTCGCCGGCATCGCCCGGGTCCGGCGCCTCTGCGCCTGGCTGCGTCCGAGGGCGATCTGCTTCGTCGGCCTGACCGGGTGGCGCGTCGCGGTCGACCGGCGGGCGGTCCCGGGTCACCAGCCCCGACCCTTCGGCGGCGTCCCCGCGTACGTGATGCCGAGCACCAGCGGGCTCAACGCCCACACCAAGCCGGCCGACCACGTCGAGCACCTCCGAGCCGCCCTCGTCCTGGCCGACGGCGCCTGACCCGCAGGCAGCAGCGGCGGCGGGCGGTGGCCACGGAGGGCACTCGGGCATGCTGGCGGCGTGCGCAACGAGGAGGACGCGCTCGTCCGGGGTCTCCTCACCGGGCTGGCCGGGTTCCGGTGGGTGGCCTGGGCGTGGCTGGCGACGGTCCTGCTCCTGACGAGGGAGGAGCTCGACGTCCCCCTCCTGGCGGTGGGGCTGGCCGCCGCTGCGCTTGCCGTCACCGTCCTCGCCACCCTCGTGCTGCGTGACGGCCCCGGCCGCCTCCTCTCGCCGCCCCTCATCGCCGTCGAGGTGGCGGTGGCAGTGGCGCTGTCGATCGGCGACGGCGTCGCGTACGCCGGGCCCCACCCCCAGTCACTCGGCTCGGCATGGCCGCTGGCGGGGATCCTCACCGCGGGGATCGCCTGGGCCGGACGGGGAGGCGCCGCAGCCGGGGTGCTCGTCGGCCTCGGTCGCCTCGTCGGCGCGGTGGTCGAGGCGAGCGGCAGCGGGTGGCAGGACGACGCGACGATCTCCGCCCTTTCAACGATCGTCCTCTACGCCTTGGCCGGCGGGATCGCGGGCTTCGCTACCGGGAAGCTGCGGGAGGCCGAGAGGCGGATCTCGGTGGTGCAGGCCCGCGAGGAGGTGGCTCGCACGCTGCACGACGGCGTGCTGCAGTGCCTCGCAGTCGTGCAGCGCAGGTCGGGCGACCCCGAGCTCGCCCGACTCGCCCGCGACCAGGAGCGGGAGCTGCGGGAGTACCTGTTCGGCACCGGGGTCGCCGTGGGGGGCGGCGACCTCGGCGTGCGGCTTCGGGCCGCCGCGGCCCAGTTCGAGGACCGCTACGGCGCCAGCGCCCGGGTCGTGGTGGATGCCGACGTCGCCGCCCTCGCCCCCCAGGTCGTGGAGGCGCTGGGCGGAGCCGTGGCCGAGGCGCTGGCCAACGCCGGCAAGCACGGCAGCGCGTCCCGGGTGACGGTCTACGCCGCCCCCGACGAGGAGCGGGGCGGCGTGCTCTGCTCCGTCAAGGACGACGGCGTCGGCTTCGAGCACAGCACGGTCACCGAGGGCGTCGGGTTGCAACGGTCGGTGCGCGGCCGCCTGGCCGAGGTCGACGGCGAGGTGGTCGTCGACGGCAACCCGGGGCACGGCGCCGAGGTCCGGCTCTGGGTGCCGGCATGAGGGGTGGGACGCAGGCCGTGCCGTGGCTGGACGAGCTCTCGTTCGAGCCCGGCCCGCCATGGCACGCCATGGGGACCCGCGCCCTGCCGGAGGGCCGCTGGCTCGTCCCCGACGAGGAGCGCATGGCCGACCTGGCACGCAAGCAGGCGTTGCTCGGCAGCGCCGGCGACGTCGTGGCCTGCTCCCGCCCGGGCGCAGAGGAGGCCGCGGCGGAGGCAGCGCAGCTCGTCGCCGCCGCCGTCGGGGAGCCCCTCGTTCCGCACCGCGAGCCCCTCGAGGCAGCGGCGCTGCTCGTGCAGGAGGACCTCTGCGTGCTCAGCCGTGGTGACGAGGGCTGGGTGCTGGTGGCCGGCGTCGTCTGCTTCCCGTCGATCTGGCGGCTCCCGGACAAGCTCGGCCTCCACGTGACCGCAGTCCACGGGCCGGTGCCGGCGTACGAAGCGGAGCTCGCGGCGCGGGTCGACCGCTTCCTCGACCGGCTGCGACCGGAGCGCCCCACCTGGCGGCGCAACTGGCTCGTGCACGACTCGCCCGAGCTCCACCTGCCGGACCCCCCGCCGCCGCGACCTGACCCGTCCGCCCCGGACGACCTGTGGCTCCGCTCCGAGCGCCAGGTCCTGCGCCGCCTCCCCGCGACTGGCGCCATCCTCTTCACGATCCGCACGCAGCAGGCGCCACTGGCCGTCCTCGGCCACCGACCGGACCTGGCCGCTGCGATGGCGGGGGCGATCCGGTCCTGGGACGACGAGCTCGTGTCGTACCGGAGCGCAGCCGGGTGGCGGGAACCGGTCCTCTCCTGGCTGGACGAGGTCGCAGGCGCCGACAGGCCAGGCTGGTGCGCGTGAGCAAGCGTGTGGTCCCGGCCGCAGCCCGAGGCCAGACGCCATGAGCGAGCGTGGCCCGAGCGGCCCGGCCGCAGGCCAGGAGCGGACGACATGAGCGACCTGCGGGCCGTGCGGGTCGTCCTGGCCGACGACCACCCCATCTGGCGGTCGGGGGTCCGGGCGGACCTCGGCTCGAACTTCCACGTGGTCGGCGAGGCGGCCGACGCGCCCGAGGCGATCGCCGTCATCGAGCGCACGTCGCCCGACCTCGTCGTCTGCGACCTGCGCATGCCGGGCGGCGGCGGCATCGCGGTGGCCAAGGCCTGTGGCGAGCGCACGAGGATCGTCATGCTCACGGTCTCGGAGGCCGAGCGCGACCTGCTCGACGCCGTCGCGGCCGGCGCGGTCGGGTACCTCGTGAAGTCGACGCCGCCCGAGGAGCTCCGCACCGGCCTGTGGCGGGCGGCCCACGGCGAGCCGGTGTTCTCGCCGGCCCTCGCCTCGCTCGTCCTCGGGGAGTTCCGGCGCATGGCCCAGGCGTCGGGTCCGGTCCAGGTGCTCTCGGCCCGCGAGCGAGAGGTGCTCCAGTACGTGGCCAGGGGCCACACGTACCGGGAGATCGGCGAGGCCCTGTTCATCGCCGAGAAGACGGTGGAGAACCACGTCCGCAACATCCTCGGCAAGCTCCACCTGAACCGGCGTCAGGAGCTCGTCCGCTACGCGCTCGACCACGGGATCGAGTAGCGCCCGCACGACCTGGTCCCCACGCTCCGGGTCGCCCCGGGCGCGAGTGAGGGGTTCCCCGGGTACCCCGGCCCCATCCCGGGGCTGATGGTTGGGCCATGACCTCCACCCGTCACGCCACGGACGCCGCACCACCGGAGCCCCCCGCCCCGCCCCGCACCCCGGGCGAGGCCCCCGACGACCGGCCTCGAGCGGGGGGCGACCCCTCCCGCACCGGTGCCGTCTGGGTCACGGGGACCGGCGCGCTGCTCCTCCTCGCGGCCGCCGCCGTCTTCGTCGCGGTGCGCTGGGACCAGATCCCGGCGTCGGCGAAGCTCGGCGCCATCGCCGCCCTGACCGGCGCGTTCCTCGTCGCCGGGCGGCGCCTCCGCCAGAGCCTGCCGGCAACGGCAGGCGCGCTCTACCACCTCGGTGCCTTCCTGGTGCCGGTGGACGTCGCCGCCCTGGCGGTGCGGGCGGAGCTCGGCTGGCGGGAGCTGCTCCTCGTCGAGGGGCTGGCGTGCACGGCCACCTTCAGCCTGGCCGCCCGGGCCGAGCGGTCCCGGGTGCTGTGGTGGGCCGCCGCCGCCGCCGTGGTGCTGGCGGCGGCTGGTGTGGGCGCCACGACTCCGGTGCCTGCGCCGGTGGTCCTCGTCGCCGCCTCGGCCGCGGCCCTCGCCGCCCGACGCACCGACGCAGCGGTCCCGTGGGCCGCCGTGGCCGGCCTCGGACCCGTCGCCGGGATCCTCCTGGACGCCACCGGCCTCGCTCCCGGGGTGCTGGAGCAGCTCGGGCTCGCCGGAGGTCAGGCGTCCCTCGCCGGCCTGCTCACCGGTGCTGCAGCAGCCGGGGTGCTCGGGCTCGTCGCCCGGGATCGGCTCGACCCGGCGCTCGCCCACCTCGCCATCGCCTCCTTCACCACCGGCGCAGTCGTGAGCGGCACGGACCACGGCGTCGGCGGCTGGTCCTGGCTGGTGGGGTGCTGCGCGCTCCTGGCGGCCCTCGAGGTGGGTGCCCTGCTGCTGCGGGACGACACCTTCTGGTCACGCCCCTCTGACCACCTGGCTGCGGTCGCCGAGGTGCTCGCCGTCCCCGGAACCGTGGCCGCTGCCGGCTTCCTCCTGTTCGCGCCCGTCGTCGCCCTCCACTGGGCCCAGGGAGCGATGATGACCGGACTCCTCACGGCCACGTGGCTCGTGGCCGACCTCAGGCGCCGGGCGGGGAGGGGGACGCCGGTGTCGCTCGCCCTGCTCCTCGGCGGCCGCGTCCCCTTCGCCACCCTCGGCATCGCGGCATGTGCTCCCGCAACCGTCCTGCTGGCCACGGGATCAGGGCCAGTGGCAGCAGTGGCGCTCACGGCCACGGCCGCGCTGCTGCTGCTCGGGGGGCGGCCCCTGGCCGCCGGCGCGGCTGCGGTGCTGACCACCCTGGCGCCGCTGGCCGCCCTCGGCGGGCCGCCCGAGCGACTCGCAGGCACCTCCTCGGTGGGTGACGCATCACCCTCCTGGCTGCCGGTCGACCACACCTCGCTCGTGCTGGCGTGCCTGGCCGTCGTCGGCGTCGGCGGGAGCATGCTCCTGGCACGCGCCGTGCGGTGGCGCACCGATCTCGCGACCTCGCAACGGCGGCCGGTCGACCCCGGCACCTGGCTGCTGGCAGTCGTGACGCTCGTGCCCCTGGCGGTCGCCGGCGCATCCGCAGCCTGGGTCGCCTGGCCCCCCGACCTCGTGCTCGCCGGCTCGGTCGGCCTCGCCTGGCTCGTCGCCCTGGCCGCCGACCCCCGAGGCGGTGCGGCCGGCGGCGGCACCCACCCGCTCGATCCTGGGGTCGCCGTCCGCCTCGTGGCAGCGGCCCTCGTCGTCAGCGCCTGTGGCGCCGTCGGCACCGATGCAGCGCTCGCCGCCGCCGCCCTCCTCACCGCACTGCTCGTCCACGACGCCTGGCACCTCGACCAGCCCGCGTCGACCCTCGGCCTGGCCGGTTCACTCCCGGTCCTCGTCGTGACGACCGGTCTGGTCGCCGGGCTCACGGGCCCGCGGATCGGGGTCGGCCTCGCGATGGGCGCGGTGGTGGTCGCCGCCCTCACCTCGCTCCTGTCGAGGAGGTGGTGGCTCCCGGTCGGCGCCAGCAGCGCCACCCTCGCTGCGCTCGGGCTCCTGCTCGCCGCCCGTGACCAGGTGGCGGTGGCCGACGCCCTGCTCGTGCTGGGCATCGCCTCGGCGGTGGCCGGCCTCGCCGTGCGTCGGCCCGACGTGGCCGTCGCCGGTGGGGTGGCGCTCACGCTCGGCACGTGGGGACGCCTCGTCGATGCCGACGTGTCGATCAGCGAGCCCTACCTCCTCCCCGTCGCTGCCCTGCTCCTGCTGACCGGCTGGCGCAGCCGGGAGGCGGCCAGCTCCTGGGTCACCACCGGTCCCGCCATCGCCCTCCTCGGGGGAGCCGGCCTCGCCGAGCGCCTGGCGGGGGGCTCCGGCGGCCACGCCCTGGTCGTCGGCGTCGTCGGCGTGGCGGCCGTGGTCGCCGGCGGCACGTGGAGACTGGCTGCGCCGCTCGTGCTCGGGAGCGGCGTGCTCGCAGCCCTGGCCGTGCACGAGAGCCTCGGCGTCACGGCGAGCGTGCCGACCTGGGCCTGGCTCGCCCTCGGCGGCGCCACGCTCCTCGGCGCAGGCGTGGCCCTCGAGCGGGCGCAGCTCGGGCCCCTCGAGTCCGGCCGGCGCCTCGTCGACGTCGTCCAGGAGCGGTTCCGGTGACGTGGCGTCGGCCTTCGCGCGACCGGGTGTCACACCCCCTCCCCATCCTGTGGCCATGCGCTTCACGAACCTGCTCCCCCGGTCCACCCCCGTCACCACCCTCCAGCGCGTCGCCGTCCCCGCCTGCCCGCAGTGCTCGACCGACCACCACCACTGCCACGCCACGCTCGTCCTGCACGCCGACGGGAGCGTCCACTGCGACGAGGCCGTCCAGTGCGAGGGCCGGGAGGACCTGCACGAGTGGTGGATCCCCTGCACCGACCTGGGCTGCGGGTGCACGGGCGACGAGCACCCCGAGCCCATGCCCCTGGCTGCGTAGCGGAGCGATCCGCCGGTGGGCCGCTGGGCCGCTGGGCCGACCAACGAGTGACCTGCGTCAGCGGGGGGCGAGCTCCCTGGCCGCCTGCACCACGTCGATCCCGAACGGCATGATCGCCACGGCGCTCGTGGTCACGCCGTTCTCGTGGTAGCGCTCGATGTGCTCCCGGCAGGCCTCGGGCGACCCGTGGACGATGAGCTCGTCGACGACGTCGTCGGGGATCGCCGCGGTCGCCGCCTTGCGGTCCCCGGCCTGCCAGGCGTCCCACATCCCCTGGAGGCGCTCCCCCCGGCCCAGCCACTGGTGGAAGGCGGCGTACACCGGGACGTTGAGGTACGCAGCGATGGCGAACCGGGCCATGCCCCGCACGGCGTCGGTGTCGGTGGAGGGGCAGACGAAGATGCGGGCCACCACCTCCTTCGGGGAGCCGTCACCTGCGGCCTGCACGATCGGCGCCACCGTCGCCACGTCCTCGGCGGACAGCCAGTTGATGATCGCCCCGTCGGACTCCCGCCCGGCCAGCCGGAGCATCCCCTCCTGGAGCGCCGCCACCAGGATCTGCGGCTGGACGGCAGGCACCCGACCGAGCTTGAAGCCCTTGACGGCGAAGGACTCGTAGTCCTCGCTGACCTTCTCGCCCGCCAGCGCCGCCCGCAGGAACCGCACCATGTCCCTCGTCTGCTGGTAGGGCTTCTCGAACGGGATGGCGTTCCAGCGCTCGACGATCACGTTGCTGGAGGTCCCGATGCCGAAGGCGACCCGACCGGGCGCTGCCTCGGCCAGTGACGCCACGCTCATCGCCATGAGGCCGGGGCCCCGGGTGTAGGCGGGGACGATGGCGGTGCCGAGGCGCACGCTCGGGGCGTGCACCGAGGCCAGCGCCAGCGGTGTGAAGGCGTCGGTGCCGTTGGCCTCGCTCGACCAGAGGTCGGTGTAGCCGAGGTCGGCGAGCTCCCCGAACAGCGCACCGTGCTCGCTGAGGGGGACACCGTCGAACGGGATCGTCATGCCGTGTCGAGCCATCGCCGGACGCTAGCGGTGCGCCCTGCCGGCCCCCCCGGCCGGGCGGCGCCTGCCCTCGTCCCAGAACCGCACGATCACCGACTGGCTGGCGGTCGCCAGCAGGGTGCCGTCCTCCGCCCACAGGTGCACCAAGCCGTGTCCGAAGCCGCTCGCGATCCCGTGGATGCGGATGTCGAGCAGCACCCACTCCGTGTCCACGAGGCGGATCACCCGCAGGGTGTTGTCGAGGCTGTTGCCGCCCGCCCGCTGACCGAGCGCCTGGCCGATGCCGAACGGCACCCAGTCGCCGAGGATCCCGAGTGCGCCCGCCCCGCACTCGAGGTCCGCGATCCGCGCCCACAGGGCGGCCCGGCCGTCGCCCTGGGTGCCGTCGAGGTCGGACATGGCACGGGCCGATGCCGTCCGCAGCTCGATCTGGCTCATGATCGTGCCCTCGTGGCCGTGGAGGCCCTGCTGTGGCGGGCACGAGTCCGGGGGCGGCACCTCGGGGCGGACCGCCCAGGCCCCGCGGGCGTCGAGCGGGCGCGAGCCGAGCGCGGCGTTGACGGTGAAGATCTCCTGCTCGTCGACCGTGCCGACGACCCGGGCCTGTGCGGTCTGGCGGCCCGACACCGCCACGGTCGCGAGGAGGTCCACCGTCGAGGGCGGCAGGGCGTACGAGAGGTACTGCGCCGTCGCCCAGATGAGCGGTCGCCCCGTGACCGCCTCGAGCGCCTCGATCCCGGCGGCGAGACCGACGCCGCCGAAGAGGAACCCGCCCCCGGTGGTGAGGGAGGTCCGGACCGGGAGCCGCCAGTGGAGGTCCCCCGCCGCCTCGAGCCCGAGGAAGGTGCGGGCGTCCACTGCGGGAGCCTAGGGCCGGGGGGTCGGGCTCCCGGCGGACCCGGCGACGGTGGTCGAATCGGGAATCTCGATGTCACACCCCACGTTGAGAATAGGTGCATGAACAGCGACCAGCTCCGCCTCGTCGAGGTCGAGGACCGCCCGTGGCGGCTCGACGCCACCACCCGGGCCGCAGGTCGTCGCGGTGTCGCCCAGGCCAGGGAGGCCCTCCGCCGGGCGGCCGCTCCCGCCGACGGCCACCGCGGTCCCGCCGAGACCGCCGCCCCGTCCCGGGCCGCCTGAGCGCGGCGGCGAGCCTCCCGGCCACGTCCCTCCCGGCCCGAACGGCACGCTGGATACAGTCGCCCCGTGAACGCCAACGCTGACGTCGTCATCATCGAGGCCCTCCGCAGCCCGGTCGGCCGCCGCAACGGCGGCTTCGCCGGCATCCACCCCGCCGACCTCCTCGGCGGCGTGCTCAGCGAGGTGGTCGGGCGCACCGGCGTCGACCCCTCGGAGGTCGGACAGGTGGTGGGCGGCTGCGTCAGCCAGGTGGGCGAGCAGTCGTTCAACGTGGCCCGCACGGCCTGGCTCACGGCCGGGCTCCCGCTCACCGTCGCCGCCACCACGGTCGACACCCAGTGCGGCTCCAGCCAGCAGGCCACCAACCTCGCAGCCTCCCTGGTCGGCGCAGGCGCCGTCGACGTCGCGGTCGCCTGCGGCGTCGAGGTGATGACCCGGGTGCCGATCGGCAGCAACACGAGGAACGGTCCCGGCCGGGCCATCCCGAAGACCTACTTCGGCCACTACGAGTTCACGAGCCAGTTCGAGGGCGCCGAGCGGATCGCCGAGAAGTGGGCCGTCACCCGGGACGACACCGACGCCTTCGGCCTCCAGTCCCAGCAGCGCGCCGCCCAGGCGTGGGCCGAGGGTCGCTTCGAGGGCCAGGTCGTGGCCATGGACGCTCCCGTGCTCGACGAGGACGGGGAGCCCAGCGGCGAGACCCGGCGGGTCGACCGGGACGAGGGCCTGCGCGACACCACCATCGAGGGCCTGCAGAAGCTCAAGGCGGTCGCTCGGGAGGACGGCGTGCACACCGCCGGGACCTCCTCGCAGATCTCCGACGGCGCCGCCGCCGTGCTCCTCGCCACCGCCGAGCGGGCTGCCGCCCTCGGGCTCACGCCCCGAGCCCGCATCGTCGACCAGTGCCTCGTGGGCGTCGACCCCGTGCTGATGCTGACCGGCCCGATCGACGCCACGCAGCGCCTGCTCGACCGCAACGGCCTCACCATGGCCGACATCGACACCGTGGAGGTCAACGAGGCGTTCGCCTCGGTCGTCCTGGCGTGGGCCAAGGAGATCCCCGGCGTCGACATGGCGAAGGTCAACCCGAACGGCGGCGCCATCGCGCTCGGCCACCCACTCGGCGCCACCGGCGCCGTCCTGGTCACCAAGGCCGTGCACGAGCTCGAGCGCACCGGCGGTCGCTACGGGCTCGTCACCATGTGCTGCGGCGGCGGGCTCGGCACCGGCACGCTGATCGAGCGGCTCTAGCAACCCCGCCCTGCTCCGCACCCCCGGAGCGTCACAGGGTCCCGCCACGATGTGTCCCGTGCTGCGTCGCCCGACCGTCCTCGTCCTGTTCCTGGTGGCCTGCTCCCTCACCGGTTGCGGGAGCGGTGGTGGAGCAGCGGCAGACGAGCCGGGCCGGGCCGAGGTCGTCCGGGTCGTCGACGGGGACACGATCGTCGTCGCCATCGGCGGGGTCGACGAGCGGGTGCGCCTGATCGGGATCGACACACCGGAGTCCGTCGACCCCAGGTCCCCGGTCGACTGCTTCGGGCTCGAGGCCAGCGCCGCCGCGAAGGCGCTGCTGCCCGAGGGCAGCGAGGTGCAGCTCGTCCGCGACGTGGAGGCCAGGGATCGCTACGACCGGCTGCTGGCCTACGTCTACAAGGTCGACGACGGCACGTTCGTGAACCGGGCGCTCGCCGAGCAGGGCTACGCCGAGGTCGCCACCTTCCCGCCCAACGTGGCCCACACCGAGGAGCTCGTCGCTGCGGTTGCCCGCGCCCGGGCCGAGGGACTCGGCCTCTGGGGGGCCTGCGACCCGGCCGACGCCGAGCGGCGCAGGGCTACCGTGACGCCGTGACGACCCTCGCCGAGCGCCTCGGGCACCCCCCGGACGCCCGCCTGCTGCTGGTCAACTGCGACGACCTCGGCTCCACGCACGCCGCCAACGTGGCCGTCTACGAGTGCCTTCGGGAGGGCCTCGCCACCAGTGCGACGTTGATGGTCCCCTGCCCGTGGGCCCGCGAGGCGGCCGCCCGCTACCGCGGCGAGGACGTCGGCGTCCACCTCACCCTCAACAGCGAGTGGGACGAGTACCGGTGGGGCCCGATCACCCACGCGCCCTCCCTCGTCGACGGGGACGGCGGCTTCCCCCGCACGATCGAGGAGGTGTTCGACCACGCCGACCTCGACGAGGTGCGCCGGGAGTGCCGGACCCAGGTCGAGCGGGCGATCCTCTGGGGCTTCGACGTCAGCCACCTCGACTCCCACATGGGGCCGCTCCAG
The DNA here is from genome assembly GCA_902805555.1 of uncultured Acidimicrobiales bacterium. GTDB lineage: Bacteria > Actinomycetota > Acidimicrobiia > Acidimicrobiales > CADCSY01 > CADCSY01. The sequence continues at coordinate 25,309 of CADCSY010000043.1, read as the reverse complement.
CTGCGCCCGGAGTTCTTCGACGTCTACCTCGAGCTGGCCGTCGAGTTCGGCCTGCCGCTGCGGCTCAGCGGGGCCAGCAGCGAGCGGGCCATCGGCTTCCCCTTCCGGCGCCTGGCGACCGAGGAGGGCGTGGTCTTCCCCGACCGGTTCATCCACCTGCCCGGTGCCGGGGTGCGAGAGGCGTTCGACAAGGTGCTGTCGGACCTGCGCCCGGGGGTCACCGAGGTGCTCGCTCACCCGGCGATCGACAGCGACGAGCTACGAGCGTCGTCGCCCGACTGGTCCCGTCGGGTCGACGACCACGCCGTGCTCACCCGCGACCACGCCTACCGGTCACTGATCGAGCGGGTCGGGGCGGTCCTCATCGGCTACCGGGAGCTCCGGGACCTGCAGCGAGCCGGCTGACGCTCCAGCCCCCAGCAGCCCGGGGCCCGGCGGTCGGAGGTCCTACAGCTCGGTCTCGTCCCTGAGCTTCTCCTGGATCTGCTTGTACTCGGGCTTGTTGGTGAGGGGCAGCAGCCCCATCATCTTCGCCATGTTGCCGGCGACCTTCACCCGGCCCTGCATGAACGCCGCGCTGGCATCGAGCTCGCCCTTCAGGATCTTGACGGCGTCGTCGTAGGTGTTCGTCAGCGTGACCTCGGCGCCCTCGGGGTCCTCGCCGAGCGCCTGGGCGAGGGTCTTGCCGTCCTCGATCACCGTGTAGTACTTGACCTCGCCGTCGGGAGCGCCGGTGATGACCTGCTGCATGCGCACGCTGGCCCCCGGCGTCTCGGGGAAGTCGGCCGCCAGCTCCCTGGCCCGGTCCATCCACTCCTGGGTGAGGTACTTCGGCATGCGGTTCGTCCCCTTGGCTGTGGTCGGCCCACCCCGGGCCGAGTGCGACAGACGATAGGTCAGCGGCCGACCCGGTCGCCGATGCCGGCGAACACGTCGTCCTCGGGGAGATCGGTGTCGACGAGCGACCGGGCCAGGACGTACTCGTCGTAGGGGTGGACGAGGCGAGCCTCCTCGGGCGGGAGCCCGAACCAGAACGGCGAGGCGGGGTCGATCTGGGTGCGGTGGGCCAGGAGGGCCTTCCCCCGGACGTCGGCGTGGTCGCTGATGTCGATGCGGGTCGTGATCCGCTCGTCCTGGCCCTCGCGGTCGAGCCACTCCTTCGAGTACGGCGACTCGAGGCCGAGCTCGAGGAACTTCTCGTGCATGGCGATGATCCGGGCCTTGGCCCAGACGGTGTAGTACAGCTTCAGCGGCTGCCACGGCTCGCCCGCCTCGGGGAACCGGTCCGGGTCCCCGGTGGCCTCGAAGGCCTCGACGCTGATCTCGTGGACCCGGAGGTGATCCGGGTGGGGGTAGCCGCGCTGGTCGTCGCCGTAGGTGATCAGGACGTCGGGACGGTGCTCGCGGATGGCGGTGACGAGCCGACCCACCGCCTCGTCCAGCGGGGCGTTGGCGAAGCAGTCGGGGTTGAGGTTGTGCTCCGAGTCGGGCATGCCGGAGTCGCGGTAGCCGAGCAGGACGAGCTCGTCGTAGCCGATGACCTCCATCGACGCCGCCAGCTCCTCCATGCGGACCTCGGGCAGGCGGGCCCTGACCTCCTCGTCGTCCATCGCCGGGTTGAGGATGTCCCCCGCCTCACCGCCCGTGCAGCACACCAGCACCGTCTTCGTCCCCGCCGCCTTGACCTTGGCGATGGTCCCTGCGCCTTTCGAGGCCTCGTCGTCGGGATGGGCGTGGACGGTCATGACGCAGCGATCGGGCACCTCGGGCATGACGGCCACGCTACCGGCGGCCCGTTCCCGTCCCGGCCCTAGGGGACCTCGATCCGCGCCGCCTCGGCCACGTCGTCCATGCCCTCCTCCCAGTACACGTAGGTCCTGGCGGGGTGGGTGCTAGCGCCTGCGTGGGACCCGTCGGCTGCGAGGCAGACGACGTGGACGAGCGGCGGCCGGTCGGTCCCCAGGCGCCGCAGGTCGACGATCGCAGCCCGGCACGCCTCCTCCGCGCTGCGACCCTCGGCCAGGGCCGCCACCACCATGCGCGCCGTCCCCGCCCGGATGGCGAGCTCACCCATCCCGGTGCACCCCGCCGCCCCACCACGGTCGTCGGCGTAGCCGCCTGCACCGACGATCGGGCTGTCGCCGAGGCGGCCGGGGTACTTCCACGCCCAGCCGCTCGTGCTGACGGCGACCGCCGACCGGCCCTCGCGGTCGAGGGCGAGGACGTCGACCGTCCCCCCGGCCCGCTCGGGGTCCGCAGCCAGCCCTGCGAGGCCGACGAGGGGCGTGCCCCCCTCCAGCCGGGGAGCCACGCGGCGCTCCCACAGGTCCGCCATCGCCGGCGTCAGCATCTCCCGCTCCTCGGCCCCCACCTCGGCGGCGAAGCGCTCCGCCCCGGGACCGACCACGAGCACGTGGGGCAGGCGCTCCATCACCGCACGGGCGACGCTGACCGGGTGGCGGAAGCCCCGCAGGGCCCCGACCGCCCCGCTGCGCCGGGTGGTCCCCTCCATGACGAGCGCGTCGAGCTCGACGTCTCCGACCACGTTGGGGAACCCGCCGTAGCCGACCGTCTGGTCGGAGGGATCGTCCTCCACGGGCCGGGTGGCGGCCTCGACGGCGTCGATGGCCGAACCGCCGGCCTCGAGCACCGCCCGGCCGAAGGGGAGGCCGACCGCGCCGTTGGCGCTGGCCACCAGCACCGCCCGGCCCCGCCCCGCCCCGCTCACGCCGGCTTCGCCCGCTGCACGAGTGCTCCTCCCACGCCCGGACCGTACCGGCGCGTCCAGGCGCCCCCGTCTGAGAGGCTGGGACGATGCCACCGCAGAGCTCCTTCGAGGCCGTCAACGCCTACGTCGACGACGCCGCCCGGATCATCGACCTGGACGACGAGGCGCTCGCCGTGCTGCGCTCCTCGCACCGGGAGGTGGCCGTCTCGCTCCAGGTCCGACGGGATGACGGCAGCCTCCTCGTCGTGCGTGGCTACCGGGTGCAGCACAACGGCGCCCGGGGCCCGTACAAGGGCGGCATCCGCTTCCACCCCCAGGCCGACCTCGACGAGACGAGGGCGCTCGCCTCGCTCATGACCTGGAAGACGGCGCTGCTCGACATCCCCTTCGGCGGGGCCAAGGGCGGCATCGAGGTCGACCCGGTGGGCATGAGCCCGCACGAGCTCGAGCGCATGACCCGCAGGTTCACGAACGGCATCCGCCACGTCCTCGGGACCTACCGGGACATCCCCGCCCCCGACGTCAACACCAACGCCCAGACCATGGCGTGGATCATGGATGCGTACTCGGCCGGCGCCGGCTACTCGCCTGCGGTGGTCACCGGCAAGCCGCTCGACCTCGGCGGCGCGCCCGGTCGGGAGGCGGCGACCGGCCGGGGCGTGGTCTACGTCCTCGAGGCGGCGGCCATGCACTGGAAGCTCGACCTCACCGCCCTCCGTGTCGCCGTGCAGGGCTTCGGCAACGTCGGGTCGTGGGTGACCCGGGCCCTCCACGAGCTCGGTGTCCCCGTGGTGGCCGTGTCGGACGTCCGCGGCGGTGTGCACCGGGCCGCCGGCCTCGACGTCCCCGCCCTGTTCGAGGCGACGACCGGGGGCGGCTCGGTGGTGGACGTGGCCGGGCGGGACGGGGCCGAGGCGATCACGAACGACGAGCTGCTCGGCATCGACTGCGACGTCCTCGTGCCCGCCGCCCTCGGTGACGTGCTCGACGAGCGGACGGCGCCGCTCGTCAAGGCCGGCACCGTGCTCGAGGGGGCCAACCACCCGACGACGCCCGAGGGCGACCGGATCATGAACGAGCGGGGCATCCGGGTGGTGCCCGACGTCCTCGCCAACGGCGGCGGCGTCACCGGCTCCTACTTCGAGTGGAGCCAGAACATCCAGCAGTACCGCTGGCCGGAGGAGCGATTCAACACCGAGCTCCGCTCGAAGATGGTCGAGGCCTTCACGAACACCGAGCTGTTCGCGGAGGAGCGCGGGATCACCCTGCGCCAGGCGGCGTTCGCCATCGCGCTCGAGCGGGTGGCCCGGGCCGAGAAGCTGCGGGGCTCGGCCTAGGCCTCACCAGGCGTCGATCCACGGGACCTTCTTGCCGGTGCGCGCCGGCACGGGCGGCAGCGAGGCGAGCGCAGCCAGCACCCAGCGACGGGTGTCGGCCGGGTCGATGACGTCGTCGAGGGCCGGGCCGGTGGCCATCGACAGGGCCTTGCCGCGGGCGTAGGCGGCGGCGACCATCTCGTCGAAGCGGGCCCGCCGCTCCACCGGGTCGGCGATGGCGGCGAGCTCGTTGCGGTAGCCGAGCTTCACCGAGCCCTCGAGCCCCATGCCCCCGAACTCCCCCGTGGGCCAGGCCACGGCGAACATCGCGGCCTGGTAGCTGCCGCCCGTCATGGCGATGGCGCCGAGCCCGTAGCTCTTGCGCAGCACCACCGAGAGGATCGGCACCGTCAGGTTGGCGCCGATGACGAAGAGGCGGGAGCAGTGGCGGATCAGCCCGGTCTTCTCCGCCTCGGGCCCCACCATGTTGCCCGGCGTGTCCTGCAGCGACAGGACCGGGATGTCGAACGCCTCGCAGAGCTGCAGGAACCGGGCGGCCTTGTCGGAGGCGTCGGCGTCGATCGCCCCGCCGAGGTGGGCGGGGTCGTTGGCGAACACCCCCACCGGCCTGCCCTCGATCCGGACGAGGGCTGTGACCATGGCCCGCCCGAACCTCGGCCGGAGCTCGAGCACGGAACCGGTGTCGGCGAGCAGCTCGATGACCCGCCGCACGTCGTAGACCCGCAGCCGGTTCTCGGGCACGGCGTGGCGCAGCAGGCGCTGGTCCTCGCACGACCAGCCGTCGGTCTCGCCCTGGAAGTACGAGAGGTACTGCTTGGCCACCGCCACCGCCGCCGCCTCGTCCTCGACGAGGACGTCGATCACCCCGTTGTCCTGCATGACGTCGACGGGGCCGATCTCCTCGGGCCGGAACACGCCGAGGCCGCCCCCCTCCACCATGGCCGGGCCCCCCATCCCGAGCGCCGTGTCCCGGGTGGCGATGATCACGTCGCAGCACCCGAGGATGGCGGCGTTGCCGGCGAAGCACCGGCCGGAGACGACGCCCACGAGGGGGACGGCCCCGCTCAGCTTGCCCCAGAGCTCGAAGCCACGGATGAAGCCGCCGCCCTCGGTGTCGCCGGGCCGGCCCCCGCCCCCCTCGGTGAAGAACACCGTGGGCAACCGCCAGCGCAGGGCGAGCTCCGCCATGCGGTCGAGCTTGTTGTGGTTGTGGGCCCCCTGGGTGCCGGCCAGGACCGTGTCGTCGTAGGCGAGGACGGCGACCCGTGCCCGCTCGGCCGCGAAGCAGTCCCCGTTCACCTGGGCAAGGCCCATGACCAGGCCGTCGGCGGGGGTCTGGGCGATGAGCTCGTCGAGGCTGTGGCGCCGGCGGCGGGCGGCGACGGTGAGGGCGCCGTACTCGGTGAAGGTCCCGTCGTCGACGAGGTCGGCGATGTTCTCGCGCACGGTGCGGTGGCCCCGCCGGCGGCGACGTTCGACGGCGTCGGGGCGGGCTTCGTCGAGGGTGCGGTCGTGGCGGTCGAGCACCTCGGCCAGGTCGGGCCGGACGGCGTCGAGGTCGAGCGCCACCTCCTCCACCACCGCTGCACCGCCACCCTCGGCCTGGTCGATCAGGACGATGGCGTGGCCCTCGAGCACCGCCTCGCCGACCGCGGCGGTCACCGCGCTGATCACGCCGGCCACCGGTGCCTCCAGGAGGTGCTCCATCTTCATGGCCTCCATCACGACCAGGGACTGCCCGGCGGCGACCTCGTCCCCCACGGCCACGACGACGTCGATGACGGTCCCCTGGATCGGCGCCCGGACGGCGACCGTCCCCTCGGGGAGGTCGGCCTCCGCCGCGACGCCGCCCCCCGGTGCCGCTGCCTCCGCCATCCCGTGGTGGAGGACGGCGAGGGGGTCCAGGGCGTCGATGACGGCGCCGGCACGGGCCCCACCCGACGACCCGGGCGGCCCGTCGCCGCCCCCGAGGCGCTCGGCGTCAGCGAGGAGCGCCGAGACGTGCTCCTCGATGAACGTCGTGTGGACGGCTCCCTCCACGACCGCCGGGTCGGCCAGCAGCGCCTGCAGGAACGCGACGTTCGTGGCCGGCCCCTCGACCCGCAGCTCCCGCAGGGCCCGGCCCGCCTTCGCCACGGCGGCCCGATGGTCGCCGGACGGGGCGTGGACGACCAGCTTGGCGAGGAGCGAGTCGTAGCGGACGCTGGTCCGGTAGCCGGTGGAGCCGAAGCCGTCCACCCGCACACCCGGCCCCGACGGCGGCTCGTAGACCGTCAGCACCCCGGAGGAGGGACGGGCCGAGCCGTCGGGTGCCATCGTCTCGAGGTTGACCCGCGCCTGCACCGCCACACCCCGGGGCGACGGCGCCCCTGCCTGGGTGAGCCCGAGCCCGGCCAGCGTCGCCCCCCCGGCCAGCTCGAGCTGGACCCGGACCAGGTCGAGGCCGGTGACGGCCTCGGTGACGGTGTGCTCGACCTGGAGGCGTGGGTTGGCCTCGATGAACACGAACGGCGTCCCAGCGGGCGAGAGGGGGACGAGGAACTCGATGGTGCCGAGCCCCCGGTAGGAGGCGGCGCGGCCGATGGCCAGCGCCGCCTCCCAGAGCTGCTCCCTGACTGCTCGGGGCACGGCCACCGCGGGAGCCACCTCGACCACCTTCTGGCGCTGCCGCTGGAGGCTGCACTCCCGGTCCCACAGGTGCGACACGTCGGCCCCGTCGCCCACGAGCTGGACCTCGACGTGGCGGGAGGCCCCGAGGAGCTGCTCGACGTAGAGCGAGGGGTCCCCGAACGCAGCCGCCGACTCCGAGGCGCAGCGCTCGAAGGCGGCGTCGAGCTGCTCGGGCGCGGTGACCGGCCGCATCCCACGACCACCGCCCCCGGCCACCGCCTTGACCATCACCGCGCCGCCGGGTCCGAGCCCGGCGAGGAACGAGCGGGCCTCCTCGAGCGAGGTCGGACCCTCGGTCCCCGGCAGGATCGGCACCCCGGTCGCACGGGCGAGCGAGCGCGCCCTCGCCTTGTCGCCGAACAGCTCGAGGGTGTCGGGTGCCGGCCCGACGAACGTGATCCCTGCGTCGGCGCAGGCACGGGCGAAGCCGGCGTGCTCGCTCAGGAAGCCGTAGCCGGGGTGCACTGCGTCGCTGTCGCTCGACCGGCAGGCGGCGACCACCTGCTCGACGTCGAGGTACGCGGACGGGCCCGTCCCCCGCAGCGCCACCACCTCGTCGGCCACCCGGTTGTGCGACGACGACGAGTCGTCCTCGGCGTGGACGGCCACGGTGGTGATGCCGAGCTCGGCGGCGGTTCGGGCGATCCGCACCGCGATCTCGCCACGGTTCGCGATCAAGAGCTTCCGCATGGCCCCCCGTGTGTCCGAGGAGGGAGGCGCAGCCGTGCCCGGCCGCCACCCTCCAGCCCTTCAATCTGGCCCTCCGGGCGGCGACGCTACCGGGGGCCGGGCAGGGCCCCCGGCGCCCGGCGCAGCGGTGGCCGGCGCCCCACGCCGGCCGGGACGCGCCCGAATGCGCACCTGCTACCGTCCTGCGTTGAACGTGGGTACGTGCACCAGGCCGAACCCCGCTACACGTAACAAGGGAGTCGGTTGTGGCAACCGGTACCGTCAAGTGGTTCAACGCTGAGAAGGGCTACGGCTTCATCCAGCGGGAGGGCGGCAGCGACCTCTTCGTGCACTACACCGCCATCGAGGGTTCGGGCTACCGCTCCCTCGAGGAGGGCCAGGCCGTCGAGTTCGAGGTGACCCAGGGCCCGAAGGGCGACCAGGCACAGGCAGTCCGCCTCGTCTAGGACCACCGGCACGTCACCACGCACGATCTGACCGGAGGGGCCCGAGCGGGCCCCTCCGGCGCGTCCGGCACCACCGGGGGTCTCCGAACGTGTTTAGGGGTAAACAGGTGCCAGTCCCCCCCGCCTCACCTCCTCGGAGCCCCCGTGCCCATCCTCGACAGCAACACCATCGTCACCGGCGCCTCAGGCGGCATCGGCCGCGCCGTGGCCCTCGAGCTCGCCGCCGCCGGCGCCCACGTGATCGCCGTGGCCCGCACCGAGTCGAAGCTCGACGAGCTCGTCGAGGAAGCCGACGGCACCATCACCGCCTTCGCCGCCGACCTCTCCGACCAGGACGAGCGGGAGCGGCTCGCAGCGAGCGTCGGGCCCGTCGACGTGCTCGTGAACAACGCCGGGCTGGCCTGGCTCGGCGACGTGGTCGACATCCCCGCCGACGACCTCCAGGCCGTGGTCGCGCTCAACCTGCTGGCGCCCATCGACCTGACCCGGCGCCTGCTGCCCGGCATGATCGAGCGCCGGAGCGGCCACGTGGTCAACATCGGGTCGATCCTCGGCTACGCCTCCCTCCCGCCGCTCGTCGTCTACAGCGCCACCAAGGCCGGGATCGGCGCCTTCACCGACGGGCTCCGGCGCGAGGTCACGGGCACCGGGGTCGACGTCACCCTCATCACCCCCGGTGCGGTCAACCGCACCGGCGCCATCGACGCTGCGGGCGGTGCCGACGACGGGGCCCCGCTGAGCGTGGCGTTCGAGTGGACCGGCGTCTCGCCCGAGCGGGTGGCGGCCGCGGTGCGCGACGCCCTCGAGCACCCCGGGTGGCCCGGGTTCCGCTCGTTCTCGGTCCCCCGCACCGTCGGCCTCAGCCGGGCGGCTGCATCGCCGGTCGGCGGGTTCGTCATGGACGGCGGCCTCTCGCTCGTCCGGCGACTCGCCGGGCGGCTGCACTAGGGGTGGCGCGTCCCGGCCCGGACCGAGACGGCCGCCGCGCCCGCCTGACCGGCCGGACCAGGCGGAGGGCAGCCCGAGCTCCCGAGGTCGTCGTCATCACGGGCGGGTCGTCGGGTGTGGGACGCGCCGCAGCCCACGCCTTCGCCGCCGCCCACGGCTGCCGGGTGGCCCTGCTCGCCCGCAACGAGGTGGCCCTCGCCGCCGCCGCCGCCGAGGTGCAGGCGGCCGGCGGGACCGCGCTGGTGGTCCCGGTGGACGTGGCCGACGCCGCTGCGGTGGAGGCGGCGGCGACGCTCGTCGAGGACGAGCTCGGGCCGATCGACGTGTGGGTCAACGCCGCCATGGCGACGGTCCTCGCCCCGGTCGACGACCTCTCCGCAGAGGAGCTGCAGCGGACGACCGATGTCACCTACCTGGGCACGGCCCACGGGTCGATGGCCGCGTTGCGGAGGATGCGCGAGCGGGACCGGGGGACGATCGTGCAGGTCGGCTCCACCCTCGCCTACCGGGCGATCCCCTTCCAGGCCGCGTACTGCGGCGCAAAGTTCGCGGTGCGGGGGTTCACCGAGTCGCTTCGGGCGGAGCTGCTCCGGGAGGGCTCGGGCGTCCACGTCACCGAGGTCCACCTGTCGGCGATCAACACGCCGCACTTCGTCGTCTGCCGGAGCCGCCAGGGCTTCAGGTCGCGACCCGTCCCCCCCACGTTCACCCCGGAGGTCGCTGCTGCCGGGGTGGTGTGGGCGGCCACCCACCGCCGCCGGGAGCTGTGGGTCGGGTACCCGGCCGTCGTCGGCATCCTGGCCAGCCGGCTCCTGCCCGGGGGGATCGGCGACCGGGTGCTGGCCTGGCGGGGCGTCGAGCTGCAGCTCACCCACGCCGCCGTCCTGCCCGACCGGCCCGACAACCTGTTCGGGCCGGTGCCGTTCGACCCTGGGACGACCGGGCCGGGGGTCGGTCGCACCTGGGGTTGGAGCGGCCAGCTGTGGCTGTCGGCCCACCGGCGTGCGGTCGGGGCCGCCGCCGGCGGCGCACTGGCTGCGCTCGCCCGCCTCCGCCGCCACCCCTGAGGATCGCAGCAGCGGGCCCACCGTCCGTGGTGACGGAGATGGGACCGTCGGACCCGGGTGACTCGACCGTCGGCCTCGACGGCGAGCGGAGCGCGGCGCGCAGCCCCCGGCTGCAGGAGGCGGTGCCCGGCCTCGGCGTCGGCACGGCAGGCGCCGGCAGCCGGTCTGAGTGTGGCGGGGCCAACCGGTGGCGCTCCTCGACGGGGCGTCGGCACGGCGACCCTCTCGATGCTGCTTGCCACCCAGGCATGCGCGAGCCCTCGACCCATGGTGGGCGGGAAGGGTCGCGCACGGGCGGACCTCGTTCGTCGACAATGGAGGGCGGGGCCCGCCATCCGACGGCCTCCAGAGGAGCCACCTCGTGAGCGACAACCAGCCACCTGCTGACCCGCCGGTGCAGGGTGCCCCGCCGGAGCCGCCGGAGCCGCCGGAGCCCGCCCCGAGCGGCGGCGCCGGCGACCCGCCGGCCCCGTCTCCCCAGCAGGTCGACCCGACGTGGCCGCCGCAAGGCGAGCAGGGCGCCCAGCCTCGACTCGACGGGCCCTGGTCGCCACCGCCCCCGCCACCGCCCTCCCAGACCCAGCCTGCGTGGCCGCCGCCGAGTGCGCAGGGCGGCCGATCGGAGACCGAGACCGGGTGGACGCAGCCGGGACCCCAGGGCGACCGCACGTGGGCGCCGCCGGGCCAGCACGCCGACCAGACCTGGGCGCCCGCGGGCCAGCCGCCCGCTGCACCAGGTGCGCCACCCTGGCCGCCACCGGGCACGCAGCAGGGCCCACCGACGTGGGGGCCCCCCGGTCAGCAGGGCGCCGGAGGCTGGCCCCCGCAGGGCCCGGGGTGGGGGCAGCAGCCGACGTGGGGTCAGGGATGGCCACCGGGCGCCGGCCACGGCTTCCCGCCCCCGTCGAACACCGCCGCGACCGCCGGCCTGGTCCTCGGCATCGTCAGCATCGTCCTGTTCTGGACGTTCGGGTTCGGGGTCCTCCTCGGCGTGCTCGCCGTCATCTTCGGCGCCGTCGGGATGCGCAAGGCGGCCCAGCTCCCGGGTCGCCTGCACCACGGTCGGGGCCTGGCCGGTGTGCTCACGGGTGCTGCCGGCATCGTGCTCGGGATCGCCTTCGTCGTCCTCGTCGTCGTCGCAGCCGACGAGGTCGACATCAACACCGATCCGGTGGACGGCGTCTGCAACGAGGACCGCTTCTTCGAGGACCCGGACTGCTGAGGCACCCCGGCAGGGTTGCCGACCCGTCAGCGGGCGACGGCTCGGCGGAACTGGCGGGCTCCGGTGTCGAGGACCCAGTCGTGGCCGCGCTCGACGATCGGTCTGGCGACGACCGCGACGAGGCGGAGGAGGTCGCTGCGGGGGGCCAGGCACGACCGCAGGCGGAGCTCGCTGCCCCCCTCGGCCGCCCGGATCTCGATGGTCGCGTGGCCCATGATGTCGCCGCTGGCGGTGGCCCGGACGAAGCTCGGCTCGACAACTTCGTCGAGGGTGAGGTCGAAGCGCACCACGTAGGGCAGCGGCGGTTGCACGACGCACGACCAGACCTCGCCCGCCCGCACCGCCTCGCCGTCGAACGAGCGCAGCCACGGCCACCACCGCCGGTACCAGGCGACCTCGCCGATCTCCGCCCACAACGCCTCGGGCGCGAGGGGGAACCGGTACGTCCGGTCGGAGCGGATCTCCACCAGGTCAGGCTGACACGGGCGGACCGGGTCCGGGCGAGGTGCCGGCGTCCACGCCATCACTGCGCGATCGGTGCAAGTGGTATGTTCCGCACCGCCAGTGGGGCTTCGACCCGGGCCTCGAGGTGGGTTGATGCCAGCTGACGAACCGGTCCGGGTGGGTGTCGTCGGCACCGGGACGATCACGGCCGAGCACCTCGCCTACCTCTCGGCCAGCCCTCGCACGCGGGTGGTGGCCGTGGCGGACCTCTCACCGGCCTCTGCCGGCTATGCGGCCGGCCGCTGGGGCGCGGAGGCCTCCTACACCTCCCACCAGGAGCTGCTGGCCGGAGCCCGGCCCGAGGTCGTCCACGTCTGCACCCCGCCGACGACCCACCAGGCGATCGTGGCCGACTGCCTGCGGGCCGGGGCCCACGTGATCTGCGAGAAGCCGCTCGCACCGACGGCGGCAGAGCTCGCCACCCTCGTGACGCTGGCCGATGCCAGCGGGCTGTGGCTCCTGGAGGACCAGAACTACCGCTGGAACGACCCTGTCCTGGCGGTGCAGTCCCTCGTCCGTGAAGGGCGACTCGGTGAGGTGTGCGACGTCGAGGTGCGGATGGCCCTGCGCATCCGCGACGGTGGCGCCTTCGCCGACCCGCACCTCCGGAGCTCGGCCCACGACCTCCCGGCCGGGCCGATCCACGACGTCCTCACCCACCTCGCCTACCTCGGCCTCCTCTTCGTCCCCGGCGCCGCCGGGGCCGAGCGGGTCAGCGCCCACTGGTCGAACCACGGGCCTGACGACGGCCTGTGGCGCTGGGACGACCTCGACGCCACGATCGTCGCCGGCCCCTGCCACCTCCGGCTCAGGTTCTCCGCCGCCACCCGCCCCGAGACGTTCTCGATCGTCGTCCGGGGCGACCTGGGCGAAGCCGAGACCGACCTCTTCCAGCCGTTCCTGACCGTGCGTGCCCCTCGCGCCGTCGGCAAGGAGCTGACCCCGATCGTGAACCACGTTGTGAACGGCTCGAGGCTGGCGACGGCCGGCGCCCGCAACCTCGCGCAGAAGCTGCTCCAGCACTCGACCTACCACGGTCTCCACCGCTTCCTCGAGGCGACCTACGCAGCGCTGCAGGCGGGGGGTCCGCCGCCGCTCACCCGCCGTGACATCGAGGATCCGACGGTGCTCATCGACCGGCTCGTGGCGCCGGAGAACCGGCGATGACGCACGAGCGGGACGGCGTCGTCCTCGTCAGCGGCGCCACCGGGTTCCTCGGCCGCCACGTGGTGGCCGCCGCCGTCCGGGCGGGCCACGACGTGCGGGCCATGGTCCGGCCCGGCACCGACCCGGCGAAGCTCCCTTGGGGCGAGCACGCGCAGCTCGAGACGGTGCAGGCCGACCTCCGGAGCCGGCGCGACCTGAGGGCTGCGGTGGACGGGGCTGAGACGGTGGTCCACCTCGCAGCCACCAAGACGGGGGACTTCGCCAGCCGGTTCGCGGGGACGGTCGTCGCCACCGAGAACCTCCTCGACGCCATGGACGGCGTCGGCGTCCGGCGGCTCGTCCACTGCAGCACCTTCTCGGTGTACCGGGCGGGGGCGGTCCCGGTGGGAGGGGTCCTCGACGAGACGAGCCCCTTGGAGGACGACCCGCTCCAGCGGGACCCCTACGCGCAGGTCAAGCTCATCCAGGAGGAGATGGTGCGGCGGTGGGCCGACACCCCCGGCCGTGAGCTGACCGTGCTGCGGCCCGGCCTCATCTACGGCCCGGGCGAGCTGTGGCACGCCCTGCTCGGCGTCGAGGTCCTGCCGTCGCTCTGGCTGCGGGCCGGCTGGCGGACGACGCTGCCGATGGCGTGGGTCGAGAACGTGGCCGACGCGTTCGTCTGCGCGCTCGGTCAGCGACCGCTCGCCCCGGTGACGGTCAACATCGTCGACGACCGGCTCCCGTCCGTGGGGCGCTACGCACGCGCCGTCCGGCCGATGGTCGACACCAGGCCGAGGCTGGTGCTCCTCGGCTACCCCCTGATGCGGACGCTCGTGCAGGCGGTCGCCTCGGTCAACCACTCCCTGCTCCAAGGGCGGCTGAAGCTGCCCGGGGGCCTCTCCCCTGCGCCCTTCGAAGCGAGGTTCCGGCCCCTCCGCTACACGAACGACCGGGCCCGGGAGGCGTTCGGCTGGTCGCCTCGGGTCGCCTTCCCGGCGTCGCTCGAGCGGGCGACGGACGACGGGTCGCTCGTGCGGCTCGACGCCCCGCCTGCGCCCTGAGCCGCCGCCGCACCGCGCCGGGAGAGCCGGCTCAGACCCTGGCTGCGGCTCGCTTGGCTGCTGTCGCCTGCCACCACCCGAGGGCGGCGGCGACGTCGTTGCCCAGGAGGAGGGCGGCGATCAGGGCGAGGCGGGCCGGAGTGGGCTTGCGCAGCTCGTCCATGTCGGGACGGTGGCTGGCCACGCGCCGGCCCACCCGGCTCCCCACGGTCGCCGCCGGCAGCAGGAGCCAGCGGCGGGAGTGGACGCCTGCGAGCACGAGGCCGACGGCCACGGGCACGTACCCCCGGGCCATCCGGTGCTGCCAGTGCGCCTGGCGACCGGCCATGGCGTAGCTGTACGAGTACGAACGGAACCGCTCGAAGTTCGACCGGACATCGGGCCGCAGGCGCCACCAGACGGTGGCGCCCGGTGCCCACGCAGATCGGGTGCCGGCGCCGTCGAGGGCGGTGAGGAACATCTCGTCCTCGCCCGCCCGCAGGTCGACGAACCCTCCGACCGCCTCGTAGGCCCGCCGGTGCACGAGGCAGGACACGACCGTCGGGCCGCGCGACCTCCCCGCCGGCGTCTCCCACTTCGGCGGGCCGTAGGCGACGGCGGCGCACTCCTCGAAGAACGACCGGAGGTCGAACTCGTAGTTCCCGTACACGACCTCGGCGGCGGCGTCGGCCAGGTGCGCCGCCCAGAGCCGCTCGAGCCACGTGGGCTCGAGCCGGATGCCTGCGTCCGTCATCGCCACCCAGTCGTTGCGGGCGGCCGCCACACCGAGGTTGCGACCTCGGCCGGGCGTCGCCCCACCCTCCGCCTCCACCACGGTGCAGCGCGGGTCTCGCTCGGCGTGGGCGCGGAGGATCTCCACGGTCCGGTCCGAGGATCCCCCGTCGACGAAGACGACCTCGTCCGGCTGGGCTGTCTGGGCGTCGATCGTGGCCAGGAGGGCCCCGATGCTCGTCTCCTCGTCCCGCACCGGGATCACCAGGGAGATCGGGATGCTCGCTCCGGCCTCGTGGCCGACATGGGTCGTCATGGGAACCTCATCGGCCCGAACGGCGGGGCGGTGAGGGAACCCTGGCACACCCCACCGTGCACCACCCCTGTCGTCGTTCGGGGGCGTGCGGGGGTCCGCAGCGGGGGCGCCGTCGGGACGGCGTGGCTCAACCCTGGGCGGCGACCCGGGCGGCGGTGACGGGGTTGCACACCCGGCAGGGGGTGAGCCCGGTCGCGGCGGCGGCGTCGGCGGTGGTCGCCCCCGCCTCGGCCTGCCCCTCGACCAGCCGGCAGTCGGGCCGGTGGTACGAGGTGGGTCCGGCCACCACCTGGTCGGGCGGGACGTCCGGCCGTCCTGCGGCCATGGCCGCCCCCGACCGGGAACCGGTGGCGCCGCGCTGGGCGCCCGCTGACATCCGGTCGACCGACTCCCGCAGCTCGGCCACGCTCTCCTCGAGTGCGGCGGCACCGGCCCGGGCGCTCGACGCCACGATGATGCTGCCGCCGATGACGACGAGGCACAGCCCGGCGACCCCGCCGGAGATCAGGTACGGCAGCTGGGCCGAGACCCGGTCGTAGGTCGCCGCACCGTTCCAGCCGAGGAACACCAGGAACAGCCCTGCCAGGCAGTACGCGATGCCGAGCTGCCCGGCGAGCTTGCCCAAGCGGTCCTTCATGACTGCCTCTCTCTCGTGTGTGTCGGGCTCGTGTGTGTCGGGCTCATGTCTCTCCCAGCTCCCTCGTGGGTCCGGGCCTCACTCGTGCACGCCCAGGTAGCTCTCACGGAGGTTGGCCTCCCTGATCTCCTCGCCCACCCCGCTGTAGATCAGGGTCCCCTTCTCCATGATGAGCGCCCGGTCGGCGTAGGGCAGCACCCCGACGTTCTGCTCCACGATCAGCACGGTCACGCCGTCCTCGTTGATCTGGGCCATGACCTGGAAGACGACCTTGGCGAGCGACGGGCTGAGCCCGAGCGACGCCTCGTCGACCAGCAGGAGCTTGGGCTTCGACATCAGCGCCCGGCCGATGGCGAGCATCTGCTGCTCGCCGCCGGACAGGGTCCCCGCCGCCTGGTCGACGCGCTCGGCCAACCGTGGGAAGTAGTCGAAGACGAGCGCGCGGCTCGCCTCCACCTCCTTGTGGTTGCCGCGACGTGACCAGGCCCCCAGCCGGAGGTTGTTGGCGACCGTGAGGTTCGGGAACACCCGCCGGCCCTCGGGCACGAGGGCGACGCCCGCCGAGACGAGCTCGGGAGGGCGCTTGCCTGCGATGTCCTGGCCGTTGAACCGGATGGAGCCGGCGTCGGGCTTGAGCAGGCCGGCGATGGTCGTGACCGTGGTCGTCTTGCCGGCACCGTTGAGGCCGAACAGGACGGCGGTCTCGCCCTCCTCCACCTCGAAGCTGATCCCCATGAGGACCGGGAAGCCGTAGCCGACCCGCAGGCCGTCCACCTCGAGCAGCGCCATCAGCTGCCCTCGACCAGCGACTCGAGCTGGCCCTCGAGCGCAGCCGCGGCCGGGTCGGCGTCCTCGCCCAGGTAGGCGGTGACGACCTCGGGGTGGTTGCGCACCTCCTCCGGCAGCCCCTCGGCGAGCATCTCGCCGAAGTTGAGGCAGTAGACGTAGTCGCACACCCGGACCACGAGGGGCACGTGGTGCTCGATCATGGCGATCGAGAGCCCGAACTCACGGCGCAGGTCGAGGAGGGTGTCGCCCAGCTGGTGGGCCTCCTCGGGCCCCATGCCCGACGACGGCTCGTCGAGGAGGAGCACGTCGGGGTCGGTGGCGAGCACGGTGGCGATCTCGACCCGCTTGAGCGTGCCGTACGGCAGCCCTGCGACCTGGGTGTCGAGCAGGTCGGCGAGGCCGAGCCGCTCCGCGAGCTCCTCGGCCCGCTGGTTCAACCGGCGCTCGACGGAGAACGACGCAGGCGAGCCGATGGTGCCGGGCACGAGGCCGTACCCGGCGTCGAGGTACTGGGCCGTGAGCAGGTTCTGGCGGACGGTGGCGCCCTTCACCAGGCCCACGTTCTGGAAGGTGCGCCCCATGCCGAGGGCGGCGCGCTCGTCCACGCTGAGCCCGGTGACGTCCTTCCCCCGGTACCAGATGCTGCCGGTGTTCGGCGTGTAGAAGCCGGTGATCATGTTGAACGTCGTCGTCTTCCCGGCCCCGTTCGGGCCGATGATGCCGACGATCTCCCACTCCCCGACGGCGATGCTGACCTCTCGGGCGGCCTGCACCCCCCCGAAGCGGATCGAGACGTTGCGGGCCTCAAGCACGGACATCGGCGACCTTCACCTCCTTCGGACCGTGGTCGTGGAGGTCGAAGCGGTGCCCCCCGAGCCAGCGCTGGATGGGACGGATCTGCTGGCCGATCCCCCCGGGTGCCCGCACGAGGGTCAGGATCAGGAGCAACGGGCCGAGGACCAGGGGCGCCAGCTCTGCGGTCAGCTCCCGGGGCGCAGGGATCGCCGCCACCGCGTCCTCGATGAAGCCGATCTGGTCGATGAGGTACGGCAGGAGGGCGAAGAAGGCCGAGCCGATGACGACGCCGGCCCGGTTCCGCAGGCCGCCGACCACCGTCATGATGACGAAGACGAGCGCCAGGTTGAAGCTCCACACCTCGGGTGACACGAAGGTGTCGTTGTGGGCGAGGAGGGCGCCGCCCAGCCCGGCGAAGACCCCGGAGACGACGAAGGCGAACAGCGTCAGCATGCGCACGTTGACCCCGAAGGTGGCCGCCACCCGGGGGTTCTCCTGCAGGGCGAGCAGCGCCCGCCCCCCCTTGCTGCGCATCAGGCGCCAGTCGACCCACAGCACGAGGGCGAGGAAGGCGAGGCACAGGTAGTAGTACCGCCAGTCCGTCTCGAACCCGGCCGGCTTCGGCGCCGCCTGGCCCTGCCCGCCCCCGGTGAGCTCCTCGACCTGGAAGATGTTCTGCTCGGCGACGAGCCCGTAGGAGAGCGTGACGAGGGCGAAGTAGAGCCCGGTGATGCGCAGCGAGGCGCCGCCGAGGACGAGGGCCTGGAGGCCGCCGACCGCGGCCGCCGCGGCGACCGCCACCCAGAACGGCTGGTTCTGGACCGAGACCATGTAGGCCGAGGTGAAGGCGCCGATGCCGACGAAGGCCTGGTGGCCGAGGGAGATCTGGCCGACGTAGCCGAGGAGCACGTTGAGGGAGAGCCCGATGATCCCGTAGATGACGGCGGTCGTGAACCGCTGCACCTCGAAGCCCTCCTGGGAGAGCGGGAACACGAAGACCAGCCAGGCCAGCGCCAGGGCGAGCACCGCCCGTGCGAGCCAACCGAGCGGGGAGGGCCGGAACGGACGGTCCCCCTGGCGGCCCTGCTCGGGCTCGGGCTCGGGCTCGGTGACCGGACGGTCGATGGTGGTCGCCATCAGGCAGCCCTCCCGAGGAGTCCTTGGGGACGGATGGCGAGCACCCCGACCAGGACGACGAACACGACGAGTGTCCCGGCGCTGCCGGGGATGAAGTCGAACAGCGGCGCACTGGTGGCCACCGCCTGGATCACGCCCACGATCACCCCGCCGAGGAAGGCGCCGGGGAGGCTCGTCATGCCCCCGAGCACCGCGGCGGTGAAGGCAGGGATGAGGAAGGCGCTGGTCAGGATGCCCGGCGTGAAGCCACCGCTGTCGGGCACCGCGATGACCCCGGCCAACCCGCCGAGCAGTGCCGCGAGCGCCCAGGTGAAGGTGGAGAGGCGGCGCACGCTGATCCCGACGAGCTCGGTGGCGGTCGGCTCCTGGCTGGCCCCGATCACCGCCAGGCCGAGGTTGGTGCGGTTGAAGAACAGGGCGAGGACCACGGCGAGCGTGGCCAGCACGCCGAGCAGCAGCAGCCGCTGGTCGGAGACCTGGACACCGAGGATGCTGAAGCGGTCGAGCGTCGGGAACGCCCGGTCGATGGTCTTGCCCTGGGCGTCCCCGAACCAGATCTCGACCGAGATGGCGAGGAGGGCGACACCGGCCGTCGCGACGAGCAGGATCACCCTGGACGAGTCGTAGAGCGGGCGGATCACGAGGCGCTCGAGCAGGAGGCCGAACACGACCGCCGCCACCAGCGCCCCGAGCAGCGCCAGGCCGTAGGGCACCTCGAAGTGCAGCAGGTACAAGACGTAGACGGCGATCGTGCCGAACTCGCCCTGCGCGAAGTTGAACACGCCGCTCGACTTGTAGATCAGCACCAGGCCGAGGGCCAGGAGCCCGTAGGCGGCACCGCTGATGACACCGATCACCAGCGACTCCTTCTCGCCGGTGGCGATGAGCACGACGGCGATGAGGGCGAGGGCCCCGGCGCCGAGGGCCACCCCTGCACGATCTCGGAGCACGTCGGGCATCAGCCTTCCGTCCCCCCGCCCTCGGTCGCGCCGCCCTCGGTCTCGCCGCCCTCGGTCTCGCCGCCGTCGGTCTCGCCGCCGTCGGTCGCGCCGCCCTCGGTGGCACCACCCTCGGTCCCGCCGCCCTCGGTCGCACCACCGTCGGTCGCGCCGCCCTCGGTCGCGCCGCCTTCGGTCCCGCCCCCGGTCGCGCCGCCGGCGGACTCGCCGCCCTCGACGAACTGCTCGGCAGTGGTGTACGCCTTGGCGTCGCAGTCAGCCTCGAGCAGGTGGGCACCGGTGCCGCCGAAGTGGTCCTCCGGCGTGATCACGACCGGCGGGTAGATGTTGGTGTCGAACGCCTCCGTCGACTCGATGGTGTTCATGAACGCGGCCCGCCCGAGCTCCTCGCCCGTCGCCTCGAACATCAGGGCGAGGGTCTTGTTGAGGGCCCACAGAGCGAGGCCGATGTCGTCGGCGGGCTTCCCCTCGCCGAACTGCTCGTACGCGGGGACGAAGTCCGGGTCGAGCTCCTCGATCACGTCGATCTGCGGGAACGGCGAGAAGAACGTGCCGTTCTCGACGGCCGGGCACCCGAAGTTCGTCACGGCGTTGAGGCCGCTGGTGACGCCGGGGCCGATCCAGACGGGGTCGTACGACTGGTTGCGCGCGCCCCCTGCCAGACCGATGAAGGTCACCGGGCTCGCGAGCAGGAACACCCCGTCGACGTCGGCCCCCTTCAGCTCCTGGACGACGGCCAGCACCTCGGCCTCCGCCGCCGTCTTGCTGAGCGCCTGGTCGACCACGATCTCGAGCCCGGCCTCCTCGGCCGTCTCGAGGAAGGCGGTGTGGGCGTCCTCGAACGAGGGCGTGTCGATGACGACGACGCCGATGCGCTCGAGGCCCTGCTCCTGGATCTGCTCGACGATGAGCGGTGCCTGCTCGGCGTAGGTGAGCGAGGTGGCGTAGTAGGTGGCGAGGTCGGCGAGGCCCTCCTCGTTCACCCCGGCCGACAGGTAGGGGACGCCGATGCCGTCGGCGTACTGGGCACAGGCGGTGATCTGGTCGGCGCCGCCCCCGCCGATCAGCAGGAACGCCCCCTCCGCCTCCACCATCTCCCGGCACACCGCCACGGCCCGGTTCGGGTTGAACTCGTCGTCCCGGAACACGACCCGGACCGTCCGGCCGAAGAGCTGGTCGGGGGCGCTGTCGGCGAGGTGGCGCCAGTAGATGTCCTTGCCGACGTCGAAGCTCGTCTGGGGGATGGGCGAGGCGCCGGTCACGGGTGCGTGGATGCCGATCACGATCTCGTCGTCGGTGACGCCGGCGGTGTCGTCGGGCCCGGGCTCGTGGGCGACCGCCGCAGCCGCCCCGCCCTCCGCCGGAGCGCCTCCGGCAGGCGCCGCACCGCCCCCGGCTGCACCGGCGGCCACGTCGGTGTTGGCGACGCCGCTCTTCTGGCCGCAGGACGCAGCGACGAGGCACAGGCCGAGCACGAGGGCGAGCAGCGGGTTGCGATGGCGACGGGGCACGTGAGCTCCTTGACGTGGTTCGGACCGGCGGAGGTCGGGTCGTGGGATCAGTCGGAGGTGGTGCGGTCGACGGCGGCACGGGCGAGGGCCCGGCTGGTCCCACCCTGGCGGCGACGACCTGCACCGGCCTGCGAGGTGCGGCCGAGTGCCAGCGCGGTGAGCAGCGCCAGGCCGAGTGCCAGTGGCACGAGCAGGAGCACGGGCCAGTCCCAGTTCCCCGTCAGGTCACCCACTGCACCTGAGGCAGCTGCTGCGATGGCAACGAACGTCACGTGACCCCCCCGGACGGCCGACTCGTGGCGCAGGAACCTAGTCGCACCTCGGCCGGGCCCCCCACTTCACGAAGCGTGGGTGGAGCGTCGCAGGTCGGCGGTGGCTCGTCCCGGTCCGCCCGGCGGGACGATCACCCCGAGGCGAGCAGCCTCACCGATGCACGTGCGGTGATGACGGCCCGTCGGGATCCGGGAGCACCACCCTCGTGCCTGGCGCGCTGGGATCAGCGGAAGTCCCTGGATCGGGAGGAGGTGGCGACGGGGAGCGGCTCGAGCCGATCGGCCACCACGTTGATGACACCCTCGACCCGCTCGAGGGTGCCCCGCACGAGCAGTGCCGGGCTCGTGCGGGCGACCCGCCGGTACCGGTCCCACACGCCCGCCGAGCAGATGACGTTGACGAGGCCGGTCTCGTCCTCGAGGTTCACGAAGATCGTGCCCTGGGCGGTCGCCGGCTTCTGGCGGTGGGTGACGACGCCACCCACCAGCACCCGTCGGTCGGGCTCGGCGGTGCGCAGCTGCTCGGCGGTGAGCACCCCGAGGGTGCTGAGGTGCTCGCGCACGTGCTCGGTGGGGTGCACGGCGGCGATGCCGGTCGACCACAGGTCGGCGTTGGTCTCCTCGGTCGGCGACATGCCCGGCAGCGACGGCGCCACCGTCCCGGTGACGATCCCCTCCAGCCGGTCGGGCTTCGCCTGCACCGCCGCCCCCGCCGCCCACAGCGCCCGTCGGCGGTCGAGGCCGATGCTGGCGAGCGCCGAGGCCGTGGCGAGCGCCTCCACCGCCGGGAGCGGCACCTCGGCCCGGCGCACCAGGTCCTCGACCGAGCTGTAGGGGCCGTCGGCCTGGCGCCGGTCGGCGATGCGGGTGGCCAGCGCCTCACCCACGCTGCGGACCTCACCGAGGCCGAGGCGCACGGCCAGGCCACCGGTGCTCCCCTCGCACCGCTCCAGGCTCGAGGTGGCGAGGCTGACGTTGACGTCGGGCCGGCGCACCTGGACGCCGTGGCGGCGGGCGTCGCGCACGAGGGTGTGCGGGGCCCAGAAGCCCATCGGCTGGGCGTTGAGCAGCGCTGCGCAGAAGGCGGCCGGGTGGTGGAGCTTGAGCCAGGAGCTGGCGTAGACGAGGTAGGCGAAGCTCACCGAGTGGCTCTCGGGGAAGCCGAAGTTGGCGAACGCAGCCAGCTTCTCGAAGATCTGGTCGGCGACCTCACCGGTGATCCCGTTGGCCGCCATGCCCTCGTAGAAGCGCCCCCGCAGGCGCTCCATCCGCTCGGTGCTGCGCTTGGAGCCCATGGCCTGGCGCAGCTGGTCGGCGTCGCCGGGGCTGAACCCGGCCACGTCGATCGCCATCTGCATGAGCTGCTCCTGGAACAGCGGCACGCCGAGGGTCTTGGCCAGGCTCTTCTCGAGCAGGGGGTGGAGGTAGGTGACGGGCTCGAGGCCGTTGCGGCGCCGGATGTAGGGGTGGACGGAGCCGCCCTGGATCGGCCCGGGGCGGATGAGGGCCACCTCGACCACGAGGTCGTAGAAGGTGCGGGGCTTGAGCCGGGGCAGGGTGGCCATCTGGGCCCGGCTCTCGACCTGGAAGACCCCGATCGAGTCCGCCGCCTGGAGCATCTCGTAGACGGCGTCGTCCTGGGGGATCTCGGCCAGGTCGATGCGGCTGCCGCCGTTGGCGGCGATGAGGTCGATGCAGTCGTGGAGCACGGTGAGCATCCCGAGGCCGAGCAGGTCGAACTTCACGAGCCCGGCGGCGGCGCAGTCGTCCTTGTCCCACTGGAGCACGCTCCGGTCGGCCATGCGCCCCCACTCGACCGGGCACACCTCGACCACGGGGCGGTCGCAGATGACCATGCCGCCCGAGTGGATGCCGAGGTGGCGGGGGAAGTGCTCGACCTCCGCCGCCAGGGCCAGCACCGGCGCAGGGATGCCGGAGTCACCCTCGCCCGCCACCTTCCCGATCGACGAGAAGTGGTCGAGCTGCTTGGACCAGGCGTCGAGCGTGCCCGGCGCATGGCCGAGCGCCCGGCCCATGTCCCGCACCGCCGAGCGGGCCCGGTAGGTGATGACGTTGGCCACCTGCGCCGCCCGCTCCCTGCCGTAGCGGCGGTAGGCGTACTGGATGACCTCCTCCCGGCGGCCGGCCTCGATGTCGAGGTCGATGTCGGGCGGGCCGTCGCGCTCGGGTGAGAGGAAGCGCTCGAAGAGCAGGCCGAGGGTGACGGCGTCTGCCTTCGTGATGCCGAGCGCGTAGCAGGCGGCGGAGTTGGCGGCCGAGCCGCGCCCCTGGCAGTAGATGTCCTGGCGCCGGCAGAACTCCACGAGGTCCCACACGATGAGGAAGTAGCCGGGGAACCCGAGCTGGTCGATCATCGCCAGCTCGTGGTCGATCTGGGCGTAGGCGCCCGGGACCCGCTCGGCGCCTCGTGGCCCGTAGCGCCGGCGCGCCCCCTGCTCGGTGAGCTCGCGGAGCCAGCTCATCTCGTCGTGGCCCGGCGGGACCGGGAAGTCGGGCAGCCGTGGCGCCACCAGGGCGAGGTCGAACGCGCACTCGAGGGCGAGCTCGGCGGCCCTCGCCACCACCCCCGGGTAGCGGGCGAAGCGCCGCTCCTGCTCCCACCCGGGGCGCAGGCAGGCGCCGGCTCCCGCCGGCAGCCACCCCTCGACCTCGTCGAGGCTGCGGCGGGCGCGCACGGCGGCCAGGGCGGTGGCGAGCGGCCTGCGGGCCGGCGTGGCGTAGTGCACGTCGTTGGTGGCGACGACGTCGACGCCGGCGGCCACCCCCAGCCTGGCGAGCACGTCGTTGCGGGCCGAGTCGAGCGGGTGGCCGTGGTCCCACAGCTCGACCGCCACCCGCTCGCGGCCGAACGCGTCGACGAGGCGCTGCAGCTCGCGAGCGGCCGCAGCCGGGCCCTCGTCCACCAGCGCCCGTGGCACCGCACCCTTGCGGCACCCGGTGAGGACCTGCCAGTGGCCGCTGCCGGCCCCCTCCCCACCGGTGCCGATGGCAGCCACCTCCTCGAGCGACGCGCGAGGGAGGCCCTTCTCCCCACCGGCCAGCTGCGCGGTGCTGATGGCGCGGCACAGCCTGGCGTAGCCCTCGGGGTCGCGAGCCAGCACCACCAGGTGGGTGCCTGGGGGATCGGGCTCGCCCACCGGGGCCCTGGTGAGCCCGAGCGTGAGCTCGGCTCCGAAGACGGTGCGCATGCCGACGGCCCTGGCCGCCTCGGCGAAGCGCACCACGCCGTACATGCCGTCGTGGTCGGTGAGGGCGAGGGCGGTGAGGCCGAGCCGAGCCGCCTCCTCGACCAGCTCCTCGGGGTGGGAGGCGCCGTCGAGGAAGCTGAAGTTCGAGTGGCAGTGGAGCTCGGCGTAGGGCGCGGTGGCCGCCCCGTCGACCGGTGCCGGGTACCTGAGCTCGGGCGGGGCCGCGTAGGCCTGCCTCGAGGCCGACCACGCCGGGCTGTCGCCGCCGTCCGCCCCCTCCGGGACCACCCGGGGACGACCGTCGGCCAGGCGGCGCTCGAGCTCCGACCAGGGGATGGGGGGGTTCCGCCAGCCCATGGCGGCACTGTATCGAACAGGTGTTCGCCCGTCGAGCGCCTCGTACCGACGACGCCGTCGCCTCCCCCCACCTCGGCGGCACCCGCGGCGGCTACGGTGTTCGACGAGACGAGACGGTCTCGTTCTGACACCGGGGAGCCACATGGAAGCCAGCACCGTCCCGACCAGCGAGGCCGACCTCGTCCACCGGCGCCGTTGGATGACCCTCGTCGTGCTCTGCCTGAGCCTCGTCACCGTCATCCTCGGGAACACGGTGCTGAACGTGGCGCTGCCCACGCTCGCCCGGGACCTCGACGCCACGTCGACCCAGCTCCAGTGGATGGTCGACTCCTACGCCCTGGTCTTCGCCGGGCTGCTCCTCACCGGCGGCGCCCTCGGCGACCGCTTCGGGCGCAAGGGCGCCCTGCAGATCGGCCTGGTCATCTTCGGTTCCGGCTCGCTGCTCTCCACCATCGCCACCACCGCCGACCACCTCGTCGCCACCCGCGCCCTCATGGGCGTCGGCGCCGCACTGGTGATGCCGGCCACCCTCTCCATCCTCACCAACGTCTTCCCGCCCCAGGAGCGGGCGAGGGCGATCGCCATCTGGGCAGGCCTCGCCGGCAGCGGGGCCGCCATCGGACCCATCGCCGGCGGCTGGCTGCTCGAGCACTTCTGGTGGGGCTCGGTGTTCCTCCTCAACGTGCCCGTCGTCACCGTGGCCCTCGTCGCCGGCCGGGTCCTCGTGCCCCGCTCGAGCGACCCCGCCCACCCGCCCCTCGACCCGAGGGGCGCCCTGCTGTCGGTCGTCGGCC
>CADCSY010000042.1 GCA_902805555.1 uncultured Acidimicrobiales bacterium | reverse complement strand
GCCCGGGCGTCGACGGCGTTGCCGGCCTCCGCCGCCTCGGCCTCGAAGCGCTCGGCGAAGCCGTCGAGATCGACCTCGCTGCGCTCGAGGGCAGCCCATGCGTTGCTGTCCGGGTTGGTGGCGTTGAGCTGGCGGAGCAGGCCGTCGGGCAGCCCGTTCTCCTGCTCGTACCTGGCGAACGCCTCGAACGGGCTCGACAGGATGACGCCCCCGAAGTCGAACAGGACGGCCTTGATCTCGGGGTTCGCCACGCCGGCAGGCTAGGCGTGGGGAACCGATGCTCAGGCGAGGAAGTCCTCGGCGAGCGCGGTCCACATCTCGGTCGAGAGGCGCAGCGACTCGACGTCGACCCGCTCGTCGTCACCGTGGAACATCACGGCGTAGTCCTCGTAGCGCAGCCGCTGGCTGAACAGCCCGAACCCGTAGGCGGTGGACCCGAGCGTCCGGAAGAACCGGGCGTCGGTGGCCCCGACGGTCATCGTCGGGACGATGGCGCTCCCCGGGTAGAAGCCGTCGCACACCCGCTGCATCGCGTCCCAGAGGGGTGTGTCGATTGGTGATGCCGTGCTGTCGTCGTGGTTCGCGCCGAGGACGGTCACTCGGTCCGCCAGGTCACCGAGGGCGTCGGCGAGCAACGCCTCGATGTCGGCCGACGTCTGGCCCGGGAGGGTGCGGATGTCGACCTGGAGGTCGACCCGGTCGGGGATCACGTTGGTCTTGACGCCGCCGTGGACCATGGTCGGGGCGATCGTGGTGTGGGTGCAGGCGTGCGCGTTGCGACCGAGGCCGAGGGGGAGCGTCTCGCAGAACGCCGTCAGCCCGACGGGGTCGAGCAGCGCCTGCTGGCGCTCGGCGCTGAAGCCCATGCCCTCGACGTAGCGCCGCCAGGTCTCGTGGATCTCGGTCTGCGGCCGGTACGTCGCCAGTCGCTGCACGACCTCGGCGGCGGTCACGAGTGCATTGTCGGTGCGGAACGGCTGGCTGGCGTGGCCGGGGGTGCCGGCGACGCTGAGCGTGCACCAGTGGCTGCCCTTCTCGGCCACCACCACCGGCAGGCGGATGCCGTCGGGCCTGGGCGCGGGTATCCCGCCCGACTCGGTGATGACGTAGGGGAGCGACACCTCGTCGGCCTGGTTGGTGGCCAGCCACTCTGCGCCCCAGGTGCCGAGCGCCTCCTCGTCGGCCACCCCGAGGTAGGCGATGGTCCCCTTCGGCGTGAACCCGCTCCGGGCCAGGTGCTTGAACGCGACCGCCATCGACGCCGTGAGGTTGAGCATGTCGACGGCGCCCCGTCCCCACACCTCGCCGTCGACGAGCTCGCCGCCGAAGGGGTCGCGGCTCCACCCGTCGGGGTTCACCGGCACGACGTCGGTGTGGCCCATCAGGAGCAGCCCGGGCGCCGACGGGTCGCTCCCCTCGATCCTGGCGAGGACGCTCGTGCGGCCGGGGTGGGGCTCGTAGCGGGCGACGTCGCAGCCGGCACCTTCGAGCTCCCCGGCCAAGAGATCGGCGTTGCGGGACTCCTCACCGGAGTCCGCCGTCCCGTCGTTCACGCAGGCGTTGCGGATGAGCGCCTGGAGCAGCTCGGTGACCTCGCCGGTGACGTCCATGCGCCCGAGCGTAGGTGCGCGACCGGGCCAGGCGCCCGGCTCCGATGCACGACGGTGGCGCGCGCCCGTGGTTGACTTGTGCACAACATGACCCAGAACTCCGTCGTCGTCATCGACGGCTCCAACATCGCGACCGAAGGTCGCAGCCTCCCCAGCCTGGCGCAGCTCGACGAGGCGGTCCGCTCGTTCTTGGAGGAGTACCCCCACGACCAGTTCATCGTCGTGGTCGACGCCACCTTCGAGCACCGCATCGACCCGTCCGAGCGCCAGATGTACGACGAGGCGCTGGCAGCGAACGAGCTGCTCACCCCGCCGGCGGGCACGATCGGGCGCGGCGACGCCTTCATCCTCGCCATCGCTGAGAAGGCGAACGCCACCGTGTTCTCCAACGACTCGTTCCAGGAGTTCCACGGCGACTTCGACTGGCTCTTCGAGGAGGGCCGGCTGATCGGGGGGAAGCCCGTCCCCTTCATCGGATGGGTGTTCACCGCCCGCACGCCCGTCCGTGGCCAGAAGAGCCGGCAGGCGACGCGCTCCTCGGCCCGCAAGCGGGTGCGCGCCGGCGAGACCGCCTCCGCCAAGAGCGCGACGCGCGCCACGCCGAGGCGCTCGGCCACCTCGCCCGCTGCGAACCAGCCGATGCCTGTCCCCAGCGTGCCGCCGCCGGGCCCCGTCCGGTCCCGGCGCGGCGAGGGGAGGGTCGAGGCGCCCACCGCCGATGCTTCCGACCAGCAACGTCCCCCGCCCCAGGACCAGGACAGGGGCGAGAGATCCGACCGCACCGTCAGGCGTGGTGGCCGCAAGCGCACCGCCTCACCGTCGCTCGAGCCGGTCAACGAGGGACTCGCCTTCGTCACCTTCATCAGTGAGCACGCAGTCGGCGAGACCGTGGACGGCGTGGTCACGGAGTTCTCGAGCCACGGCGCCTACGTGACCGTGGGAGACGCCCGCTGCTACGTCCCGCTCGCCTACCTCGGCGATCCGCCTCCGCGGGCGGCCCGTGAGGTGCTCGAGCGAGGTGCGACCCACGCGTTCGTCGTCCAGGCAGTCGACGGGCCGCGACGCGCCATCGATCTCGCCCTCCCAGGCTTCGAGCGCCTCGACGGCGTCACGGACCGGGCCGAGGGCATCGACGAGGACGACGAGGCGCCTGCCGCCCGGCGGTCGCGGCTGACCGCCGACGACGAGGACGGGGACGCCCCCTTCCGCCGCACCAGCGCAGCGCGGGTCGCGACGCCGGCCCCCGTCGACGAGCTGATGGCCGAGGTGGCCGGCGATGTGGAGGGCGAGCCCGTCGTCCGTCGCCGCACCCGCAAGGGCCTCGCCCGCGCTCGGTCCGCAGTGACGAGCCCGCCCGCCGAGGTGGCCGCCGCTGCTGACCCATCCGCCGACGGTGACGACGCAGTTGAGCCGGAAGCTCCGGCCGCGCCACGTCGCCGCACCCGCAAGGCGGCCGCTCCGGTGCCGGTTGACGAGACCGTCGCTCCCGTCGCCGAGGTCGAGGAGGTGGCTCCCCGGCGCCGTGCGCGGAAGTCAGCGCCCGCCGGCCTCGCCGAACCCAACGCCTCGCTCGATCCGTCGGCCCCCGAGGTGGTCGCGGCGAACGGCGGAGCCGCTGATGCCGCAGACGCCGCCGCCGACCGACCCGTCCGTCGGACAAGGTCTCGCAAGGCGGTCGAGCAGCCCGTCGAGCAGGCCGCCGCCGGTGACGCCGTGCCCGACCCGCTCGCCCCTGAGGCTGGCGACGCCGAGGACGAGGTCGCCGACCGACCGGTGCGGCGGACCAGGCCTCGCAAGGCTGCGCCGCGGTCCGCCGAGCCGGCAGTTGACGAGTCGGCAGTCGACGAAGCCGCGGAGGCGGTGCTGGAGCAGGCAGGCGCTGCCGTGCCCGAGCCGGAAGAGGCGGCACCTGGCGGTCCGCCCCCGCGTGGCCGGGGCAGGCGGGTGGCGGTCCCGGACCCGGCGGCGCCCTCCGTCGTGCCCGCTGATGGCGACGAGGCCTCGGGGGACGAGCCTGCTCCTCCTCCCGCCAAGCGGCCCACGAGGAAGGCGGCGGCCAAGAAGGTCGCAGCTCCTGCCTCCGATGCTGCCCCACGCCGGCGGGCACCCGCCCGGGGCGCGACGCCCGAGCCCGAGGCCAAGGCCGAGGAGGTGCCGCCGGCAACCCGCCCGAGGAAGGCTCGAGCAGCTGCCGACCCCGCCGCTCCCGACACCACCGCTCCGGAGCCGGCGAAGCGCGCACCTGCGAAGCGGACGGCGAAGAAGGCGGCGACCAAGGGCGAGGGGGAAGCCACCCCACCCGCCAAGGCCACCCGCAAGCGCGCCCCCCGGCCCGCCGCTTCCGACGCCTGAACGGTCCGGCATCCGAGCTGGCGGTTGGATCGAGGTCACAGCACCGGATCTGACCGCCAGAACAGGGTGCCTCCCGCCTCACCCGTGAACTGGCGGTTGGATCGAGGTCACAGCACCGGGTCTGACCGCCAGAACGGGGGCCTTCCGCCCCGCCGTTGAAGTGGCGGCTACGAGTCGAGGTCAGAGCGGTCGTCGGCGGCGAAGAGCGCCGCCTCATTGATCGAGCCCACCACGTTCACGGTGACGAGGCGGCCAGCCAGCCGGCCTTGCGGTCCTCGTAGAGCTCGCGCAGCCGCTTCACCAGCACGGGCATCGCCGTGCCTGTCTCCTGCTCGCTCCGCACGAAGGTAACCACCTCGGCGGTGGCGGTCTCCACGCGCTGGGCGAGCAGGTCGAGCCGCTTCTCTCGGATCCGACCGCCAGAAGGGGAGCCTTCGGCCCCACCTGCGAAGTGGCGGCTGGATCGAGGCCAGAGCACCGGATCCGACCGCCAGAACGGGGTGCCTCCCGCCTCAGCTGCGAACTGGCGGCTGGATCGTGGGCGTAGCACCCGATCTGACCGCCAGAACGAGGGGGCCGGGCGCGGCACCCGACTGCCGCCGGGACGCAGACCCCGCCCCGAGTCGCCGCCCGACCCATACCGTTCACCGGGGGCTGGCGGCTCGGGTGGGGGGAGATGTGCGCCGGTACCGTGCCGACCGTGCGCGTGGCGACCTGGAACGTGAACTCGCTCAAGGCCCGGATGCCGAGGGTCGAGGAGTGGCTGGCGCAGGTGGGGCCCGACGTGCTCTGCCTCCAGGAGACGAAGTCGACCGACAAGGCCTTCCCGGCGATGGCCTTCAGCAGCCTGGGCTACGAGAGCGTCCACCACGGCGAGGGCAGGTGGAACGGCGTGGCCATCGTGTCGCGGGTCGGCATCGACGACGTGGTCGACGGGTTCGCCCCCGGCATCGAGCCCGACCCCGAGGCACGGCTCCTCACCGCCACCTGCGGCGGGGTGCGGGTGGCGACGGTGTACGTCCCGAACGGTCGGCACGTGGGCCACGAGCAGTGGCACCACAAGCTCGGCTGGATGGAGCGCCTCCGGGCCCACCTCGACGCCACCGCCGACCCCACCGGCGACGCGCTCGTGCTCGGCGACTTCAACGTCGCCCCCGACGACCGGGACGTGTGGGACCCGACCGCCTGCCACGGCGGCACCCACGTCAGTCCCGAGGAGCGCGACGCGCTGCGCTCGCTGTGCGAGTGGGGCCTCGTCGACGTCTTCCGCCGGCGCCACCAGGAGGACCGGTTGTTCACCTGGTGGGACTACCGGGCCGGCGCGTTCCACAAGCACCTCGGGATGCGCATCGACCTGCTCCTGGCCACGGCCCCGCTGGCGGACCGGCTCTCGTGGGTGCTCGTCGACCGCAACGCCCGCAAGGGCTCGCAGCCATCCGACCACGCTCCGCTCGTGGCCGAGTTCACCCCTGCCGGCTGACCCGTCCGGCCCGGGCGAGGTCCCCGCACGGGACGGGGCGACCGGGGCCGCACGGTACGGTGCCAGCCGTGGCACGACCGAGCGACGGCGACTGGGTGAACCGGTTGAACGAGGCCGAGGCCACAAACCTGCCACCCCGTCGGGCCGAGCTCCGTCGCCTGGCCGACGCCACCCGGTCGATCATCGACCGGCTCGTCGCCACCGGCGCACCGATCGAGGCGCTCAGCGCCGCTGCCGACCACGTCGAAGCGGCGCTCGGCGCACTGGCCGGGCACCCGCAGGGACGGCTCTACGAGGGCTTCGCCGAGGTGGGCCTGGCCGGGGGCGCAGGGCCGGAGGACGCCCGGTCGTTCTTCGACCACAGCCCGATCATCGGCTCGGCCAACCCGCTGGCGCCCCCCGTCCGCCTCGAGATCAGGGAGGGGGCCGTGCACGGCACCGTCCGCTTCGGTGCCGCCTACGAGGGCCCGCCCAACAGCGTGCACGGGGGCTACGTGGCTGCGGCGTTCGACGAGGTGCTCGGCATGGCGCAGTCGCTCTCCGGCAACCCCGGCATGACGGGGACGCTGGAGATCAGGTACCGCCGCCCGACGCCGTTGCACACCGACCTCCGGTTCGAGGCCACCCTCGACCGCCAGGACGGGCGCAAGCTGTTCACGTCGGGCCGCCTCTACGCCGGCGACGAGCTCACGGCGGAGGCCAAGGGCCTGTTCATCACGGTCGACTTCTCGAAGATCGCCGCGATGATGGCCGAGCGGGGGAGCAGGTAGCGGGACCAGCCGCGGGCGGGCCGGGGGCTCGGCCGGGAGAGGGAGCACGGTGGCGTCAGCCGGTCCGGGGATGGTCCTCCAGCCAGCGGGCGACCAGGGCGGCCTCGTCGACGAGGTGGTCCTCGAGCCCGGTGACGATGGCCCGCTCGACCGCCTTGCCCACCAACGGGAAGCGCACCGTGAGCTCGCCGTCCGCAACCCGTGTGCAGCTGTCCGGTCCGGTCGGGAGGAACCGGTAGCTGCCGCCCGCCTTGAGCCGGTCGGCGTAGTGCTCGGGCAGGATGCGGAAGGTCGCTGTCCCCGCCGCCCGGTCGTAGGTGGTCTCGTCGACCCACACGAGCTTCTTCGGGTCGACGACGGAGGTGACGGCGGGGGAGAGCGACCCCGTGAAGCGGTACCTGACCCGCTGGTGGAGGGTGGTGCCCTCGGCCCGCTGCTCGAGCACCTCGGGCTCCCCGAGCTTCGCGAGCTCGGAGAGGCTGGCGAGGAACGCCCGGTCGACGAGCACGTCGACCACCCGCTCCGCGCTGGCCGGCAGCGGCTGCTCGAGGTGGAAGCGCACGGGCGGATGGTAGGGGGTGGCCCGGTAGGTTCGTCGAGGTGGTCGACGTCGACGCCGCCCGCTTCGAGGCGCTCGTGGCCGACGCCCTCGACCGCATCCCCGAGTCGCTCGGCCGGCGGATGGACAACGTCGTCCTGCAGGTGCGTGACCACTCGCCCGACCGGCACCTGCTCGGGCTCTACGAGGGCATCCCCCTCACGGACCGGGAGACCTACGGCGGCCTCGCCATGCCCGACCGCATCACGATCTACCGGCTGGCGATCTGCGCCATGTGCGCGGACGAGGAGGAGGTCGTCGAGCAGGTGCGCATCACGGTGATCCACGAGGTCGCCCACCACTTCGGGATCGACGACGAGCGGCTCGACCAGCTGGGCTGGGCCTGAGGGCCTCGACCATGGGCGTCCGACCATGACCCGCGTCGTCGTCACGGCCTTCGGCCCCGACCGGCCGGGGATCGTGGCAGCGGTGACGGGCGCGCTCGTCGAGCGCGGGGCCAACCTGGCCGACACCGCGATGACCAACCTGGCCGGGCAGTTCGCCATGGTGCTCGTGGTCGAGGTGCCCGAGGGGGAGCAGGCCGACGCGCTCGAGGAGGCGTTGGCGGCGCGCACCGCCCCGCTCGGGCTGACCGTCGTGGTCCGGCCGTTGCCCGAGGGTGACGACGCCACCACGGGCCCTCAGACCGACGGCCGATCGGCCTGGGCGGTGTCGGTCTACGGTGCCGACCGGCCGGGGATCGTGCACCAGGTCAGCGCCCTCCTCGCCCAGCACGGCGCGAACGTCGTCGACCTCACCACCCGCACCGTCGGCAGCACCGGCGCGCCCGCCTACGTGATGCTGCTCGAGGTGACGCTCCCCGCCGACCGGGACGTCGAGCCGCTGGCATCGGACCTCCGACGGCTGTCGGCCGACCTCGACGTCGAGATCCACCTCCGTCCCGACGACGCCGACGTGCTCTGACGCCGGCTCCACCCCTGTGATCCGGCCCGTCGTCTGCCTGCCCGATCCCATCCTCTCCCGCCCCGCTGCGCTGGTGGGGCCGATCGGAGAGTCCGCACGCCGGCTGGCCGCCGACCTGCTCGACACCATGCGGGCCTCTTCGCACAGCGTCGGCGTGGCCGCACCCCAGATCGGCATCGCCAGGCGCGCCTTCTGCATCGACGTGACGGGGCACCGCAAAGCCAGCTCGTGCCACGGCGAGGTCGTCCTGTTCGACCCGGTGGTGCTCGCGTCCGGTCCGTCGGAGGTGGGCCGCGAGGGGTGCATGAGCGTCCCCGACCTCACCGGTGACGTGCCTCGCGCCACCAGCATCGTGGTGCGGGGCACGGATGTCGAGGGGGACCTGGTGACGGTCGAGGCCGACGGCTTCGAGGCACGAGCGCTCCAGCACGAGCTCGATCACCTCGACGGCTTGTTGTTCCTGGACCGGATCGTGGCCGACGACCGCGTCTTCCGCCGGCGCGTCTACCGCTGACCCGACCCGACCCGTCCTGACCGCCGCCGCGACGACCTCCTACGCTGCAGCGGTGGCATCGTGGCGCAAGCTGCTGAACCCGGGTGAGGAGGTCGTGCTCGACCTCCGACCCCACTGGCGGTTCTTCCTGCGCCCCGGGTTCGCCCTGCTCGCGGCGGTGGCGGGCTTCGTTGCGGGGGCCGTCGCCGACCTGCCGGAGTGGGTGCAGGTCGCCCTCGCGGCGCTGACCCTCGGTGCGCTGTTCTGGGTGATCGGTCGCTACGTCCGGTGGGCCACGACCAGCTTCGTGGTGACGACGGACCGGCTGATCCACAGGTCCGGCGTGCTCGGCAGGCGGGGGACGGAGATCCGACTGGAGAACGTGCAGACCGTCTTCCTCCACCAGAGCCTCGTCGAGCGGCTGCTCCGCTCAGGTGACCTCGTGATCGAGTCAGGCGGCGAGCGTGGCCGGCAGTCCTTCGCCGACATCGCCAAGCCGTCGTTGGTCCAGAGCGAGATCCACCGCCAGATCGAGGCGAACGGGAGGCGCACGTCGGGGTCGGGCGGGGGCAGCTCGATCCCCCAGCAGCTCCAGCAGCTCGACGACCTGCGCCGGCGGGGGGTCGTCACGCAGGAGGAGTTCGACGCCAAGAAGGCGACGCTGCTCGACCGGCTGTGAGGGTCGTGAGCCTCGTCCCCTCGGTCACCGAGACGCTCGTGGCGTGGGGCGTGACCCCGGTGGGCGTCACCCGCTTCTGCGAGCACCCGGAGCTGCCGGCGGTCGGCGGCACCAAGGACCCCGACCTCGACGCGGTGCGCCGGCTCCGGCCCGACCTGGTCGTGGTGAACGACGAGGAGAACCGCCGGCAGGACGCCGACGCACTGACCGCCGCCGGCGTCGACGTCCACGTCGTGCGCATCAACCGGGTGGCGGACGTCGGGCCCGAGCTCGCGGCGCTGGCGGGACGGGTGCGGGTCGGGGCGCCCCCCGAGGCCGACCTTCCCGAGCAGGTGCCGCCCTGGCGCAGGGCGTTCGTGCCGATCTGGCGGCGGCCGTGGATGACCCTGGCCGGCACCACCTACGGCTCGTCGGTCCTGGCCTGGCTCGGCGTGGTCAACGTGTTCGCGAACGCGGCGACGCGCTACCCGGAGGTCACCCTCGAGCAGGCATCGCGACGCCACCCCGACCTCGTCCTCGCGCCCTCGGAGCCCTACCCCTTCGGGCCCCGTCACGTCCCCGAGCTGTCGGCGGTGGCGCCGGTGCGCCTCGTCGACGGCCAGGACCTGTTCTGGTGGGGTGTGCGCACCCCGGGAGCCCTGTCGCGGCTGGCGACGGCGCTCGGCGAGGACGCCTAGTAGCGCTCCTCGCGGATCACGGTGTCGCCCGTGCGCCTGTGGCTCAGCTGGCTCATGAGGACGAGCGAGACGAGCAGGCCGATGGCCCCGGCGATCATCAGGATGACCCCCACCGTCTCCACGTCGATCCCCTCCGTCGTGACGTCGACGGCGAAGGCGAGGATCGCGCCGATCGCGAGAAGGAAGACGCTGACTCCGATGCCCATGGATGCTCCTCTGCCGCTGGGCGGGAGGTGACCCCCCGCCTGTCGCCGGACGTTCGTCCCGCTGCGCGGTCGTGTACCCACTCTACGCGTCGAAGCAACCGCCAGGGGGTCACCCGGCGGTCGTGACCCTCGCGCCGTCGCCCGGCCGGACGTGCCAGCCCTCTCCGGGGAGGGCGCC
Organism: uncultured Acidimicrobiales bacterium; assembly: GCA_902805555.1. Classification (GTDB taxonomy): domain Bacteria; phylum Actinomycetota; class Acidimicrobiia; order Acidimicrobiales; family CADCSY01; genus CADCSY01. The sequence goes on along the minus strand of CADCSY010000042.1, from coordinate 18,349 downwards.
CGGCTCGCACAGCGCGACCACGCAGCCGCCGAAGCCGGCGCCGGTGAGGCGGGCGCCGTGCACCCCCGGACGCGCCGTCAGGCGAGCCACCAACGCGTCGAGGCCGGGCGTCGACACGTCGAAGTCGTCGGCGAGGCTGGCGTGGCTGGCGGCGAGCAGCTCGCCGGCAGCACGGTGGTCACCGGCCGCCAGCACCTCGACCATCTCGAGGACGCGTGCGTTCTCCGTGAGCACGTGACGGGCCCGGCGGCGGACGACGGGGTCCTCGATGCGGACGAGGTCGCCCACGGCCGCCTCCCGCAGGGGGCCGATCACCTCGGCCGCCGCCTCGCAGGCGGCCCGCCGCTCGCCGTAGGCAGAGTCGGCGAGCGCCCGCTCCTCGCCCGAGTGGACGACGACCACCTCGAGCTCGTGGGGGATCGGCACGGGCGTGACGGTCAGGTCTGTGCAGTCGATGAGCAGGGCGTGGTCCGCGACCCCCGACGCCGACGCCAGCTGGTCCATCACCCCCGACGGCACGCCTGACGCGCGCTGCTCGGCCCGCTGGCAGGTGAGGGCGAGGTCGAGGGGCGTCCCCTCGAAGCCGAGCGCCAGCGCCACCGCCAGCTCGAGCGCGGCGCTCGACGACAGGCCCGCACCGACCGGGAGGGTGGTGGACACCTCGCCCCGCAACCCGGCGGCGGGGTGCGTCTCGGCGACGACGCCGGCGACGTAGCGGGCCCAGCCCGGTTCGACCGCCGCCGGGTCCTCCACGTCGATCGGCACCGAGGCGACGCCCGCTGCGTCGGCCGAGCGGAGCACCACGACGTCCCCCCCGACCCGCGCCTCCACGGGGGTGCCGAGGGCGAGCGCGAAGGGCAGCGCGAACCCGCCCGTGTAGTCGGTGTGGTCGCCGATGAGGTTGACCCGGCCGGGGGCGAAGGCGGTGACGGCCGTCATCACGCCTCGCGCAGCGCCCTGGCAGCGGCGGCGGGGTCGACCGGGTTGAAGTACGTGCCGCTGCCGAGCTCGCCGGCGGCGACGAACCGCTGGACGCCGGGGCCCCGGAAGAGCGGCGCGACGTGCACGTGGACGTGGCTCGTGGGCCATGAGCCCCCGTCGGTCGGGCGCTGGTGGATCCAGAGCATGTACGGCATCGGCGCGTCGAAGAGCCGGTCGAGCCGGCCGAGCACGTCGACGAGCAGCGCAGCCAGTGAGTCCCGGTCGTCGTCAGCAAGAGCGGGGAGGTCCGCGAGGTGGTCCCCAGGTGCCAGCAGCAGGCCGTAGGGCCACTCCGCCGCCTCCGGAACCCACGCCCGCCAGCCGCCCACATCAGCGACCCCCCGGTCGCCCGGACGGTGCTCGCACAGGTGGCAGGGCCCCGGTGCGGTGAGCTCCGCCATCGGCGTGGCGGGCACGGTGGGGAAGGCGTAGATCTGCCCGTGCGGGTGGGCGATGGTGGCGCCCACCTCCGGTCCCCGGTTCTCGAAGACGAGGACGTAGGCCACGTCGGCGGCCGCGCCCAGCGCCTCGGTCCGCTCGGCCCAGAGGTCGACGACGCACCGGGCCCCGGGGAGGCCCAGGGAGGCGAAGCTGGCGTCGTGGTCCGGCGTGTAGAGGACGACCTCGGCCTTGCCGGCGCCGAGCGGTGGCCATCGGTTGGCGAAGGCACGGACCTCGTACGGCTCGGGCGCCTCGAGGCCGCCGACGCAGAACGGGCAACCGGTCCCGGGGAGGTTCGGCCGGCTCTGGCGGCCGGCCACGACCACCACCTCCCGCCCGCTCAACGGGTCCCTCCGCAGGTCGGGGCTGCCTGCGGTCACGTCGACGGTTCCGGCGGCGACCCGGCGCCGGTCGCAAGGTCTCGCTCCAGGCACACGCTCAGCGGCGAGTCGCGGTAGCGGCCGTAGGGCTCGCGCCGGCGGTAGCCAAGCGACTCGTAGAGGCTGATGGCCTCGGGCTGGCGCAGCCCGGTCTCGAGCACCAGGGTCCGGTAGCCCAGGCGCACCGCTTCCTCCTCGAGCCTGGCCACCAGGGCCCGGGCGACGCCCCGTCCGCGAGACCGGGGTTCCACCCACAGGCGCTTGATCTCGCCGATCCCGCTGTCGTGGGCCCGGAGGCCGCCGCAGGCGACGGGCGCCCCGCCGACGTAGGCGACGACGAAGGAACCGCCGGGCGGGGCGACGTCGGCGGGGGTGACCTCGGCGGTGTACGCCGCCTCATCCTCGTCGATGGCGGCCTGCCGGGCGGCGCGCTCCTCAGGTGAGAGGGAGCACAGCGGCGGCTCGTCCTCTTCCGCGTAGCGGCGGCCGAGATCGGCTGTGAGGTCGGCGACGAGCCTGCTCGCGGCGGGGCCCTCGTAGGGCTCGGCGCGCAGGAGGAGGTCGGGCGGGTCCACCTCAGGCGGCGAGGTCGAGCGCCAGCCCGAGCCGCTCGAGTGCGTCGACGTCCCACGTCGGGCCGCCGGCCGTCGACGCCCGCAGTGCGATGTTCACCTGGTCGGCGCCCGCATCGACGTAGCGGGCGATCCGGTCGAGCACCTCGTCGTCGCTGCCGGTCAGGACCCCGGGCCGCACCAGGTCGGTCAGGCCGCCGAACTGGTCCCGCAGCCCCTCCTCGGTCCAGGCGATGCCGAGGTTGACGGCGCAGCGGATCTCCCCCGGGTCGCGACCGACCTCGTCGCAGTGCCGGTGGAGCACGTCGCGCTTGGCGGCGAACGTCTCCGGCGCCACGAACGGGATGTTCCAGCCGTCGGCGAAGCGGGCGGTGATGCGCAGCGTGCGCCTCTCGCCTCCGCCCCCCACCCACACGGGGAGGGCCGGCTGCACCGGGGGCGGCTCGTTGCGGGCGTCGGTCAGCGTGAACCACTCACCGGCGAAGTCGGTCGCCTCCCGGCGCAGGAGGCCCCGCACGCACTGCACCGCCTCCTCGAGCTGGTCCATGCGGGTGCCGACCGGCGGGAACGGGATGCCGTAGGCGTCGTACTCCACCTGGCTCCAACCGGCACCGAGGCCGAGCTCGGCCCGACCGCCGGAGAGGTGGTCGATGGTGGTGATCGCCTTCGCCAGCACGGCGGGGTGGCGGTAGCCCACCGAGTAGACCAGCGAGCCGCAGCGCACCCTCGACGTGGTGCAGGCGAGGGCGGCGTGGGCGGAGACGGACTCGAGGCACCTGGCGCCGCCTCCGAGGTCGGCTGCGTAGAAGTGGTCCCAGATCGAGATCCAGTCGTAGCCGAGCTCCTCGATGCGCCTCCACAGCGACCGCAGCTCCTCCATCGAGGTGTTCTGGAGCCCGGTGTGCACCCCGTAGGCGGTCATGGCGCCGAACCTAGCGCCGGCCCCCAGGCGCGAGCGGGCCCGCTGGGCGGCCCGGGCGACCCCGCCGCGGCCGGCCTTGACCGGGCGGTCAAGGGTGGGCGAGGGTTTGGCCATGCCCAACGTGCGCGCCAACGGGATCGACCTCGAGTACGACGAGTTCGGGTCGCCGGACGACCCCGGCTTCCTCCTCGTCATGGGCCTCACCGCCCAGCTCACGGCGTGGGACGAGCGCTTCTGCCAGGAGCTTGCGTCGCACGGCTTCCGGGTCGTGCGCTACGACAACCGTGACGTGGGGCTCTCGAGCCGCATCACCGACGGGCCCACGCCCGACGTGATCAAGGCCTTCAGCGGCGACCACTCGACGGCCTCGTACACGATCGCCGACATGGCCGACGACGCGGCCGGGCTGCTCGACGCCCTCGGCATGGCGCCGGCGCACGTCATGGGCGTCTCGATGGGCGGGATGATCGTGCAGTCGCTCGCCATCCGCCACCCCGACAAGGTCCGCTCCCTGTGCTCGATCATGTCGACGACGGGTGACCAGTCGGTGGGGCAGGCGTCCGCCGACGCCATCGGCGCGCTGATGTCCCCGCCCCCCGCCAGCCGCGAGGAGGCCGGCGAGCGGGGCCTCGCCGTCGGCAAGGTCATCGGCTCGCCCGCCTACGCCCAGGACGCCGATGTGATGCGGGAGCGGGCGATGGCGGCCTACGACCGGGCCCACGATCCCGCAGGCGCGGCCCGCCAGCTCGTCGGGATCGCGGCGTCGCCCGACCGCACCCCCGACCTCGCATCGGTCTCGGTCCCCACCGTCGTCATCCACGGCGAGGACGACCCGCTCGTCGGCGTGAGCGGCGGGAAGGCCACCGCCGCCGCCATCCCCGGCGCCGACCTGCTCCTCCTGCCGGGCATGGGCCACGACCTCCCGCCGCAGCTGTGGACCCAGATCATCGACGCCGCCGTCGCCAACGCCGCCAAGGCGTCCTGAGGTGGCCGGTCCGCTGTCGGGCCTCCGCATCATCGAGCTGGCCGGCATCGGCCCCGGTCCCTTCGCCGCGATGCTGCTCGCCGACATGGGCGCGGAGGTGCTCCGCGTCGACCGGGCCCAGTCCGTCGTCGGTGGCGACCCGGCCAACCCCCCGCTCGACCCCCTGCTGCGGGGGCGGCGCTCGATCGGTGTCGACCTGAAGCACCCGGAGGGCGTCGAGGCCGTGCTCCGGCTCGTGGCCTCCGCCGACGCGCTCCTCGAGGGCTTCCGGCCCGGGGTCACCGAGCGGATGGGCCTCGGCCCCGACGTGTGCCTGGCCCGCAACCCGCGGCTCGTGTACGGGCGGATGACCGGATGGGGCCAGGAGGGCCCCTACGCCATGACCGCCGGCCACGACATCAACTACATCGCCCTGGCCGGTGCGCTCGAGGGCGTGGGTCGGGCGGGCCAGCCGCCCACGCCGCCGCTCAACCTCGTCGGTGACTTCGGCGGGGGCGCCATGTTCCTGGCCTTCGGCATCGTGTGCGGCGTCCTCGAGGCCCGCGAGAGCGGTGCGGGCCAGGTCGTCGACGCAGCCATGGTCGACGGTGCCGCCACCTTGATGAGCATGTTCCACGGCTTCAAGGCCATGGGCGTGTGGCAGCCGGAGCGGGGCACGAACCTGCTCGACTCCGGTGCCCACTTCTACGACGTCTACGAGTGCGCCGACGGTGGCTACGTCTCGATCGGCTCGATCGAGCCGCAGTTCTACGCCGAGCTGCTGCGCCTCACGGGGGTGGCCGACGGGTCGGACGGCGACCTGCCCTCCCAGCACGACCGATCGCAGTGGCCGGCGATGAAGGAGCGGCTGGCCGCGATCTTCAAGAGCCGGTCCCGCGACGAGTGGTGCGACGTCATGGAGGGCACCGACGTGTGCTTCGCCCCCGTCCTGTCGCTCGACGAGGCGCCGACCCACCCGCACATGGCCGCCCGAGGCACCTTCACCGAGGTGGGGGGGGTCCGCCAGCCGGCGCCGGCACCGCGGTTCAGCCGGACCGAGGCCGAGATCGCCAGGCCGCCGTCGCACCCCGGTCAGCACACCGACGAGGTCCTCGGCGACTGGGGCTTCGAGGCCGAGGAGGTCGCTGCGCTGCGGGCGGCAGGCGCCGTTCGCTGACCGAGCAGGCAGACTGCGGCCGTGGCAACCCTCGTCTGCTTCCACGCGCACCCCGACGACGAATCGATCGCCACCGGGGGCCTCATGGCGCGCGCCGCCGCCGACGGCCACCGGGTGGTGCTGGTGGTCGCCACCAGGGGTGAGGCCGGTGAGGTCGACGACGGCTTCCTCGGTGACGACGAGGCGCTCGGGGAGCGGCGCGTGGTGGAGACCGAGGCGTCGGCGGAGGTCCTGGGCGTCGAGCGCGTGGCCTTCCTCGGCTACAGCGACTCGGGGATGATGGACACCCCGACGAACGACGAGCCCGGCTGCTTCTGGCGGGCGGACGTGGAGGAGGCGGCGCAGCGCCTGGCGGCCATCCTCGACGAGGAGCGCGCCGACGTCCTCACCGTGTACGACGACAACGGGGGCTACGGCCACCCCGACCACATCCAGGTGCACCGGGTCGGGGTGCGCGCCGCCGAGCTGGCGGCCACGCCCGAGGTCTACGAGGCGACCATGAACCGCACGGACATGGCGCAGATGTTCGAGGACCTCCGCGAGTCGGGGGTCAGCATGGGTGATGATCTCGACGCCCCGCCCGACGTGACCCAGGAACCGGACTTCGGCGTCCCCGAGGAGCGGCTGACCCACCGGGTCGACGTCACCCGGTGGCTGCCGGTGAAGCGGGCGTCGATGCGGGCCCACGCCAGCCAGATCTCGGAGTCGTCGTTCTTCCTCGCCATGCCCGACGAGGTGTTCGCCCGAGCCTTCGGCGCCGAGTGGTACATCGAACGGGGTGCCCCCGCACGCTCGGGGAGCTTCGCCCCGTGGTTCGCCGGCCTCTCGTGACCGGGGCGCACGAGAGCGGCCGGCTGGTGGTGCTCGTGCGCCACGGCGAGGCGTCGGCCGGCTGGAGCGGGGAGGCCGACCCCGGCCTGTCGGACGTGGGTCGGCGGCAGGCCGCAGACGTGGCGGAGGCACTGGCCGACCTCCGTCCGGCTGCTCTCGTGGTCTCGCCCCTCAGGCGCACGAGGGAGACCGCCCTGCCGGTGGCGGAGCGGTTCGGGCTCGCACCCGTGGTGGAGCCCCGCGTCGGGGAGGTGGTGGCGCCTGCGGGCAGCGACTCGCTCGAGCAGCGGGGGCCGTGGCTGCGGACCTTCATGGCCGGCTCGTGGGAACGAGCCGAGCCGGCTCTGCAGGGCTGGCGGGCCGGGGTGCTGTCGGCACTGACCGGGTTGGCCGACCGGACGGTGGTGGTCACCCACTTCATCGCGATCAACGCCGTTGTCGGATCGGCTCTCGGTGACGACCGGGTCGTGCCGTTCCGACCCGGCCACTGCTCCCGCACGACACTGCGGGTCGGACCGTCCGGGCTCGAGGTCGTCAGCCTCGGCGCCGAGGCGGAGACGGTGGTGCGCTAGCCGTGCCCGACGCCTTCATCCACACGGGCTACGCGCAACGGCTGCACTTCGGCGTCGGTGCCCTCAACCGCGTGTCGGAGGTGGTGCGGGAGACGGGCGCCCGGCGGGTCATGCTCGTCACCACCGCCGGTCGTCGCTCCTCCGACGACGGCGAGCGCCTGGTCCGCCTCCTCGGCCGGAGCCTCGTCGCCACCTTCGCCGGCACCCGGAGCCACGTGCCCACCGAGGACGTCCAGACGGCCGTGGCCCAGGCGCGCGACGCCGGCATCGAGTGCATCGTGAGCTTCGGCGGGGGCTCCTGCGCCGACCTCGCGAAGGCCGTCTGCTACTTCCTCGAGCAGGAGTCGGGGATGCCCGGCGCCTCGTACGTGGACCGGCCGGCCGTGGGCCACGTCGCCATCCCCACCACGTACTCGGGCGCCGAGCTGACCCCCTTCTTCGGGATGACCGACGAGGCGTCGAGGTCGAAGACGGGCGCCGGCGGGCCGACCCTCGCACCCCTCGCCGCCATCTACGACCCGGAGGTGACGGTCGGGACGCCGGCCCGGGTGAGCGCGGAGACGGGCATGAACGCCGTCGCCCACGGCGTCGAGGCGGCCTGGTCGTCCACGAGGTCGGTGGAGGCCGAGGCCCTCGGCCTGGCGTGCGTCGCGGCGGCCGCCGACGCCCTGCCCCGGGTCGTCGACGACCCCGCCGACCTGGCGGCTCGGACCGACATGCTGGGTGCTGCGCTCCTCGGCGGGCGCTCGCTCCAGAACGCCACGATGGGGGTGCACCACGGCCTCGCACAGCTCCTCGGTGGGCGGACGGGCATCGCCCACGGCCTCGCCAACGCCGTCATCCTCCCTCACGCCATGCGCTTCAACGCAGACGTGATCCCGAGCGAGATCCACCGCATCGGCCTCGCCCTGGGCGACCCGGAGGACGCAGCGTCTGCTGCGGCGCGGCTCGTCGAGCGGCTCGGCCTCCCTACGCGGCTCAGCGGTTGCGGCGTCACCGAGGAGGACGTCGACGTCGTCGCCCGCATGGCCGAGGGCAACCGCAGCGTGGCCTCGAACCCACGGCCCGTCGGCATCGAGGACGCCAGGGCCATCCTCCTGGCCGCCTTCTGACGAACCGACGATCGCGGCCCCGTCGTCGTAGCCTGCGGGGATGAGCACAGACGTGAACCCGGTCCACTGGCGGGGCGTGCACCACCTGGCCCTGGTGACGACCGACATGGACGCCACCGTTCGCTTCTACCACGGCGTGCTGGGCGCCCGGCTGGTGGTCACCCTCGCCACCGAGGCCTTCCGTCACTACTTCTTCGAGATCGCGCCCGGCGCCACGCTCGCGTTCTTCGAGTACACCGACCAGCCCGTCGAGCGCTACGCCAAGCCGGCCGGGGTGCCGTTCCCGCAGGCGTCACAGTTCGACCACCTGTCGCTGCACCTCGCCGACGAGGACGCCCTCTCCCGGCTCCAGCACCGCCTGAAGGAGCACGGCTGCGAGGTGACCGACGTGATCGACCACGGCATCATGCGGTCCATCTACTTCAGCGACAACAACGGGATCGCGCTCGAGGCGTCGTGGTGGACGGTCGACCCGACGGGCCGGCCCGCCGACCTCGCCGACGACCGCCTCTTCTCGGACCCGGACCCGGTCCCCGCGGTGGCCGAGCTGCGGGCCGGTGGCGTGCTCGAGCGCACGGTCGCCACCCAGCTGGTCGACGAGATCACGAGGGACCTCTACAAGCCGATGTGAGCCTGGCCCACGCGGTCCCGAGGCGGTCGCGCCGGGGGAGCGGGTGGGTAACAAGGGGCCCATGGCCTCACCGCTGCGACGTCCCAACACCTCTGCCGCCCTCCTCGAATCGCGCGTCGTCCTCGAGCTCGGGGCGTTCGCCGCCCTGGCCCCGGCGCTGCAGCTCACGCCCCGCGGAGACGGCCACCCCGTGCTCGTCCTCCCGGGCTTCGCCGCCACCGACCAGTCCACCTGGCCGCTCCGTTGGTTCCTCGGCACGAGGGGCTACGAGGCGCACGGCTGGGAGCTCGGGCGCAGCACCGGGCCGACGGGCCGGGTCCGCAAGAGCCTCGAGACGAGGCTCCGCAAGCTCGCCGACGACCGCAACCAGTCGGTCAGCATCGTCGGGTGGAGCCTGGGCGGCGTCTACGCCAGGGAGCTGGCCAGGCGCAGCCCCGACCTGGTGCGGGGCGTCATCACCCTCGGCAGCCCGTTCCGGTCGCTCGAGCGCTTGACCCGCTCGAGCGTGCCGCTCACCGACTCACCCCTCGACGTCGACCACAGCGCGCAGATCCGGCGCGACATCGGCGACGACGGGGGCACCGGCGGGGTGCCCTCGACCGCGGTCTACTCCCGCTCCGACGGCGTGGTCCCGTGGCGGGCCTGCGTCGAGCGGCCTGGCCCCAGGCGGGAGAGCATCGAGGTGGTGGGCAGCCACATCGGCCTGGGGCACAACCCGGCCGTGGTGGTGGTCGTGGCCGACCGGCTGGCGCAGCCCGAGGGCGAGTGGTCGCCGTTCCGGGCCCCGAGGGGCCTGGCCCGCTGGTTCCCCGAGCCGGTCGCCGACTGACCATCCTGCGCAGACCCGGCGCCACCCGGCGCCGGGTCAGGGGGCTGCGTTCAGACCGGCTCGAGGACCCGCTCGTCCGCCTCGGTCGGGGGGGCATCGGGCTCGCCCTCGACGTTGACCGAGGGGAGCAGCCGGTCGAGCCAGCGGGGGAACCACCAGTTGCGGTCCCCGAGGAGCTCCATCGTGGCCGGCACCAGCAGGAGGCGGACGACGGTGGCGTCGAGCAGGACCGCCACGGAGAGGCCGAGCCCGAAGAGCTTGATCGTGCGGTCGGACTCGAGCAGGAAGCTCCCGAAGACGAAGACCATGATCGCAGCGGCGGCGGTGATGACCCGGGCGGTGCTGGCCAGGCCGTTGGCCACCGAGTCGTGGCTGTCGTGCGTCCGGTTCCACTCCTCCTTCACCCGGGAGAGCAGGAACACCTCGTAGTCCATCGAGAGCCCGAACACGATGGCGAAGAGCATCATCGGCATGAACGGCTCGATCGGTGCCGGCTCGACACCGCTCAGGTCGCTCAGCCACCCCCACTGGAACACCGCCACGACGATCCCGTAGGCCGCCCCGATCGAGAGCAGGTTCATCACGACCGCCTTCAGCGGCACGAGCACCGAGCGGAACACGATCATGAGCAGCAGGAAGGACAGGCCGAGCACGGCGCCGAAGAACAGGGGGAGGCGGTCGGCCAGGTAGTCGGAGAAGTCGACGTTGACAGCGACGCCCCCGGTCACCGCGATGTCGAGGCCCGTCTCCTGGCCGACGGCCGGGAGGACGTCCCCCCGCAGGCGGTTGACGAGCTCGGTGGTGGCTTCGTCCTGCGGCGCGCTGCTCGGGATCACCCGCCACAGGGCTGCGGTCGGGGCGCTGGGGTCGTTGGGGACGCCGGGGGATGCGAAGGCCACGCCCGGATCGCCGCTCACGGCCTCGGTCACGGCCGGGATGGCTTCGGGGCCGGTGCCCTCGGGCAGCTCGGCCACGAGCATGAGCGGCCCGTTGAAGCCGGGACCGAAGCCGTCCGCCAGCAGGTCGTACGCCCGCCTGGTCGTGGTCTCCTCGGCGTAGTTCCCCTCGTCGGCGAAGCCGAGCCGGAGCCCGAGCACGGGGATGGCGAGCAGGACGAGCACGAGCGTGCCGGCGAGGGCCGCCGGCCACGGACGGCGCTGGATGAGCCTGCTCCAGCGGTAGGCGAGCGTCTGGTCGAGGGGCTTGGCCGCCCGGCGGGGGACCTCCCGCCGCAGCGGTGCGACGGCGAAGCTGGCTGCCAGGACCACCACGGCGAGGGGGAGCCCGACGAGGAGCGGCGACACCCCGAGGCCGAGGCCGACGAGCGCGATGGCCACGAGGGACGCTGCGATGAGGCCGCGCCAGCGGGTGACCTCCACCCTCTCGCCGGCGAAGCCGAGGAGCGCGGGCAGGAGCGTGAGCGAGGCGACGACGGTGACCGCCACCACCAGGGCCGCGCCGACGGCGAGGCCCTGGACGAAGCTGACGCCCATCACGAGCATGCCGAGCAGCGAGATCACCACCGTGGTGCCGGCGAAGGTGACGGCACGACCGGCGGTGTCGAGGGCGATCGACGTCGAGTCGGCAACGGAGTGGCCGTTGTGCAGGTTCTCCCGGTAGCGGGTGACGATGAAGAGGGCGTAGTCGATGCCCACGCCGAGGCCGATCATGATGCCGAGGATCGTGGCGAAGTCAGGCAGGGTCAGCAGGTTGGAGACGAGGCCGACGAGGATGGTCCCGATGCCGATGCCGGCCAGGGCGACCCCGACGGGCAGGCCCATGGCCAGGACCGAGCCGAAGGCGACGATCAGGATGACGATGGCGAAGGCGAGGCCGAGCACCTCGGACTGCGGCTCCTCGAACTCGGCGAACGCCGCGCCCCCGACCTCCACCACGAGACCGTCGATCTCGGGTGCAGCAGCCTGGATGTCCTGGGAGATGGCGAGCGTCTCGTCGAACGAGGCGTCCTCCGGCGCCTCGAGCTGGGCGTAGGCGATCTTGCCGGCGTCGTCGCCGGCCGACGCCACCTGGAAGGCGCTGGCCTCGCCGTACGGGCTGACCACCGTGAGGTCGTCACGAGCGTCGAGGCGCTCGAACATCGCCTGCATGGCGTCCCGGACCTCGGGGTCGTCGACCCCCTGCTCGGCCCGGAACACGATGGTCCCGCTGATGCCCGTCCCCTGACCCCCGAACTCGGCGTCGAGGATGTCGAAGCCGGTGCGGCTCTCCACGTCGGGGAGCGTGAACTCGTCCTGGAAGCTCGTGCCGACGACCCCGGAGAGTGCGCCGAGGGCGATGAGCGCAGCGAACCACAGGGCGACGACGAGGAGACGGCGCCGGTGGCACCAGGAACCGAGACGAGCGAACACCTTGACCTCCCGGCCCCGGCGCGGCGACCCGGAGCCGCAGGAGCGTAGGTCCGGTCCTGCTGCTGCTCCATGCGACATCGGTCACAGGAGGCGGCCCCGCTACCGTCGCCGCATGGCAGCCCAGCTCCCCCTGATCGGCGCCCACCTCCGCTCCGAGGACCCCATCGCCGGCGCCGAGGCGACTGGTTCGGCGTGCGTCCAGCTCTTCCTCTCCGACCCTCAGGGCTGGGCCAAGCCGAAGCCCCGGGCGGACGCGGCCGCCCTGCGCGAGAGCGACATGCCGGTGTTCGTCCACGCCCCGTACATCGTGAACCTGGCCACGGCCAACCCCAAGGTGCGCCACCCGAGCCGGCAGGTGCTCGCCCAGACGTGCGCGGCCGCGGCCGAGGTGGGCGCAACCGCGGTGATCGTCCACGGCGGCCACGTCAACGCCGGCGACACGATCGAGGCGGGGATCGAGCGGTGGGTGAAGGGCCTCCAGTCGATCGAGTCGCAGGTGCCGATCTACCTGGAGAACACGGCCGGCGGTGACCACGCCATGGCGCGCCACTTCGACACGATCGCCCGGCTCTGGGACGCCATCGGCGACCTCGGCGTCGGCTTCTGCCTCGACACCTGCCACACCCACGCCGCGGGGGAGGAGGTCCTCGGCTCCGTGGAGCGCATCATGGCGATCACCGGGAGGATCGACCTCGTGCACTGCAACGACTCGAAGGACCCCGCCGGGTCGGGTCGCGACCGCCACGAGCACCTCGGCCGCGGGGAGGTGGACCTCGCGGCCATCCTCGAGGTGGTGGCCACCGCCGGCGCGCCGGTGGTGTGCGAGACGCCGCTCGAGGGCATCGCCGACGACATCGCCGTCCTCCGCCAGGCCCTCTCCCTGCGTGCCGACGCCGTCTGACCTGCCTCCGGCCGCAGCGCCAGGACGGCTGAGGCACGACCGGCCGCCTCGGTAGGGTCGCCCGGTGCGCTACCCGGACGCCCGGCGCCTCGACCTCGTCGAGGACCTCCACGGCCGCCTCGTCGCCGACCCCTACCGCTGGCTGGAGGAGGCCGGGACCGCCGAGACGGCAGCATGGTCGAGCGCCCAGGACGAGCTGTTCGCAGCGTGGATGGCCGGGGTCCCCGGGGTGGAGCAGGTGGCGGCACGCCTCCGCAGGCTGCTCCCCGGCATGGTCGGCCTGCCCACCGTCCGAGGCGACCGGCGCTTCTGGTTCCGACGGCGCCCCGAGGAGGAGCACGCGGTCCTCGTCGTCGACGAGGGAGACGGTCGGGAGCAGGTCGTGCTCGACCCGATGGCGATCGACCCCCGGGGCACGACGACGCTCGACGGGGTCTCGCTCTCGCGCGAAGGCGACCGCGTGGCGTTCCAGACGTCGGCCGGCGGCGACGAGCTGTCGAGGCTCCAGGTCCTCGACGTCGCCACCCGGGAGGTGCTCGAGGGTCCGATACCGATGGGCAGGACGGGTGACGTCGCCTGGCTCCCAGGCGGCGAGGAGCTGTTCTACGTGCGTCGCCTCGGTGACGACGAGCGCCCTCCGGGCGAGGACCACTTCCACCGGCGGGTGTGGCGCCACCGGGTCGGGGCCGACCCCGGCGACGACGAGCTCGTCTTCGGCGAGGGGCGGGACAAGGGCACGTACTACGGCGTGCGCACCTCCGAGGACGGCCACTGGCTCCTCGTCTCCGCCGCGGTCGGCACCGAGCCCCGCAACGACCTCCTGCTCGGCGACCTGCGCGCCCCCGACCTGGAGCTGGTCGCGGTGCACGAAGGGGTCGACGCCCAGACCTGGGGCGAGGTCGGCGTCGACGGCCTCCTCTACCTCCGCACCGACCTCGGCTCACCGCGGGGCCGCCTGGTGGTCGCCTCGCCCGATGCCCCGGGGCCCGACGGCTGGCGGGACCTCCTGCCCGAGGGTGAGGCGGTGCTCGAGGACTGGGCCCTCGCCGACGGGGTGGTGGTGGCGGTCCACCAGCGCCACGTCGTGAGCGAGGTCGGCGTGTTCGACCGGAGCACCGGAGCCCCCCTCAGCAGCATCACCCTGCCGGGGCTCGGCACCGCGAGCGTCCGGGTCGACGCTGCCAGGGGCAACGACGTCTGGGTCGGCTACGCCGACCACCTGACGCCCTCCCGTGTGCTGCACCACGACCTGGCGGCCGGACGGACCCGGGTCCACGCCGTCCCGCCGGGCGACGTCGAGGTGCTGGGCGCCCGCGCCACCCAGGCCTTCGTCGCCTCGACCGACGGGGCCGAGGTGCCGCTGTTCATCCTGGCCAAGGACGACGTCGTCCTCGACGGCACCAACCCGACGGTGCTCTACGGCTACGGCGGCTTCAACGTCCCCCTCGTGCCGGCCTGGTCCCCGGCGGCTGCCGCATGGGTCGAGGCGGGGGGTGTGTGGTGCGTCGCGAACCTGCGGGGCGGCAGCGAGTACGGCGAGGCCTGGCACCGCGACGGCATGCGGGAGCACAAGCAGCACGTCTTCGACGACCTCCTCGCCTGCGCCGACCACCTCTGTGGTGCGGGCTGGACGTCGGCGGAGCACCTCGGCATCAGCGGAGGGTCGAACGGCGGGCTGCTGGTCGGGGCGGCCCTCACCCAGTCGCCCGAGCGCTTCGCTGCGGTGCTGTGCTCCGCCCCGCTGCTCGACATGGTCCGCTACGAGCGCTTCGGCCTCGGCGTCACCTGGAACGACGAGTACGGCACGGCTGAGGACGCCGAGGAGCTCGGCTGGCTGCTCGCCTACTCGCCGTACCACCGGGTGGTCGAGGGGACCCGCTACCCGTCGGTGCTGTTCACGACGTTCGACAACGACAGCCGCGTCGACCCCCTCCACGCCCGCAAGCTGTGCGCGGCGCTCCAGTGGGCCACCTCGGCACCGGCGGAGGAGCGCCCCGTGCTGCTGCGACGGGAGCGTGAGGTGGGGCACGGCGCGAGGTCGGTGAGCCGGAGCATCGAGCTCGGCGCCGACACCTTGGCCTGGCAGGCCGAGCGGCTCGGTCTCCGCTGGCCGGACGTCGACGGACCCTGAGCCGTGCCGTCGAGCGTGCGCCGGGTACGGTTGACGGCGGCGTCAGCGTGACGTGCGCTGCGTGGTCGGCGTCGAGACGAACAAGGGGTGGTCCTGCCGTGAAGCAGATGTTCCCGGTCGAGGAGCTCGCTCGTGACGAGCGGTTCGTGCGCATGAAGATCGAGGACGCCATCCTCGATCCCCGCAACACCACGATGAAGAAGGAGCGTCGCTCCAACCTCACCCCCGACATCGCCGAGGCCCCCGACGCAGCCCGAGCGCTCATGCACGGCATCTTCGTCGGCGAGATCCAGGCCCTCGAGGTCGCAGGTCGCACCTGCTGGGACTTCCCGACCGGCCCCGGCCGGGACGAGGCGCCCTTCGCCCTCAAGCTCGACATGGCCCGTCAGAGCTGGGACGAGGCCCGCCACGTGGAGATCGCGATCAAGCTCTCCGAGCACATGGGCACGGCGATCGGCGAGTTCGCCGAGCAGACGATGCTCTACGAGGCAGGGTGCAACGCCGACCCGGTGCTGCGCCTCACCGGCGTGAACCGGGCGCTCGAGGGCCTCGCCATCGACGTGTTCAACACGATGCGCGACTTCGGCGACACCACCCAGGACCCGGTGCTCTTCTTCTGTGAGGACTGGATGCTGGCCGACGAGGTGACCCACGTGAAGATGGGGTCGGACTGGTTGCGACGCATCACCGCCGACGACCCGGAGCGCCGCAAGGGCGCACTCGAGTTCCAGCGTGCGGTGGACAAGCTCTTCAGCTTCGGCGGCTTCAGGGGTGAGGAGGACGAGAACCCCGTCCACCTGGCTCGCAACTTCCGTCGCCTCGCCGGCTTCTCGGACGAGGAGATCACCGGGCTCGTCGAGATCTCCGCCGAGGCGTACGCCGAGGCGCAGGCCAGCCGCGACGCAGCCATCGCCGCCTCCGCCTGAGCGAGGTCCCCGCTGGTCCTGCTCGACCTCCACACCGGCTGGTCGTGGATGGTCATCATCGCCAACGGCGTCGCCGGGGTCTGGGCCCTCGGCGCGCACCGCGTCCCGGCCCTGCGCAGCCGCGCCTTGTGGTGGTCGACGGTCGCGGCCCAGGTCGCCATGTTCGTCCAGGTGGGGCTGGGCGTGGCGCTCGTCTCCGGTGAGGGCATCGAGGCGCCCCAGTTCCACATGTTCTACGGCTTCGTGGCCCTGATCACGATCGGCTGCCTCTACGCCTACCGGGCGCAGCTGCGCCACCGGCTCTACCTGCTCTACGGGTTCGGCGGCCTGTTCATCATGGGCCTCGGCATCAGGGCCATGCTGGTGGGGCAGGGAGCCTGAGGGGCGGTGCAGTCCGCCGCCAGGTCCCGGTCGACCTACAGGTGCACGACCGTGCAGGTGAGGGTGCGGGTGATGCCGTCGATCATCTGCACCCGGCTCACCACCATCTTGCCGAGGTCGTCGAGGTTGTCCGACTCCGCCCGGGCGATGACGTCGTAGGGGCCGGTCACGTCCTCCGACGACACCACGCCGTCGATGGCGCCCACCTCGGCCGCCACCGCCGCCGCCTTGCCGACCTCGGTCTGGATGAGGATGTACGCGCTGACGGCCATGGGAGCCTCCCGGGTCGGTGAGGGGCGCATCGTAGACGCAAGCGTCGGCCGCCCCGGGCCCCGTCGGGACCACCGGTAGGGTGGTGCCGGTGAGCGCCGCAGCGACGCGCAGCCCTGCCCCGCGCCAGGAGCGGGGAGCCCGAGCGGAGCGTGGCCCGAGCGGCCCGGCCGCAGGCCAGGAGCGGGGAGCATGAGCGAGACGCCCCCTCCGGCCGACCCGTCCCCGTTCTCCCCACCCGGTGTCGAGCAGCCGCCGGCGCCGCCCAGCTACCTGCTCACCGGGAGCGGTCCCCGGCCGGCCCCGGCCACCCCCGAGGCGGCGCTCCTCGAGAAGATCCTCTTCGAGGTCAAGAAGGTCATCGTCGGCCAGGACCGCCTCCTCGAGCGGGTGCTCGTCAGCCTCCTCGCCCGCGGGCACTGCCTCATCGAGGGCGTCCCCGGCCTGGCCAAGACCCTCACGATCGAGACGGTCGCAACCGCCGTCGGTGGGTCCTTCGCCCGCATCCAGTTCACGCCCGACCTCATCCCGTCCGACCTCGTCGGCACCCGCATCTACCGGGCGTCGAGCGAGTCGTTCGACGTCGAGCTCGGGCCGGTGTTCGCCAACTTCGTCCTCGCCGACGAGATCAACCGGGCGCCCGCCAAGGTGCAGTCCGCGCTGCTCGAGGTCATGGCCGAGCGCCAGGTCACCATCGGCGGCGTCACCCACCGGGTCCCCCAGCCGTTCCTCGTGCTCGCCACCCAGAACCCGATCGAGAGCGAGGGCGTGTACCCGCTGCCCGAGGCGCAGCGCGACCGCTTCCTCATGAAGCTGGTGGTCGGCTACCCGGGCCAGCACGACGAGCTCGAGGTGGTCCGGCGCATGGGGGTGCGGCCGCCGCGGGCGCTGCGGGTCACCGAGGTCGACGACCTGGCCCGCCTCCAGGCGGCCTCGGACGACGTCTTCGTCGACGCCGGCGTGGCCGACTACGCCGTGCGCCTCGTCCTCGCCACCCGCCAGCCCGCCGAGCACGGCGTGGGTGAGGTCGCCCCCTACATCGCCTTCGGCGCCAGCCCTCGTGGGAGCCTCGGGCTGATCGCTGCGGCTCGGGCCCTCGCCCTCCTGCGGGGGCGGGAGTACGCCGTCCCCCAGGACGTGTTCGACGTCGCCTTCGACGTGCTCCGCCACCGCATCGTGCTCTCGTACGAGGCGCTGGCCGAGGGTGTCGACGCCGACGCGATCCTCGCCCGCATCCTCTCGGTGGTGCCGGCCCCGCTCGTCGAGTCCCGTCGGCCGGGCGCCGCCTCGTGAGGTGGGGCGGTGCGCCCCGCCCGGTCGACCGCAGCGCCGAGGTCCTGCTCCGACAGCTCGAGCTGGCCGTCATGCGGCGCCTCGACGGCATGCTCCAGGGGGACCACCAGGGCCTGCTCGCCGCCGCCGGGAGCGAGCCGGGCGAGGCGCGCGCCTACGAGGCCGGTGACGACGTCCGGCGCATGGACTGGAACGTCACCGCCCGGACCGGCGTCGCCCACGTGCGCAACCCGATCGCCGACCGGGAGCTCGAGACCTGGCTGGTCGTCGACCTGTCGGCCTCGCTCGACTTCGGCACGGCCCGCTGCGAGAAGCGCGACCTCGCGGTCGCGGCCGCAGCCGCCGTCGGCCACCTCACCGCCCGGGCGGGCAACCGGATCGGTGCGGTGGTCACCCACGGCGGCGCCACCTTCCGCATCCCGGCCCGTCCCGGGCGGGACCACCTGTCGGCCATGCTCCACCGGCTGGCCAGCACACCCCGGGTCGACGGTGGCGGGCCCACCGACCTGGCAGGCGCACTGCGCCTGGTCGACCGCATGGCACGACGGCGGGGCGTGGTGGTGGTGGTCAGCGACTTCGTCGGCGCACCCGGGTGGGACCGGCCTCTGCGAGCCCTGGCGGCCCGCCAAGACCTCGTCGCCGTCGAGGTGGTCGACCCCCGCGACC
>CADCSY010000041.1 GCA_902805555.1 uncultured Acidimicrobiales bacterium | reverse complement strand
ACTGGATGAGTGAGTGGGAGATCCCGTTCGCCGAGACCATCGACCGGGCGAAGAAGTACGTCGTGTCGAGCACGCTGAGCGGGGTGGATTGGAATGCCGAGCTGGTGCGAGGCGACCTGGGAGAAGCGGTTCAGCAGCTCAAGCAGGAGCCAGGCGAGAGCCTGTGGGTAGGGGGCGTGACGCTGCCCCTGGCGTTGGCAGACCTCGGACTGATCGACGAGTACGAGTTCCTGGTGCAGCCGGTCCTTGCCGGCCGCGGGCCGACGTTGCTCGCCGGTCTGCGCGACCGCATCCAGCTCGAGCTCGTGGATCGCCATGACTTCCGGTCGGGGGCGGTCGCCCTGCGATACCGGCCGATGCGAGCAGCGGCTTGACGCAGCTCGCCTGACGACGTTTGTTCGGTCCGTCTCGACGGGATGACGGCTCGGGTTGTGCTCCTCGAGCGGTTCCCGAGCCGCAGGCCCGGACACCTCGATGGCGTCGAGAGCCCCGACGACCGAGGCGCACCGCAGGTTGCGCGACTGGCCTGCTTCCCGAACGTGACAAGCCCGGCGCAGGCAGTGCCAGTGCGCATGGTCACAACCCGTAGCGGCCGAGCCGCCACCGCCTCGGCCAAGGCTTCTTCCTCGGTCGCCCGGCTCCGACCGAGAGACCGGCCTGCTGAGCTCGACGGGGATCGACGGCGATCCCGGTCGATGGTCCCCGCCCGGACCAGGCGTCATGAGCCCGCAAGGGTGTCGTGTGGAGCCGGCCGGTCCGGTGCCTGGGACGGGCGGGAGGCAGCCAGGCTGCGCGTCACTGGCATGCTCGGGCGATGACGAGCGCAGCGCGTCGGTTGGTGATCTCCGACCACCAACCGACGTGGCCGGTGCGCTTCCGGGAGCTCGCCCGCTCGCTCCGAGAGCGCCTCGGCGACGACGCGCTCCGCATCGACCACATCGGGTCGACGTCCGTGCCGGGGCTCGCCGCCAAGGATCTGATCGACATCCAGGTGACCGTCGCCGAGCTCGTCGTGAGCGACGCATGGCCCGACGAGCTGCTGCCCGGGCTGCACCGCCGATCCGTCCGGGGGGATCACATCCCCGCTGCTTCCTCGGTCGATCCAGCCGACTGGAGCAAGCGCTACTGGTCGGACCCGCAGGCCGTCCACGTCCACGTCCGCGAGGAAGGGCGGCCGAACCAGCAGTACCCGCTGCTGTTCCGGGACTACCTCCGTGCCGACCCGCTGGCGGCGGGGTCGTACGGGTCCTTGAAGCGGGCGCTCGCAGCCACGGTCGAGGACGACTGGGATGTGTAGTACGCAGTGAAGGACCCTGCGTGCGATCTCATCATCGCCGGCGCCCGGCAGTGGGCCGATCGAGTCGGCTGGTCCCCGCCCGCCAGCGACGAGTAGGCGGACCCACGACACCGCGTCCGAGCGACGCCGACTGCGATCGCTACTCCGAGAAGTCGACCGCGGTCATGCCCTCTGCGTGCCCCTGGGGCCACTGGACGAGCTCGATCCTGTTGCCGTCGGGATCGACGATCCACGTCGTGAGGAAGTCCTCGGAGCCGTCGGGAGATGTCGGCGTTCGGATCCCGACGCCGCGGGCCGCCAGCTCGGCGAGCGTCTCCTCCATGGACCCCACCTGGATGACGAGGTGGCTGAGACGGGTCTCGGCGACGACGGCGCCGTCGGGATCGTGCACGACCTCGATCGAGACGAACTCGTCATCCGGGAGCTTGAGCATGGTGAGGTGCCCCAGCTCGGTCTCCCTCACCTCGCCCACGACCTCGTAGCCGACCGCCGTGTAGAAGGCGAGGGACCGGTCCAGGTCCGCAACCCGGAGCCCGAGGTGCAAGGTCCTCATCGGGTCCCTCCGTGAGGTCGGCGCGAGTGGGTCACGGGCGCGTCGGGGGCTCGCCGGAGGCACCCCACCCTCTGCGTACGACCTCGTCCTCCGCCGCCGGAAGATCCCTCTCATCGGCGCCCTTCGCCAGCTCGACGAACCCGTCCACCTTCACGCCCGACTGCAGCACCACCACTGTCGCATCGGTCGACCCTCTCGTCTGGTCGTACCCACCGGCGGATGCCATGACCGGCGCTCGTCGATGAGCTCGCGATGCTGCTCTCGTCCAACGGGTGGACGGACGGCTCACCTGGCCGTCCGGAAGGAGCAGACGATGCCAGCACACGACCTCCCCGACGAGGATGCGCCCGTCGCCATCCCGCAGATCGTCGACCAGACTGCGTGGGAAGCTGCGCTCGCCGAGCTGCGGGCCCGTGAGAAGGCGGCCACGCGCGAGCTGGACGCCATCGCAGCGGCCCGGCGGCGCCTGCCGATGGTGGAGCTCCCCGACTACACCCTCCAGGGAGCGGAGGGACCTGTCCGGCTCGCCGACATCTTCGAGGGCAAGCGCCAGCTGGTCGTCTACAACCACATGTGGTTCCCGGGCGAGACGTGGCAGTGCCCGGGGTGCACCGGCTTCACGAGCCAGTTCACCCGGCTCGAGTTCCTCGAACCGTACGACGCCCGCTTCGTGATCGTCACGCAGGGTCCGATCGACGGGGCGCTCGCCTACAAGGCCAGGGTGGGCAACAAGATGACGTGGTACTCGACCGCCGACAGCTCGTTCGGCGCCGACGTCGGAGCTCCTCCCGGGGGCGGCTTCCAGGTCAACGTGTTCCTCCGGGTGGGCGACACCGTCTGCCGCACCTACAACACCCAGGGTCGAGGCACCGAACAGCTCAGCCATGCGTTCCCGCTCATCGACCTCCTGCCGTACGGACGCCAGGAGGACTGGCAGGACGCACCGGACGGCTGGCCGCAGTCACCCCCGTACACGAGGTGGGCGCCGTCCGAGGCCTTCGCCAAGTACGCCGAGTGACCATCCGCAACAGGTGCTGCGGTGGGGCAGGTGAGGTGCAGCACCCTCGCGGAGCACCCGGCTGCGGGACCCTCCCGTCCTCGCCGGGTCGGGAGCCTGCTGGTGTGGAGCGACTGCTAGGTTCTCGGCCTCACCCGCGCAGCGGTGCTGCAGGTGAGGGGTTCTGTGGTGGCCTGACGGGTGTTGCCCGGCATCCCGAGACGGATCAGGTCGCAAGTTCGAATCTTGCGAGCCCGCCATGCGTTCCCTCCGTCGTGCCTTCCTCGCCCTCGGCGTGACCGGGCTCATCGCCGCTGTCCTGAAGCTGCGGGGGACCGGGGGCGTCCCGCCCCAGACCGGGGGGTGGCGGGAGCTCTCGGGTCCCGACCTCCGCTCGTGATCTTCCGCCGCACCTGGATCCGCCGATCGGGCCGGCCATGAGGGTCGGTGTCGTCGGAGCAGGGGCGGTCGGGTCCCGGGCTGCCCGTCAGCTGGCGTCGACGCCCGCCATCGCCGAGGTCGTGGTCCTCGACGTCGACCTGAGCCGGGCTCGGGCGGTCGTCGCCTCCATCAGCCAACCCTCACGCGTGCACGAGGCGCCGCTGCAGGCTGATGCCGACCTCCCGGCCGGCTTGGACGTGGTCGTGCTGGCCCTGCCGCCCGGCGGCCATCGGGCAGTGGCGGAGCGGGCGCTCGAGCGCGGCGCATCGGTGGTCTCCTCGTCCGACCAGGTCGCCGACGTGCGTGGGCTCCTCGACCTCCACGCCGAGGCCAGGGAGCGAGGACTGGTCGTGGCCGTCGGCGCCGGCTTCGCCCCCGGCCTCACCTGCGTGCTCGCGAACCACGCGGCGGGGACGTTCGACACCGTGGACGAGGTGCACGTGGCCAAGGTGGGCACGGGTGGCCCGTCGTGCGCCCGCCAGCACCACGACGCGCTGGCCGGTGAGGCCATCGACTGGCGGGACGGAGCGTGGATGCGGCGCCGGGGCGGCTCAGGCCGCGAGCTGTGCTGGTTCCCCGACCCGGTCGGCTCTGCCGACTGCTACCGGGCCGCGCTGCCCGATGCGCTCCTGCTCGTCCCTGCCTTCCCTGGGGTCGGCAGGGTCACGGCACGGGTGGGTGCCAACCGGCGGGATCGCTTCACCGCGCGCCTGCCGATGCTGCGGCGTCCCCACCCCGAGGGCGGGGTCGGGGCGGTGCGGGTCGAGGTGCGAGGGCGCCGGGGCGGGGGGCGGGACGTGAGCGTGCTCGGGGCCATGGACCGGCCGGGGGTCGCGGCGGGGGCGGTCGCTGCGCTGGCGGCGGCGTGGATCGGCGAGGGGCAGCTCGGCGAACCGGGAGCCGGCGGGTTGGCGGCTCGCGTGGCCGCCGCCCCCTTCCTGTCCGAGCTCGCCCGGCGGGGGGTGAAGGCGGCCTCGTTCGTCGGCGCCGACGCCGCCCGGCAGCCGACGTGAGGCTCGCCCCGGGGGAACGCTGCGGTTGTTCCCGAAAGCCCCGAGACCCCCGAGACGGGCACTCTCCACATTGACCCTTTTCTGGACGGCCGTGAGGGCGTAGAAAGGAGCCCGGCGCGTCGGGCATCGACCTGCCACGTCCGGAGGTCCCATGCATGCAGCCCCCGCAGCACCGGAACGTGGGGCGGCTGATGAGCGGCGCTCGCACATCGAGGACAACCTCCCCCTCGTCCGCCACATCGTGTTCCAGGTCGCCGTCCACTTCCCGCGCCACGTCGACCGTGAGGAGCTGGCAAGGGCCGGTGCGCTCGGGCTGGTGGAGGCCGCCCACCGGTTCGACCCGACCCGGGGGGTCCCCTTCAACCGCTTCGCTGCGCAACGGATCCGGGGGGCCATCCTCGACGCCGTCCGCTCCACCGACTGGGCGCCCCGCTCGGTCCGTACGGTGGCCCGCTCCATCGAGCAGGCCGGCAACCGGCTGACAGGCGACCTGGGCCGCCCGCCGACCAGCTCCGAGCTCGCAGGCGCCGTCCGCCTGGCGCCCGAGGAGCTCGTGCGGGCGCAGTCGAAGATCGACCGCTCGATGGTCCTCGCCCTCGACCACCCGGTGGGCGAGGCCGACGACGAGGTGGTGACGCTGGGCGACACCATCGGGCGTGACGAGCCCGACGCCGCCGATCGCCTCGAGCGCAGCGAGCTTCGGGCCTACCTGAGAGACGCCCTGCACCTCCTGCCGGAGCGGCACCGGCTGGTGGTGGTGGGCTACTTCCTGGAGGGGCGCACCTCACTCGACCTCGCCGCACTGCTCGGGGTGACCGAGTCCCGGATCTCCCAGGTCCGCTCGGAGGCGCTCGCCATGTTGCGGGACGGCATCGGCGCCCAGTACGACGGCGACGCCGCAGACGTGGGCTCCACTCGTTCGGCCAAGCGCCGGGAGGCCTTCGCCGCTGCCGTGAGCGAGTCCAGCTCGTGGCGCGAGCGGCTCGAGCACCAGCCCGCCTGACGAGGACCCGGCGAGGTGCGGCGGGGACGCATCTCACCGGCACCCGCACGCAGGCCGGCGCGGGCCGGCGCGTCGTCCGGTCGTCGAACCCCGCTCGACGTGACGCCTGCGCAGGCGTGGTGGTGGTGCCCTCAGCAGCCGGCTGAGGGCAGTCTGCGCTCCGACCTCCCGCTTCGCGACCCTCCCCCGCGCCGACGTCGTGACGGTTCGGCGGTCGCGGAGCCTCGGCCCGAGCGATCGCAGGTCCAGGCCGCACTCCGGGCGTGGGGCGATCCATCGCAACACCTGTCCGTCCCGCAAGGAGACCTCCACACCCGCTCTCAGGCGGGACGTGGCCGGTCGGCCATCGATGGGGGCCGGCAGCCCAGACCCGATGGTTGCTGCTAGCGAGTAATCGTGTAATAGTACTTCCGTGAAGACGACGACGGTTGCTGCGTGGTTCACCGGCCGGATCCCCGACGACTGGTTCGAGGGGGACATCGAGGTGCGGGTCGACCGGGAGGAGATCCTCGTCATCGGGGAGGTGGCAGCGCCGGAGATCGCCGACGCCGACGACGAGGCGGCTGCGGCTGCTCGGGTCGCCAGGGTCCGGCGCATGCGGGAGGAGACGAGGTCGGCCCGCACCGCCATCGCTGCCGAAGCCGAGCACCGCTTCGGCCGCAAGGTGTCCTGGGCCGTCCGCTGTGGCGACGAGCGCTACGACTTCACCACGCTCGCGGTCCCGGTCATGACCCGGCTCCGCATCGGCGAGCGGGCGGTGCTCGACACCCTGATCGAGGCCGGGGTGGCCCGGAGCCGGAGCGAGGCGCTGGCATGGTGCGTCCGACTCGTGGAGCAGAACCAGGCCGAGTGGATCGGCGCGCTGCGCGAGGCCCTCGTCCACGTCGAGCGCACACGGGCCGAGGGGCCGATCAGCTCCTGACCCGCCGGCTGCCGCCCGGTCCCACGGGCCCGCCTCGCCGCCCGCTGGTCGTCGTGGTACGCACAGCGGGTGGACGCACTCGAGCTCAGCCAGTTCCGGCGGACGGTCGCCGGGCTCTACCGGCGAGCGAGGGAGGAGTCGGCCGGGGATCCCGAGGGGGCGTGGCTGCGCTGGCGCGGCGATCGTGACGACCTGTTCGCCACGCACCCGCAGTCGCCGGTCCCACCGGCCCAGCGGAGCAGCTTCGGGGGCATGGCCTTCCACCCGTACGACCACCGGTGGCGCCTGGAGGTCGAGGTGGAGCCGTTCGAGGCGGTCCCCAGCGCCGACGTCCCCCACAGCGGGAGCGAGGCCAGCGAGTGGCGGCCGACCGGACGTGTCCCGTTGGTCGGCCAGGCAGGCGGCGGGGTGCTCACGCTCCTGTGGCTGACGACCTACGGCGGCGGGATCTTCCTGCCGTTCCGGGACGCGACGAACGGCTCCACCACCTATGGCGGGGGTCGCTACCTCCTCGACACGGTGAAGGGCGCCGACCTCGGCAGTCCCCCGGGCGAGGGGAACAGGCTCATCGTCGACGCCAACTACGCCTACCACCCCAGCTGCGCCCACGATCCCCGTTGGTCGTGCCCCCTGGCCCCACCGGAGAACCGGCTCGACGTCGCCGTCGAGGCCGGCGAGCTCATGCCCGGGGCTGCGCCCTCCTGATCGTCGGTGCGGA
>CADCSY010000040.1 GCA_902805555.1 uncultured Acidimicrobiales bacterium | reverse complement strand
AGCCACTGGAAGATCGGGGTCGCGCCCCCGAGGCCGTGGCTGCGATCGAGCTCCCACCGCCCAGCACCGGGTGCCCGGAAGTCCAGCTCGTCCATCGGCCCTCCCCTGACGCCGACCGCCGTTCCGGCGTGACCGTACCAAGCAACCGCCGGCGTGGCCGGGCCCGGAGGAGGCCGACGCCGGCCTCTCAGGCTGCGGGGAGGCGCCCCTCCCACCACGACACGGCCGGCTCCGGGTCGAGGCCGTAGGCCGCGCACATCGACGTCGCCGACGAGCGCAGCAGCGCGGCGCGCGCCGCGGGGTCGACGGCGCCGGCGGCCGCGCGCACGGCCTCGGCGGCCTCGTCCCACGGCCCCCGGCGGGCGGGGGCGGGGAGGGCGCGCAGGGCGGTCGGCGGGAGGCGGATCGAGCCCGGGCTCAGCCCGCTCCCCCGGTTGTCGAGCAGTGCGGCCACCGACGCGACGGGGCTGAGGAGGACTGCGAGGACGTGCCACTGCCGCCCCGCCGCAGGCACCACCGTGGCCACGGGCGTGGAGGGCAGCCACCTGCCGTCGGGGTCGGCGACCGCCTCGATGGTGCGGGTCTGGGCGGCGACCAGGAGCTTCGGCACCCGCTTCCGCTCGGTCCAGCGGGCGAGCGAGCCCCCCGCTGCCGCCACCGCTGCCAGGTCGACGCGGGGCGCCGCCCATCGCCGACCGGCGTAGCGGGTGGTCCGTGACCCCCAGGCGCTGCGGGCCGGGTCGATGAGGCCCGACGTCACCAGCGGCGCGTGGGTGGCGTCGTCCAGGTCGGCACCGGGGTCGTCGACGACGAAGGGGATCAAGCCGTAGTACTGGTCGCGGAACCCGGCCGTCACCGTGCAGCCGTCGCCGAGCGAGCCGTCGGCGGACAGCCCCGTGAGCGACGGCACGGGAGGCTCGTCGCCGAGACCGGCCAGGAGGAAGGACCACGAGGCGGCCCCCTGGGCCGGCACGGGCGCTGCGGCGGCCGAGGCAGGGACCGGCGGGAGGCCGACGCTGCGGGCGACGATGCCCGGCGGTGCGCAGCCCGCTCCCGACGGCCGCTCCCACACCGGCACGCACACGTCGACGGCGGCGCCGAAGAGCCGCCGTCGCGGCAGCCACACGTGGACGAGGCCGGCCGAGCGGATCGACCGGGCGCGTGCGCGACCTGCGTCCCGGGCGGCGAGGAACGAGCGGGGCAGGACGAGCGCGATGCGCCCACCTGGTGCGGCGATGCCGGTGGCCAGCGCCGCGAAGAGGGAGGCGGTGTCCGTGTAGGGGCCGGCCACCGACGCCAGCTCGGCCGGCAGCCCCCGTCGGTCGGACGGACGGGAGGTGGCCGTCCGCAGCTGGCCGAGGAACGGCGGGTTGCCGACCACCACGTCCGGCTCCTGCCACGAGTCGCCGGGTCGCGCGAGGGCGTCGCCGCACTCCAGGCGGGCGGTGCTGCGACCCCCGGACCAGAGGCAGAGCCCCGCTTCCGCCACCGCCACGGCGAGCGGGTCGACGTCGATGCCCGACAGGTTCCCCGGGACGAGCCGGCGCGGCACGCCGGCCGCCCGCAGGGCTTCCGCCGCCGCCAGGAGGAGGGCGCCCCCGCCGACCGCCGGGTCGCACACGGTGGTGGCCCTGCCGATCGCGACCCCCCCGAGGGCGAGGGACGTGACCATGGCGGCCAGGTCCCTCGGCGTGAAGTGCGAGCCCCCCCGTCGGCGCTCGTCGGCGCCCAGCAGGACCTCGAGCGACGCACCGAGCAGCCACGGGTCGGCGACGACGCCGTCGGGCACGACCACGGGGAGCGGGGGCCCCCAGGTCGACAGCAGCGCGAGGTCGGGCAGGCGCACCTCGTTGCGCCGGGCGACGGCCACGGCGACCCCGGCGAGCAGCCGAGCGGTCGGCTCGACGGCCGGTCCAGCGGCGTCTCGCGCCGCAGCCCGCAACCAGGCCCAACCGGGCTGCATCAGGCTCGGCCGAGGTCGTCCACCACCGCATCCTCGCCGACGGCGACGGGGTCCGAGCGGACCGTCCGACGCCTAGCGTCCCCGGCCATGTCCGTGAGCGACGAGGCAGACCCCACCGACGAGGCAGTGCAGACCGGCGCGGCTGGCGCGGCCGACTGGAGCCTCGACCACTACCTCTCGCTCCCCCGCTGCTCGACCCTCGCCTGCTCCCCGGACGGGCGACGACTCGTCACCGCCGTCGCCACCGTGGCGCCGGACGGCAAGAAGATGCGCACGGCGCTGTGGCAGCTCGACCCCGCGGGCGAGGACCAGCCCCGTCGCCTGACGCGCTCGGCGGTGGGTGAGGGCGGCGCCGCCTTCCTCCCCGACGGTGACCTCCTCTTCGCCTCGGCACGGCCCGACCCCGACGCCGAGCCGGGCGGGGACGACCCGCCCGCCGCCCTCTGGCGCCTGCCGGCGGGGGGCGGCGAGGCCGAGCCGCTGGCCGCCGTGCCCGCCGGGATCGAGGGGGTCGTCGTGGCCGAGGAGCGCGGCACCGTCCTCCTGCTCGCGGGTGCCCACCCCGGCACGTCGACGCCGGAGGAGGATGCGGAGCGCGAGAAGGCCCGCAAGGAGGCGGGCGTCAGCGCCCAGCTGTTCGAGGCCTACCCGATCCGCTCGTGGGACCACTACCTCGGGCCGCGCGAGCGGCGGCTGCTCGTCGCCGAGCTCGGCCCGGAGGGCAGGCTTGGCGAGCTGCGGACCCTCACGCCCGACCCCGGTCGTGCCCTCGACGACGTGACCCCCGCCATCAGCCCGGACGGCTCGACCGTGGTGACCCCCTGGACGGACTGGACGAGCCTCGTCGGGATGCGCAGCGACCTGGTGGCCATCGACGTGGCGTCCGGCGCGTCCCGGACCCTGGCCTCGGAGCCCGGGTACGACCACGACAGCCCCGCCTTCTCGCCTGACGGGTCCGAGGTGGCCTGCATCAGGACGTCCTTCGGCGACCCGGAGCACGCCCCCCGGCCGACCCTGGTGGTCATCGACGTGGCCTCCGGGGCCTCCCGTGACCTCACGTCCGAGCTGGACCTGTGGCCGACGAGCCCGACGTGGCTGCCCGATGGCGATGCGCTGACGTTCGTCGCCGACGAGGGCGGGAGGACCCTGCCGTTCAGGGTCGACGTCGCCACGGGGGACGTCACCCGGCTCGCCGCCGAGGGGCTGTGGGACGCGCTCGTCCCCCACCCCGACGGCTCGGCCCTCTTCGCCATGCGCTCGTCGTGGTCGTCACCGCCCGAGGCGGTCCGGGTCGACCCGGCCGGCTCGGACCAGGAGCCTGTCGCCATCCCGACCCCCGGCCACCCGCTCCGCGGGCCCGGGGAGGTCAGGGAGCTGGTGGCCGCCGCCGACGACGGGACGCCGATCCACGCGTGGCTCGTGCTGCCCCCCGGCGCGAGCCCCGACCGGCCGGCACCGCTCGTCGTCTTCATGCACGGCGGCCCGCTGGGCACGTGGTCCGGGTGGTCGTGGCGGTGGAACCCACAGCTGCTGGCCGCCCGCGGCTGGGCCGTCCTCCTGCCCGACCCCGCCATCTCGACCGGCTACGGGCAGGCCTTCATCGACCGGGGCCGGGGGGCCTGGGGGGAGCGCCCGTTCACCGACGTGATGGCGTCGGTGGACGCAGCGGTGGCGCGGCAGGAGATCGATGGCGCCCGCACCGCGGCGATGGGCGGCTCCTTCGGCGGCTACCTGGCGAACTGGGTGGCGGGGCACACCGACCGCTTCGACGCCGTCGTCACCCACGCCAGCCTGTGGGAGCTGCGGGGCTTCCACGGCACCACGGACGTCGGCGTCTGGTGGGAGCGGGAGCTCGGCGACCCCTACCAGGACGCCTCGCGCTACGACGCCAGCTCGCCGCACCACCACGTCGGCGCCATCCGCACGCCGATGCTCGTCATCCACGGCGAGCTCGACCACCGGGTGCCGATCAGCGAGGGCCTGCGCCTGTGGACCGACCTCAAGCGCCACGGGTCGGAGGCGCTGTTCCTCTACTTCCCCGACGAGAACCACTGGGTGCTCAAGCCGCAGAACACCCGGCTCTGGTACGAGACCGTCTTCGCCTTCCTCGACCACCACGTCCTCGGCGAGCCCTGGCAGCGCCCGGCGCTGCTGTGACCTGGTGGCGCCCCGCGCGGCTGTGAGCTGGCAGCGCCCCGCTCGGCTGTGCGGGCCGATGGGGCCGGTGGGCCGGTGGGCTTGCGGCCCGGACGCTGGTGCCGGAGGCCGACGGTGCTAGCGGCGGCCGCGGCGGCCGGTGCTGCGGACGGTGCGGGGGACGGCCTTCACCGCTGCGACGGCCTGGGCGGAGGAGCGGACGCCCTCGTCGGTGGCGGGATCCCAGGCGAGGAGGTCGCGCAGGCGCTCGTCGTTGGAGAAGACCTCGACGAGCGGCTCGTCGATGCCGCAGCGCTTCTGCAGCAGCAGCACCTCGTTCTCCTGGTCCCAGAGGGTGAGGGTCACGACGACGCCGGAGGTGCCGGCCCGGGCGGTCCGGCCCGAGCGGTGCAGGTAGGCCTTGTGGTCGGCGGGCGGGTCGTAGTGGATGACGACGTCGATCTCGTCGACGTGGATGCCGCGGGCGGCGACGTCGGTGGCCACGAGCACGTGGAGCTTCCCCGACGTGAAGTCGTTGAGCGCCTTCTCCCGCTGGCTCTGGCGGAGGTCGCCGTGGATGGGCATCGCGCCGACGCCCTCCTTGTCGAGCTGCTCGGCCAGGCGGTCGGCGCCCCGCTTGGTGCGCACGAACACCAGGCAGCGGTAGGTGCCGGCGGCGATGGCGGCGGTCACTTTCACCTTGTCCATCTGGTGGACCTTGAAGAAGCGGTGGTGCATGTCCTCGACGGTGACGTTGGTCGACTCGACCTCGTGGAACACCGGGTCGTGCATGTGGACGCGCACGACGTGGTCGACCTCGCCGTCGAGGGTGGCCGAGAAGAGCATCGTCTGACGGGACTGGTCGACGTGGCGCAGCACCCACTCGACCTGGGGGAGGAAGCCCATGTCGGCCATGCGGTCGGCCTCGTCGAGCACGACCATCACGACGCCCGAGAGGTCGATGACCTTCCGGTCGACCATGTCGATGAGCCGGCCGGGCGTGGCGACGACGATGTCGACGCCCCTCGAGAGGTGCTTGATCTGGCGGTCCATGTCGGCGCCGCCGTAGATGGCGAGGACGGTGCGGTCGCGCGCCTCCGCCAGCGGCATGAGCTCCTCCGACACCTGGACGGCGAGCTCGCGCGTGGGGACGAGCACGAGGCCCTGCGGACGGCTCGGGGTGGCCTTGCCGGTGCGCTCGACGAGCGGGATGCCGAAGGCGAGGGTCTTGCCCGAGCCGGTCTTCGCCTTGCCGCAGACGTCCCGCCCGGCGAGGCCGTCGGGGATCGTGAGCTGCTGGACGGGGAACGGGGCGGTGATCCCTCTGGTGGCGAGGGAGGTGACGAGGTCGGCGGAGACGCCGAGCGCGTCGAACGTGGTGGCCATGTCGGTGGTGCTCCTGGTGGTCGGACGTGCACGAGGTGGGTCTGCCCCGGTGTCAGACGCCCTCGAGGAGGAGCAACGGTGAGGTGACCCGCGCCCACCCAGCGGTGGCGCGCCAGGCCAGGCTACCGGTGGCGGTGCAGCGGCCGGGGATCAGGCCAGGCGGGCGGCCTCTGCTGCGCCTTGGACGGGCCGCTTCGTGACCCGCCCCAGGACGTCGGTCAGGGCTGCGACGGTGACCGACGCGAACTCCTCCGGGGAGACGAGGCAGACGTCGTGGTCGCCGTCGAGCTCGAACACCTTGGCCCCGGGGATCGCCTTGGCCAGCGCCCGCTGCTTGCGGGGCCGGACGAGCCGGTCACGGGTCGTCACCACGACGGCGGCAGGGACGTCGACCTCGCCGGCGAAGCCCCGGGCGTCGTAGCGCCCGAGCGCCCGGCCGGCCTCGGCCAGGTCCCCCGGGTCGCCGCGCCGGAGCTCCGCCTTCAGCCACGGCCGGTAGGGCGCCAGGTCGGGGGCCTGCTCGACGGCATCGCGCAGCACCCGTTCCACGAGCCCCTTCGACGGGCCGATGCGCATGACGTACTCGACGAGGCCCATCGTCTTCCAGATCAGCCGCTCCCGCAGGCTCGCCCGCCACTCGAGGGCGGTGGCCTCGAGCACGATGCCGGCGACCAGGTGGGGGTGGCGCTGCCAGAGCAGCATCGAGATGGGCCCGCCCATCGAGTACCCGCAGACGAGGACGGGGCCGATGCCGAGCTGCTCGATGAGGGCGGCCGCGTCGTCGGCGGCGGCCTCCAGCGTGAAGGGCTCCTCGCTGCGCATGCCGCGACCGTGGCCACGGTGGTCGACGGCGACGAAGGGCGCCATCGCCGACACCGCCGGGAAGGCCCGCCACCAGTTCAGGTCGGCGGTGGCCGTCCAGCCGTGCAGGAGCAGCACGTGCGGGACGCCGTCGGGCCCCTCGGCCTCGCGCAGGAACAGCTCGCCCCGTCCCGGCAGCAGCTCGACCCGGCCGGGGGGCAGCGGCGGGGGCAGCGGCGCGTCCGGCCGCGCCTCCTCGAGGGGTCGTGCCATGCGGCGCAGGCGGGCCGCCTCCTCCCGCAGGTCCCTCCGGCTCCGGGTGGACGACGCCCCGGCGCGGCGGAGGCGCCTCATCGGGCGCCGGCGGGGGTGGGGAGGGACGGGGGGGTGGTGCTCATGGTGCGCTGCTCCTGTCGGGGACCGGTCCTGCACCGGGCCACCGGGCTCCGTGCCCAGCCCCTCCCGTCGTCAAACGGAGGCAGCAGGTCCCCGGAGCCGGCCGCCGGGTGCCAGCTCGATGGTCCTCGTGATCTCGACCTGCTCGAGGAAGCGCCGGTCGTGGGTCACGAGCAGGACCGTGCCCTCGAACGAGGCGACCGCCTCCTCCAGCTGCTCGATGGCGGGGAGGTCGAGGTGGTTGGTGGGCTCGTCGAGCACGAGGCAGTTCACGCCCTCGGCCATGAGCAGCGCCAGCTGGGCGCGGGTCCGCTCCCCCGGCGAGAGGTCGCGACCGGCCCGGGTCGCATGGTCGGCGCCGAGGCCGAACTTGGCGAGCAGGGAGCGGGCCTCGTCGACGGCGAGGGTGGTGGCGGCGAGCACCGTCGCCACCACCGCGTCCGGACCGTCGAACCGGCCCCGGGCCTGGTCGAGCTCGCCGACCACCACGCCCGGGCCGAGGTACCTGGTGCCCTCGGCGAGCGGCAGCCGGCCGAGCACGGCCGCGAGCAAGGTGGACTTGCCGGCGCCGTTCGGGCCGAGCACCGCCACCCGCTCGGCCCAGCCCACCTCGAGGTCGAGGGGACCGAGGCGGAACCCGCCGCGCTCCACGACGGCCCCGTGGAGGCGAGCCACCACGTCGCCGCTGCGCTGCGCACCCCCGAGGTCGAGCTCGAGGCGCCACCCCTCCCAGGGCTTGTCGACCGCCGTCAACCGGCTGATGGCCTTCTCGGTGGCCCGGACCTTCGACGCCTGCTTCTCGCTGCGCTCCGTACCGGCCTTGCGGCGGATCTTGTCGTTGTCCGGGGCCGACCGCTTCGCCGTCTTCACCGCTCGCTCCGACCACTGGCGCTGCGTGTGGATGCGCTCCGTGAGCCGCCCCCGCTCCGCCGAGAAGCGCTCGTACGCGTCGCGCTGCTGGCTGCGGGCGAGCGCCCTGGCGGCCACGTAGTCCGACCAGCCGCCCGCATAGGAGACCGCACGGTGGTGCTCCTCGGTGATCTCGACGATGCGGTTGGCGCAGCGGTCGAGGAAGGCCCGGTCGTGGGAGACCACGACGATGGCACCCGGCGCGCTCTCGACGAAGCGCTCCAGCAGCTCGAGGCCCTCGAAGTCGAGGTTGTTCGTCGGCTCGTCGAGGAGGAGCACGTCGACGCGCGCCAACAGGATGGCCGCCAGCGCCACGCGGGCGGCCTGACCCCCGGAGAGGGCCCCGACCTCGACGTCGATCCGGTCGTCCGGCACCCCCACCTCGGCGAGCACCGTCGACGTGCGCGCCTCGAGGTCGTCACCGCCGAGGGACAGGAAGCGCTCGAGGGCGTCGCTGTAGGCGTCGACGAGGCCTGCGTCACCGGCGATGGCGGCGGTCAGCCGGTCGAGCTCCGCCTCGGCCGCAGCCACACCCGTCCTGCGGGAGAGGTAGGCCCGCAGCGTCTCACCCGGGCGGGCGTCCGGCTCCTGGGGCAGCCAGCCGACGGTCGTGGTGGCCGGGGACCGTCGGACGCTGCCGGCGTCGGGCTCCTCGAGGCCGGCCAGGATCCTGAGCAGCGTCGACTTGCCGATGCCGTTCGGCCCGACCACGCCGATGCGGCTCTCGGGACCGACGGTCAGGCTGACGTCGTCGAGCACCGTCTGCGCACCGTGGTTGCGGGAGACGTGGTCGGCGTGCAGCACGGCGGCGAGGCTATGGCGCAGGGTTAGCGTGACGGGCCGTGGCGATCCCTCCCGAGCTCCGCGCCCGTGCCCAGGCGTGGCTCGAGGACGACCCCGACGCCGCTGATCGGGCCGAGGTGATCGCGCTGCTCGCCCTCGACGAGGAGGGGCCGCTGCAGGAGCGCTTCGGCCCCCGGCTCACGTTCGGGACGGCCGGCATCCGTGGGCCGTTGGGGCCGGGCCCGAGCCGCATCAACCGGGCGACAGCCCGCCGGGTTGCCGCCGGTCTGGCCGCCCACCTCCTCGACAGCGACGGGGACGCGGCCCGGCTCGGCGGCGTCGCGATCGGACGCGACGCCAGGCACCGCAGCGACGAGCTCGCCGAGGACGTGGCGGCGGTGCTGGCCGGCGCCGGGATCCCAGCGATCGTGCTGCCCGGGCCCTGCCCCACCCCCCTCCTGGCCTTCGCCGTGCGCCACCTCGACGCCGCGGCTGGCGTGATGGTCACGGCCAGCCACAACCCGCCCGCCGACAACGGCCTCAAGGTGTACGGGGCGGACGGCGCACAGATCGTGCCCCCGACCGACACCGCGATCAGCGCCGCCATCGACGCCGTCGGGCCCACCCTGGCCATCCCCCTGGCCGGTGCCGAAGACCCCCTCGTCCGGCGGGTGGGCGGGGAGGTGCTCGACGCCTACCTGACGGCGGCGGCCGGGCTGGTGCCGCACGGACCCCGCCACCTCCGGCTCGTGCACACCGCCATGCACGGCGTGGCGACCGACCCGCTGCTGCGGCTGTTCGAGCAGGCGGGCCTCGACGCCCCGACCTGCGTCGACGCCCAGGCAGCTCCCGACCCCGACTTCCCGACGGTCCCGTTCCCGAACCCCGAGGAGCCGGGTGCGCTCGACCTCGCGATGTCGGAGGCGCGCCGCATCGGCGCAGACGCGGTCATCGCCCACGATCCCGACGCCGACCGGCTGGCGGTGGCGGTGCGTGAGCGGACCGGGTGGCGGGCGCTGACCGGCGACGAGGTGGGTGTGCTCCTCGCCGACCACCTCCTGCGGCGGGGCACGGGCGCCGAGCGCCTGGTCGTGCGCTCGATCGTGTCCTCGACCATGCTCGACCGCATCGCCGAGGCGCACGGGGTGCAGTCGGCCACCACGCTCACCGGGTTCAAGTGGATCGTCCGGGCGACGGCCGACCGCCCGGGGACGACCTTCACCTTCGGCTACGAGGAGGCGCTCGGCTACGCCGTGACCGACCTCGTCCGCGACAAGGACGGCCTCACCGCCGCACTCGTCTTCGCCGACCTCGCCGGCGAGCTCCACCTGGCCGGCGACTCCGTCCCGGGCCGTCTCGAGGAGCTCGCACGACGGCACGGCCTGCACGCCACCCGCACCTGGTCGGTGCGGGTCCCCGGTCCCGACGCCCCGGCCCGCATCGCGAAGTCGGTGAGCAGCGTCGTCGACGAGCCACCGACGGCGCTCGCCGGCGCAACCGTGGTCACCGTCGACCGGCCCGCCGAGGACGTCGTGGTGCTCACCCTCGACGGCGGGGCCCGGGTGGTGGTGCGCCCGAGCGGGACCGAGCCGAAGGTGAAGTGCTACCTGCAGGTCGTCCTCGGCGAGATCGGCGACGGCGCAGCGGGCTGGCTGGCGGCGCGGACCGCCGGCGAGCGCCGCCTCGACGAGCTCCAGGAGGCCATCCGCGTGGCGACCGGCCTCGGCTGAACGCGATGTGCCGGGCGGCACACCTCGGCGTGACACGGGCCCCCGGAAGGACTAGTGAGAGGGAGACGCAACCTCGAGGGGGTCGACGGTGAAGCAGCTCACAGGACTCGACGCAACGTTCCTGCACATGGAGACGGGCTCGCAGTTCGGCCACGTGTCCGGCCTGTCGATCTTCGAACGGCCCGACGACCCGACGTACGAGCCGTTCACGGCGTGGCGCGACTCGATCGACGAGCGGCTCCACCTGCTCGAGCCGCTGCGCCGCCGGGCCATCGAGGTGCCGTTCGGCATCGACCACCCGTTCTGGATCGAGGACCCCGACTTCGACCTCGACTACCACGTCCGGCACACCGCGGTGCCGCCCCCCGGCGGGCCCGAGGAGCTCGAGGCGCTCGTCGCCCGCATCGTGGGCAGGCCCCTCGACCGGCGCCACCCGCTGTGGGAGACCTACGTCATCGAAGGTCTGGCGGACGACCGCTTCGCCGTCCTCACGAAGTTCCACCACGCCACCATCGACGGCGCCTCGGGCGTCGAGCTGCTCACGATGATGCTCGACGACGACCCGGAGGGCACCGAGGTCCCGCCCCCCACCGAGGAGTGGAAGCCCGAGCCCGTCCCCGACGACCTCGAGGTCCTCACCCGGGCGATGGCGTCGGTGGCCCGCAAGCCCGGCCGCCTCCTGCTGCTCAGCGCGCGGACGATCCGCGACCTCGGCGTCGCAACCCGCAACCCCGTGCTCGCTGCGGCCGGCAGCCAGATGCGTCGGAGCCTCAGGGGTCCCCTGGGCACCGCCTTGAACTTCGGGCGCAGCCGGGAGGAGGACCCCGACAGCCCCCCCGTCAACCTCCCGACCCGCCGGGCCCCCCGCACGCCGTTCAACCGGACCATCACCGCCCACCGCCGCTACGCCTTCCGCTCGACCTCCCTCAACCAGGTGAAGGACATCAAGAAGGCGCTGGGCGCCACCGTCAACGACGTGGTGATGGCGGCGTGCGCCGGAGGCCTCCGGCGCTACCTCGAGGTGCACGACGCCCTCCCCGAGAAGCCGCTCATCGCCATGGTCCCGGTCTCGATCCGCACCGGCCAGGAGGTCGAGCGCTGGACGAACCGGGTCTCGGGCCTGGTGGCGACGCTGCCGACCGACACGGGCGAGCCGCTCGAGCGGCTCGAGCGGGTCCACGCCGCCATGAGCGACGCCAAGGAGGCGTTCGGCGCCCTCCCGGCCGAGTCGCTGACGGAGTTCGCCCAGTTCTCACCGCCTGCGGTGTTCACCAGGGCCATGCGGATGTCGACCCGCTTCCGCCTCGGTGACCGCTTGAACCCGACCGTCAACCTCGTGGTGTCGAACGTGCCAGGACCCCGCGAGCCCCTCTACGCGGCGGGGGCCAAGCTGCTGCACTACTACCCGGTGTCGATCGTGACCGACGGCCAGGGGCTCAACATCACGGTGCAGAGCTACCAGGACAACCTCGACTGGGGCCTGATCAGCTGCCGGGACCTGGTGCCCGACCTCTCGGTCCTGCTCGACTACATCATCGAGGACCTCGACGACATGGAGCGGGTGGCCAAGGAGCTCACCACCACCGGCTGAGCACCCACGTCCCCGACGGCAGCCGGCTGGCAGACTGCAGCGGTGCTGGCCGAGATCGAGCATCCCGACCCCGGGCCGACGCGCCTGGCAGTCGGCGGGCCGGTCGCGGCGGACGGGCCCCGGTCGGTGGACGGCCGGGTGCTGCGGGTGCCGGCGGTCGACGCCGTGGGCCTCGAGGAGCGGGCGGCGGCGCTCGGCGGGCGCTCGGTCAAGCGCGAGGCGAAGCTCGGCGCCCTCAGCCTGCTGATCCGTTGCATCGACCTCACCACCCTGGAGGGCGCCGACACGCCCGGGCGGGTGCAGGGCATGTGCGCCAAGGCGCGCCGCCCCGAGCCGGCGGACCGGACCGTCCCCCCCGTCGCCGCCGTGTGCGTCTACCCGTCCCTGGTCCCCGTCGCTCGTGAGGCGCTCGTCGGCAGCGGGGTGAAGGTGGCCAGCGTGGCCGGCGCCTTCCCGTCGGGCCAGAGCGAGCTGTCGGTCCGCCTCGCCGACATCAGCAGCGCAGTCGCCGCCGGGGCCGACGAGATCGACATCGTGCTGAACCGCGGCGCCTTCCTGGCCGGCGACCACCGGCGCGCGTTCGACGAGGTCGTGCTGGCCCGCGAGGCGTGCGGGCCCGCCCACCTCAAGGTCATCCTGGAGACCGGCGAGCTGGGGACCTACGACCAGGTGCGCAAGGCGTCGACGCTGGCCATGGCGGCGGGGGCGGACTTCATCAAGACGTCCACCGGCAAGGTCCCCTCGGCGGCGACGCTGCCGATGGCGCTGTGCATGGCGGAGGCCATCCGCGACTTCGCCGACCAGACCGGCCGGCAGGTGGGGCTGAAGGCAGCGGGAGGCGTCCGCACCGCGAAGCAGGGCTGGCAGTACCTGGTGGTCATCCAGGAGGTGCTCGGCCCCGCCTGGCTCACACCCGACCTGTTCCGGGTGGGCGCCTCCGGCCTCCTCAACGACGTGCTCCTGCAGCTGCGCTTCCAGGCGAGCGGCCACTACGCCCGCCCCGACGACGTCAGCACCGACTGATGCCGGGCGAGCTCGCGGAGCCCACCGGGGTCCTCGCCGGCGTCGACCCTGCCGACGGCGGCTTCGCCTACGCACCCAGCCGCGAGAGCACCGACCTCGTCGCCATCCAGGACCGCTACGGCCTGTGGATCGGCGGGGAGGAGGTCGAGGCGCTGTCGGGCCGCACGATCACCACGACGAACCCGGCCACGGAGGAGCCGCTGGCCGAGGTGGCGGAGGCGGGGCCCGAGGACGTCGACCTGGCCGTGGCCGCCGCCCGGCGGGCGTACGAGGACGGCTGGCGGGACCTCCCCGGCAGGGAGCGGGCCAAGGTGCTGTACCGCGTGGCCCGCCAGCTGCAGGAGCGGGCCCGTGAGCTCGCCGTGCTCGAGACGCTCGACGGGGGCAAGCCGATCAAGGAGAGCCGGGACATCGACGTCCCGCTGGCGGCCGCCCACTTCTTCCACCACGCAGGCTGGGCCGACAAGCTCGAGTGGGCCTTCGCCAACCGGACGCCGTCGCCCCTCGGCGTCGTCGGCCAGGTCATCCCGTGGAACTTCCCCCTCCTGATGGCGGCGTGGAAGCTCGCGCCGGCCCTCGCCACGGGCAACACGGTCGTGCTCAAGCCGGCGGAGACGACGCCCCTCACCGCCCTGCTGCTGGCGGAGGTGCTGGCCGAGGCCGAGGTCCCGCCGGGCGTGGTGAACATCGTGACGGGCGGCGGTGCCACGGGGGCCTCCCTCGTGTCGCACCCCGGGCTCGACAAGGTGGCGTTCACCGGCTCCACCACCGTCGGTCGCCAGATCCAGGAGTCGCTGGCCGGGACCCGCACCCGCCTCACGCTCGAGCTCGGGGGCAAGGCCGCCAACATCGTGTACGAGGACGCGGCCGTCGACCAGGCGGTGGAGGGGGTCGTCAACGGGATCTTCTTCAACCAGGGCCACGTCTGCTGCGCAGGCTCCCGTCTGCTCGTCCAGGAGTCGGTCGCCGAGCTGTTCCTCGACAAGCTGAGGCGGCGGATCGCCACGCTGCGGGTCGGCGACCCCCTCGACAAGAACACCGATGTGGGCGCCATCAACTCGGCCGAGCAGCTCGGCCGCATCACGTCGCTCGTCGAGGCCGGTGTCGAGGAGGGTGGCGAGCGCTGGCAGCCGGCGTGCGCGCTGCCGGAGAAGGGCTGGTGGTTCCCGCCGACGGTGTTCACCGGCGTGAGCCAGAGCTCGCGCATCGCCCGGGAGGAGGTCTTCGGCCCCGTCCTCGCCGTGCTCACCTTCCGCACCCCCGAGGAGGCGGTGGCCAAGGCCAACAACACGCCGTACGGGTTGTCGGCGGGGGTCTGGTCGGAGAAGGGGTCGAAGGTGCTCTGGACGGCGGAGCGCCTCCAGGCCGGCGTCGTGTGGGCCAACACCTTCAACAAGCTCGACCCGACGAGCCCCTTCGGCGGGTACAAGGAGTCGGGGTTCGGCCGTGAGGGCGGCCTGCACGGCCTTGCGTCCTACGTGTCGCTCGGGCGCCGATGACCGCCGGACGGCTGCCGGTCCGCAAGACCTACAAGCTGTTCGTGGGCGGCGCCTTCCCGAGGTCGGAGTCCGGCCGCTCGTACCCGGTGCGGTCGGCGGACGGCGAGCAGGTGCTGGCGTGGGTGGCGCAGGGCTCGCGGAAGGACCTGCGCGACGCGGTCCGGGCGGCGCGCGGCGCACAGGCCGGGTGGGCGGGCCGGACGGCGTACAACCGGGGGCAGGTGCTCTACCGGGTGGCCGAGGTGCTCGAGGGCCGGGCGGCCCAGCTCGCCGCCGAGGTGGCGGCGGCCGGCGCCGCCGACCCCGAGGGCGAGGTCGCCACCGCGATCGACCGGTGGGTCTGGTACGCCGGCTGGGCCGACAAGGTGCAGATGGTGGCCGGGACCCGCAACCCGGTGGCGGGCCCCTTCTGGAACGTCAGCGCGCCCGAGGCCACCGGCGTCGTCGGCGTCGTCGCCCCCGAGGTGCCGTCGCTGCTCGGCCTCGTGACCCGCCTGGCCCCCGCCCTCGCCGCCGGCAACGCCGTGGTCGCGCTGAGCAGCGAGCGGTGGCCGTTGGCGGCGGCGACGCTGGGCGAGGTGCTGGCCACCTCCGACGTCCCCGCCGGCGTGGTGAACGTCGTCAGCGGTCGCACGGCGGAGCTGCTCCCGTGGCTGGCGGGCCACCGGGACGTCGACGCCCTCGACCTCACCGGCGCGCCCATCGGGCTCTGGGCCGACGCGGCACGTGCCGCTGCCCCCAGCACCAAGCGGGTGGTCCCGCCGGCGCTCGACGACCGGTGGCTCGACGACGACGAGCAGTCCCCCGCCGACGTCCTCGCCACGATGGAGATCAAGACCGTCTGGCACCCGGCCGGCACCTGACCTGCGGCCTCAGGTGGTGGCGAGGACCCGGAGGGCGAGGTCGAGCCCGAAGCGGCCCAGGGCTGCCCGGCGGGCCAGCAGGTCCTGGCGGTCGGCCCCGCCCAGGTCCGGCCGGTGGTCGAGGATCAACGCCGAGAAGACCGAGCGCACCGCCAGGTTCGTCGCCCACGCCTCCTCGACCGCCGCCCGATCCGCCTCGCACCCCTCGCTCGCAAGCCCCTCGAGGTAGCCGTCGACGATGGCCGCCCCGACGGCGGGCAGCTCGCCCGGATCCAGGGCGTGGCCCACCCCGGACTCGACCCGGCCGGCCAGGAGCTGGCCGAGGTCGCTGCCGAGCGCTGCGCTCGACCCGTAGCTCCAGTCGATGGCGACGACCGTCCCGTCGCCGGGCTCGCGCAGGTTGTCAGGCGTGGCGTCGCCGTGCGCCAGCCCGTGCGGCAGCGCGCTCAGCCGTGCGAGCAGCCCGGGGACCGCGTCCCGGAGCCGCTCGAGGTCGGCCCGGTGGCGGTCGTCGACCACCGAGGCGACTGCTGGATCCTCCCAGAAGGCGTCGTCGGCCTGCAGGACGAGGTCGAGGTGGGTGAGCTTGCCGAACCAGAGGCGCTCGATCGGCCGACGCCCGATGCCGAGCTCGGCCATCGCACGCTCCTCCGGCCACCTGCCGCCGAGCCGGCCGAGTGCCCGGGCGCTGCGGTGGTAGCGGTCGAGGTCCCAGGCGCCTTCGTCGGCGACGTCCTCGAGCCACAGCGTCACGACCCCGTGCCCCTCGCTCCCCGGCCCCTCGCCCGCGTGCCCCTCGCTCACGTGCAGGAGGGCGGGCATGCGGATGCCATCGGGCAGGCGCTCGGCCAGGCCGCACCCGTAGAGCCTGGGCTCGTCCAGCCAGTGGAGGTCCTCGAGCACCGCAGCATGGTGCTCGGGCGGGATGTGCTGCCACATCGGCGAGGCGGAGGCCGGGTGGAGGGTCTTCGCGAAGACCGACCACGTCGTGCCGTCGTCGAGCTCGCCCACCACGCGGTCCAGGCGGTCGGTCGTCATGTTCTCCACCCGGTGGGGTGACGGCTCGATCCGCCACCGACCGCAGGTGGCGCCGGGGCTGCCGGTGGCGGCGCGCGCAACGGTCGTGATCACGTCCTCGTGGACGTCGAGGGTCATGTCGCAAACGTAAGCCGAACCCGTACGATCGTCAACGTGGTTGACGAATCACGGCACCCCCGCTGGCAGCTCCTCAGGACCGCCACAGATCGGGTCGCAGCCGGCCCGCCGACGGAGGGCCCGTCCACCCACGTCCTCGCCCGGCTCGAGGCGCTCGACAGGAGGATCGCCGCCGACCTCAGGCGCCTCCTGCCTGCGGAGACGCGCGAGCTCCGGGGGTCACACGGCCGGATCCTCGACCTGATCTCGGAGTCCGGGACCCGGCCGTCGACGCTGGCCGGCGGGGCGTGGATCACGAAGCAGGCCGTCGGGAAGCGCCTGCGCGAGCTGGCCGAGCACGGCTTGATCTCCCAGGTGGCCGATCCTGCCGACCGGCGGGCGGTGCTGGTCCGACGCACGCCCGCCGGCGACCGCGTCCGTCAGGCGGCCGTCGGCGCCATCGGCGCCATGGAGGCCGAGTGGGCAGCCGACGTCGGCGACGAGCGCTACGCCACCTTCCGCGCCGTCCTCGACGAGCTCGGCGGGCGCAGGACGGGTCCCAGCGCCTGAGCGGTCACCGCAGCTCGACGGGGACGGACGCTCGGATGTCGCGGGAGGAGGCGGCGACCAGGACCTCGTAGCGCCCGGGATCCACCGTCCAGGTGCCTCCGGCGGCATCCCAGTGGCGGAAGGCGACCTCGTCGAGCTCGACGACGGCCTCCGCTGACGCGCCAGCATCCAGGTGGACCTTGGCGAAGCCCTTCAGCTCCCGGTCGGGACGGTCGGATCCCGCGGGCGGGCGCACGTACACCTGCACCACCTCGTGGCCGGTGCGCCCGCTCGTGTTGGTGACGGTGATGGCCACCCGCACCGAGGGGGCGTCCACGCCGGCGGCGGCCACCTCGAGGTCGGGCTCGCCCCAGGTGAAGGTGGCGTAGGAGAGGCCGTGGCCGAAGGGGTGGCGGGGCTCGATGCCCTTCGCGTCGTACCACCGGTGGCCGGCCAGCACCCCCTCGTCGTAGGCGAGGTGGCCGTCGCTGCCCGGGTAGCTCGCCGCTGCGGGGTGGTCCTCCAGGCGGGCGGGGACGGTGTGGGGCAGGCGGCCGCCCGGATCCTCCTCGCCGAGGAGCACCGACGCGAGCGCCGGCCCCATCTCCTGGCCGCCGAACCAGACCTGGAGCACGGCGCCGCAGGCGGGCGCCCAGCCGGTGTCGACCGGGCTGCCGGCGTTGACGACGACGACGGTCCGGGGGTTGGCGGCGGCCACCGCCTCGAGCAGCGCCGACTGACGGCCCGGCAGGTCCATCGTCCTCCGGTCGTTCCCCTCGGTCTCC
The DNA here is from genome assembly GCA_902805555.1 of uncultured Acidimicrobiales bacterium. Classification (GTDB taxonomy): domain Bacteria; phylum Actinomycetota; class Acidimicrobiia; order Acidimicrobiales; family CADCSY01; genus CADCSY01. Next base: position 57,615 of record CADCSY010000040.1, on the reverse strand, counting down.
CACTCGGAGGTCGTGCCGACGACCACCACGGCGACGTCGGCGCCGGCCGCCGCTGCGACCGCCCGCTCGAGCAGGTCGGAGGGCTCCGGCGGTCGCACGCCGAGGCGCACGCCGCTGAGCTCGGCCCCCGAGTCCTCGCGCCGGTACTCGAGCACGACGTGGGCGGGCACGCCCTCGACGAGGTCGACGGCGCCGCTCACCTCCTCCGACCCGTTCCCGAAGAACGTGTCCCCCGGCCTCGGGTCGGTCCAGGCGTCGAGCACCTCGACGCCGTCGACGAGCACCCGCCCCCTGCCGACCACGGAGAGGCCGAGCACGTGGGTACCGGTCGCCGCCGGGATGTAGGTGCCGGAGAAGCGCCCCGAGAAGTGCTTCGGGTCGGCCAGGGGCCGGAGCCGCCCGAAGAAGGTCGTGGTGATGTCACTGGCCCGGTGGGTGCGCACAGGGGTGCCGTCGAGGTGGTCACCGTCGTAGAGCTCGACGAGGACCGGGCCGTCCTCGCTGACCCTGGCGAAGGGCATGCTGGAGATGCCGGGAGCCGAGCCGGTGCCGCCCTCCCAGCGCTCACCGGGGATGAGCGGTGCGTACTTCGCCGTGGTGCAGCCGATCTCGTGGACCACCTCCACCTCCGATCCGAGCGCCCGGCGGAGCGCGTCGAGCGGCCCGACCACCTCGCCGTGCACGAGCACCTGGCTGCTCCCGCCACCCTGGACGACGCCCACCTCGGCGTTGGGTCCGATGACGGCGACCCTGGTGAGCGCCGCCCGGTCGAGCGGCAGCACCCCGTCGTTGCTGAGCAGGACCATCCCCTCCACGGCGGCCCGACGGGTGAGGGCCCGCAGCTCCGGCGAGTCGACCGAGGCCTCGGGGGGCTCGTCCTGGTCGTCCAGCCTCCCCGCTCGTTCGGCCAGGTGCAGCACCCGGCGGGCCAGGTCGTCCAGCACCTCGGCGGGGATCTCGCCGGCCCCCACCGCCTCGGCCAGCCTCGGTCCGAGCCAGCCGACGGGCCCCGGCATCTCCAGGTCGCACCCGGCGAAGGCGGTGGCGGCGGTCTCGGTCACCGCCCCCCAGTCGGACACCACCGCGCCCGGCCAGCCCCACTCCTCCTTGAGCAGGTCGGTGAGCAGCCAGCGCGAGGAGGTGGCGTGCTCGCCGTTCACCCGGTTGTAGGCGGCCATGACCGTCCAGGGGTCGACCTCCCGCACGGCCAGCTCGAAGGGGAGCAGCGCCACCTCCCGGAGGGTGCGGTCGTCCATGTCAGCGCTCACGTGGTGGCGGTCGTGCTCGACGTCGTTCCCGACGAAGTGCTTGATCGAGGTGCCGATCCCGCCCCCCTGGACCCCGCCGATGAACGCGATTGCGAGCCGGGCCGTGAGGAGCGGGTCCTCGCTGTAGCACTCGAAGTTCCGCCCGCCGATCGGGGTCCGCTGGAGGTTCACGGTGGGGCCGAGCAGGACGTGCGCCGCCTTGGTGCGGGCCTCGTCCGCCAGCGCGGCGCCCACCTCGGCCAGCAGCTCGGTGCTCCAGGAGGCGCCGAGGCACACCCCGACCGGGAAGCAGGTGGCACGCTCACCGCTGCGGGCATCGCCCCGAGCACCCGTCGGGCCGTCCGTGACCTTGACCCGGCCCACCCGGTGGTCAGGGAGGGCGGCGGTGTGCCAGGCCCCGGAGCCGATCGTGAGCGATGCCTTCTCCTCGACGCTGAGCCGCCCGAGGAGCGCCTCCACCCGCGCCGAGGCCCGCATCGGTGGGCGACCCGCCGCGGACCCGGGGTCGACATCGGTCTGGTGAGAGGCGCCCATGGTCGTCGATTCGACCACATCAGCGGCCGACGTCGGACAGGAGCCGGGCGCACGACAGCAGGTGGCGCCACGAGCGAAAGACAGCGCTGCGCCGGGGCCGCCGGACCCGGGGCGGACCCGGGGCACCGGTAGGTTGCCGGATCGTGACGCAGCTCACCGGCGCACCGTGGGACGAGGACCTCGCCGCGACGCTCCACGGGCGGTCGGACGACGGAGCGGGGGCCGGACCCACGCGCGGTCGCGGGCGACGTGCCCGTGCTGCGGCCCTCGGGCTCACGATCGTCGCGCTGCTGCCGGTGCTCGTCGTGGTGGTCACCAGGACCGGTCGCGACTACCTCCCGGTCCAGGACCTGGCCTACATCGACCTCCGGGTCCGCGACGTGTGGTCCGGCAACCTCCCGCTGACCGGCCCGTACAGCCGGGGCTTCAACCACCCGGGGCCGATGCTGTTCTGGCTGATCGGTGTGCCCTCCGGCCTGCTCGGCAGCCCGGCGTGGGCGACGCTCGTGGGGGGTGCCGTGCTCCAGGGCGTCGCCATCGCCGGGAGCGCTGCGCTGGCGTGGCGACGTGGCGGCCTCGCCGTGGTGCTGGCGATCCTGCTGGCCCTCCACCTCGGCTACCCCGGCGGGTACCTGTTCCTGCACCACTGGAACCCCAACATCGCCTTCCCGTTCCTGGCGCTGTACCTGCTGCTGCTCTGGTCGGTGTCGCTGGGCGAGCGGCGCCTCCTGCCCTGGACGGTGGTGGTGGGGACCTTCCTGCTGCAGAGCCACGTCGGCTACCTCCTGCTGGTCGGGCTCCCGGCGGCGTGGACGGCGTGGGTCGTGGGACGTGACGCCGGCGGCCTGTGGGCGGCCCTGCGGGCGTGGGCACGCCCCCTGCGCACCAGCGCCATCGTCGGGGCCGTCCTCTGGTCGCCCGTGGTCATCGAGCAGGTGGCCGACTCCGGCCGGACGGGCAACCTGACCAAGACGTGGCGGTACTTCACGGAGTCCGAGGACCCGGTCTCGGGGCTCGAGACGGGCCTCGGGCTGTGGGCGACGGAGTTCCGCCTGCCCCCCCCGTGGTTCGGCGGGGACCAGCCGACCGCCGGCCTCAGCCCGTCCGTGCTGCCCTCCTCCTTGGCCTGGCTCCTCGTACCCGCCGTCCTCATCTGCGTGGCGGCGTGGTGCAACAGGCGCAGGCCGTCCCGGTCCGCCAGCCGCTTCGCCTCTTTGATGGTCGTGGCCTCTGCGTGCGGCATCGTGGCGATGTCGGGGCTGCGGGGTGAGACGATCGAGTACCTCTTCATCTGGAGGAGCCTGCTCGCGACGATGCTCCTGGCGAGCCTCGTGCTCCTCGTCGCCCCCACGCTGGGCCTGCACCGACGCCGGTACGTCGCGGGTGCGGTCGCGGTGGTCGCCGTCGGGGTCCTGCTCGTGGAGGTCTGGGGCACGACGAGGTACGTGGCGCGGAGCGACCGGGGACAGGTTCTCCCCTACGAGCCTGTCGCAGCCGACGTCGTCGAGCAGCTCGAGGACGAGGGCCCGCCGCCCGGGCCGGTGCTCATCCGGGGCTCCGGGCTCGGTGGGATCATGGAGGGCGTCTTCGACGAGCTCGACCGCCAGGGCGTGCCCATGCGCGTCGACAGGGAGTGGGGCTACAAGTGGGGCCACGGCCGGGTGGCGACGCCGGCCGAGGTCGACGCAGTCTGGTACATCGTGCAGGACGGCCACCTCGTGAGCGACCTGACCGGACGGCGCGGCGCCGACGAGCTGTTCCGGACGACCCCGTTGGCGGAAGCCGACGAGGCTGCGCTCGTCCAGCTGCAACGACGGTTGGGGGCCCAGCTGCGCCGGGAGGGTCGGCCCGAGCTCGTCGGGTACCTCGACTCCTCGCTGTTCCCCTTCCTGGTGGAGGACGTCGGCGGCCTCGACCAGGCCGATCTCGACCGGCTCGCCACCCTCAACGAGGAGGTCGAGCTCTCAGGGGCGTGCCGTTGCGCGGTGGTGGCGTTCCCCCCCTCGGCGGCCGAGGAGCTTCAAGCCGAGGTGGCCCTCTACCGCCTCCCGCTGCCCGAGCGCTAGCAAACCCGGCGTGATCGAGGAACCCGCAGCCCGCGCCCTCCGAGCCACCCACGCCTGGTTCGAGGTGAACAGCGGCTGGGCGCCCCCCGACCCGGCGACGCTGGCCGACTGGTCGGCCGATGGCGTGTGCCGCTGCCCGGACGAGTGCCTGGTGGCGCTCGAGGGCGTCTGCGAGCACGGCCTCGCCTCGTGGAAGCTGGTGCTCGATGCGCTCGCCGTGGAGGACGCCACGAACAGGTGGCCAGGAGCCTGAGCCCCGAGCGAGGTCAGCCCGCTCGTCGCCGCCGGGTGAGGACGGCCCCGGCGACCGCGCCGAAGACGACCTGGTCGAGCAGCTGCGGTGCGGCCGGCAGGGCCCGGATGAGGGGCTGGCGCCTGCCGACGAGGCCGTACTCGAACAACCCGAGCGCCACCCCGGCGCCGGCCCCGTGGAGGACCGGGTGCTCGTGGTCGAGCCACCTGGACAGGACCACCCCCCAGTTCACGGCGACCAGGACCCGTAGGGCCGTTCCCGCCGCCCGGCGCCGGTGGACCGGCAGCGTCGCCGGGAGCACGAGGGTGGCGGCGGCGGCGTCGGTCGACCACCACGGCCGACCGGCGCGTCGGTGGTCGAGGGCGGAGGGGAGCTCGCTCGGGGGCCAGGCGGCAAGGCCGGCGACCACCCCGTCCAGGAACCACCGCTGCACGTGCAGCCGCCTCAGCTGAGCGCCCGGGCCGCCGCGTAGCCGGGCTTGATGCGCTCGTCGATGAGGGCGAGGCGCTGGTCGAAGGGCAGGAACGCGCTCTTCATCGCGTTGAGGGTGAACCACTCGAGGTCGTTCCAGCCGTACTCGAAGGCCTCGACCAGGGCCGCCATCTCGCTCGTCATGGTGACGCCGCTCATCAGGCGGTTGTCCGTGTTGACCGTCACCCGGAAGCGCAGGCGCCGGAGCAGGCCGATGGGGTGCTGGGCGATGGAGGGGGCCGCCCCCGTCTGCACGTTGGAGCTGGGGCACATCTCGAGGGGGACGCGGGTGTCGCGCACGTAGGTGGCGAGCCTCCCGAGGGTGGCCCGGCCGTCGTCGTCGACCGTGATGTCGTCGACGATGCGCACGCCGTGCCCGAGCCGGTCGGCGCCGCACCACTGCAGCGCCTCGAAGATCGACGGGAGGCCGAACGCCTCACCGGCGTGGATCGTGAACCGGAAGCTCTCCCGCTGGATCAGCTGGAAGGCGTCGAGGTGCCGCGTCGGGGGGTGGCCCTTCTCGGCGCCGGCGATGTCGAACCCCACCACGCCTGCGTCCCGCCAGCGCACGGACAGCTCGGCGATCTCGAGCGACCGGGCGGCGGTGCGCATGGCCGTCACCAGTCCACGGATGGTCAGGCCGGTCCCCTCGGAGCCGATCCTGAAGCCCTCGAGCGTCGCCTCCACCACCTCGTCGAGGGTGAGGCCACGGTCGACGCTGAGCTCGGGGGCGAAGCGGACCTCGGCGTAGACCACGCCGTCGGCGGCCAGGTCCTCCGCGCACTCCGCCGCCACCCGGGTGATGGCGTCACGGTCCTGGAGGACCCCGACGGTGTGCTGGAAGGTCTCCAGGTAGCGCTCGAGGCTGTGGCTCGTGGCGCTGGCGTGGAACCAGCTCGCGAGGGCCTCCGGGTCGGTGGTGGGCAGGCCGTGGTAGCCGTGCTCGGCGGCCAGCTCCACGATGGTGGCGGGTCGCAGCCCCCCGTCGAGGTGGTCGTGGAGGAGGACCTTCGGGGCCCGGCGGATCTGCTCGGCCGTCGGTCGGTCGGTCATCAGGGGGCGACGCTACCGGCGCCCGGCGCCGTGCTCCGGGACGACGCGCCCGAGGACCAGCGGCGCCGCCCCGACCGGCGCAGCGCCGATGTCGAAGGCGCCTTCGAGGGCGGCCAGGGCCCCCTCGAAGCGGGCTGGGTCGTCGCCGTGCAGCTCGAGCAGCGGCGCCCCGGCGACCACGGGCTCACCCACCGTGGCCCGCCAGGTGACGCCTGCCGTGGCCGACACCGGGTCCTCCTTGCGGGCCCGACCGGCCCCCAGGCGCCAGGCGGCGACGCCGACGTCGAGGGCGTCGAGTCGCTGCAGGACACCGGAGCGTGGCGCGACGACGGTGTGCCGCTCGGCGGCGAGCGGCAGCGGCGCGTCGGGGTCCCCACCCTGGGCCGAGATGATCGCCCGCCAGCGCTGGTGTGCGGTCCCGTCGGCCAGGGCGGCAGCCGGGTCGGCCTCGATCCCCACGAGGTCGAGCATCTCCCGGGCCAGGGCGACCGTGAGCTCCACCAGGTCGGGAGGTCCGCCGCCCTGCAGCACCTCGACCGCCTCGGCGACCTCGAGCGCGTTGCCGGCGGTGCGTCCCATCGGGGTGTCCATGCCGGTGAGCAGCGCCCGGGTGCGCACCCCGTGGGCCTCGCCGAGGCCGACCATGGTCTCGGCCAGCGACCTCGCATCGGCCAGGTCGGCCATGAACGCGCCGCGCCCCACCTTCACGTCGAGCACGAGGGCCCCGGTGCCCTCGGCGATCTTCTTGCTCATGATCGAGCTGGCGATGAGCGGGATCGACTCGACCGTGGCGGTGATGTCGCGCAGGGCGTAGAGCTTGCGGTCAGCCGGCGCCAGCCCCTCCCCCGCCGCGCAGATGACCCCGCCCTCGTCCCGCAGCACCCGCCTGATCTCGTCGTTCGACAGCACCGCCCGCCAGCCGGGGATCGCCTCGAGCTTGTCGAGGGTCCCGCCGGTGTGGCCGAGGCCCCGTCCCGACAGCTGCGGGACCGCCGCCCCGCAGGCCGCCACGAGCGGCACGAGCACGAGCGAGACCTTGTCGCCCACCCCCCCGGTCGAGTGCTTGTCGACGCTCGGTCGGCGCAGGTCGCTCAGGTCGAGCCGCTCACCGGACCGGAGCATGGCGTCGGTCCACGTCGCCAGCTCAGCGGGCTCCATGCCCCGCAGGAAGATCGCCATGCACAGCGCTGCGGCCTGCTCGTGGGCCACCTCGCCCCTGGTGTAGGCGTCGACGAACCAGCGGATCTGCTCGTCGCTCAGCCGGGCGCCGTCGCGCTTCGTGCGGATGACCTCGACGGCGCTCACCGGCCCGGCCCGTCGCCATCCGAGGGCAGCCCCTCGGCCGAGAAGGCGAAGGGCAGGATGTCGGCCAGCGGCGCCGGTCCGCCGGGGGCGTCGACGAGCAGCTCGGGTCCGCCCGCCTCCCAGAGGAGCTGCCGGCAGCGGCCGCAGGGCATGAGCAGGCGGTCGCCGTCGACGTCGCGGCAGGCGAAGGCGACGAGGCGGCCGCCGCCGCTGCGGTGCAGCTCCGACACGAGCCCGCACTCGGCGCACAGCGTCAGGCCGAACGACGCGTTCTCGACGTTGCAGCCGGTGACCAACCGCCCGTCGTCCACCAGGGCGGCGGCGCCCACCCGCAGGCCCGAGTAGGGGGCGTAGGCGGTGCGGCCGGCGGCATCCGCCGCCGCCCGGAGGGCGGCCCAGTCCACCCCCCGGTCGTCGTCCTCGTCACCCACGGTCAGCCCTTCACGTACGGCTGGCCGTCGGCGGCGGGAGCCCGGGAGCGGCCGACGACGCCGGCGACGACGAGCAGCGTCACCAGGTAGGGCGCCATCAGCAGGAACTCCGACGGGATGGGGGTGGAGAGGATGGCCAGCTTGCTCTGGAGCGACTCGGCGAAGCCGAACACCAGTGCGGCGGCGAGGGCGCCCACGGGGTGCCAGCGGCCGAAGATGAGCGCGGCCAGGGCGATGAAGCCGCGGCCGGCGGTCATGTTCTCGTCGAAGCGGCCGACCGACCCGAGCGTGAAGAAGGCCCCGGCCAGGCCCGCCACCATCCCGCCGAGGACGACGGTGCGGTAGCGCACCTGCAGCACGTCGATCCCCACGGTGTCGGCGGCGCGCGGGTGCTCCCCCACGGCCCTCACCCGCAGGCCCCAGCGGGTGCGGAACAGCCCGATCGTGAGCAGCGGGACGAGGAGGAGCATGGCGTACACGAACAGGTTGTTGGCGAACAGGACCGGACCGAGCACGGGGAGCTCTGCCAGCAGCGGGATGCGCACGACCCGCAGCACGCCGGGGCTGTTCAGCTCCTGGTACTCCGAGAACACCTTCTGGGAGAGGAAGCTGGTGAGGCCGAGGGCGAAGATGTTGATCACGGTCCCGCCGATGATCTGGTCGACCCGGTAGCGGATCGACAGCAGCGCCAGGACGAGGCCGAGCAGGCCACCCACCGCCACCGCACCGACCACGCCGACCAGCTGGTCGCCTGCTGCGCTCGCGACGAGGGCCCCGGTGAAGGCCGCGGTGAGCATCATCCCTTCGAGGGCGATGTTGACGACGCCCGCCCGCTCGCACAGCACCCCGGCGCAGGCCCCCAGCGCCAGGGGGGTGGCCCGCAGCAGCGTGCTCTGCAGCATGCCGGTGAGGTTGAACGACGCCCCCGCCGCCGCCCAGGTGAGGAAGGCGGCCACGAAGCACACGGCCACCACCGCCGCCACCGCCGGCAGCCGGCGGGTGAAGCCCCGGGCCAGCTGCACGCCGCCGAGGCCGGCGCACACCACGGCCAGCACCGCGGCCACGAGGCGGGACGGCACCACCAGGTCGGGCAGCTCGGCGCCGGTGCCCCGCACGTTCAACCCGAACGTGGAGTCGAGCCCGGCCTCGACCCCGAGCCCGAACCCCGCCCCCATCACCGCCGCCGCGAGGAGGAACACCACCCCGATCGTCCTCGCCCGCCGGCGCTCCGCCGCCTGGCTGGTCGTCAGCACGCCCGCTGCCCTGGTGGCCGCCGTCACCGTGGCCACCTCAGGAGCCCCAGCTCGACGAGAAGGCGACGGGGCCGGTGCCACGACCCGCTCCGATCCGGTAGACGGAGCGGATGAGGGACGGGGCGGCCACGAAGACGATCACGAGCGCCTGGATGACGACGATGATGTCCACCGGGGTGGAGGCCTCGGCGGCCATGCCCGTGGCACCTGCCCGCAGCACCCCGAACAGCAGCGCGGCGGCGACCACGCCCGCCGGGTGGGAGCGTCCGAGGAGGGCGAGCGCGATGGCGTCGAAGCCGAGGTTCGAGAAGCCGCCCGTGAGGCTGAAGCGCACCCCGAGCACGGTGGTGGCGCCGGCCAGCCCCGCCAGCCCGCCGGCGACGAGCATCGACAGGACCCAGGTCCCGCCGACGGCCATCCCGGCGTAGCGGGCGGCCGACGGGCTGGCGCCGACGGCCCGGACCCGGAACCCGGTGGTGGAGCGGAACAGCAGCCACCAGACGCCGTAGGCCGTGACGAGCGCCAGGACGAGGCCGGCGTGGACCCGCAGGTCGTCGCTGAACCTGGGCAGCCTGGCCGTCTCCAGCACCTGCTTCGAGATGGGGTCGCTCCTGCCCGTGCGCCGGAACACGTCGGTGGAGAGCGCGTAGTCGACGAGGCGGAGGGCCACGAAGTTCAACATGATCGTGGTGATCACCTCGTGGGCCCCGGTCCTGGCCTTCAGCACGCCGGCGATCCCGCCCCAAAGCGCCCCTGCCGCCACCCCGGCCGCCAGGGCGAGGGGCAGGTGGAGGGCGGCAGGGATGTCGAGGGAGAAGCCGACGTAGACGCTCGTGAGGGCGCCGGCCAGGAACTGCCCGTCGCCGCCGATGTTGAAGAGCCCGGCTCGGAACGCGAACGTCACCGACAGCCCGGTCAGGACGAGCGGGGTGGCCTCGAGGAGGGTCTCGCTGATCGCCCGCCGGCCGCCGAGGGAGGTCCGGAACAGCGCTCCGTACGCCCCGCTGACCACGTCCCACGACGTCGACAGGGCCCGTCCCGGGTTCGCCACGAACGAGCTCCAGTCCCGCAGGGCGGTGCTGTCGGACACGACGATGATGAGCCCGCCGACCGCGAGTGCGCTGAAGATGGCGAGGGCGGGCACCAGCGCCACCCGCCCGGCGCGCGCCAGCGCAGCGCTCACGCGGTCGCCCCCGCCATGAGCAGGCCGAGGTGGTCCCTGGTGGCGTCGGCCCGGGGGACGGTGCCGACGATGTGGCCGCGGAAGACGACGATCACCCGGTCGGCGAGGGCCAGCACCTCGTCGAGCTCGGTCGAGACGAGGAGCACGGCCGCGCCCTCGTCGCGCTTGTCGACGATCCGGCGGTGGATGTACTGGATGGAGCCGACGTCGAGGCCCCTGGTGGGCTGGGCGGCGATGAGCAGGCGGTCGGCGTGGCCGAACTCGCGAGCCACGATCACCTTCTGCTGGTTGCCGCCGGAGAGCGTGGCCGCGGCCACCTCGGGCGACGCCGCCCGGATGTCGAAGTCGGCCATGAGCCGGCTCGCGTTGTCCCTGATCGCTCGACGGTCGATCCGCAAGCCGCGGGCGAAGGGCCTGCGCCGGAACGTGTTGAGCACGAGGTTGTCGCGCACGGGGAACGCCCCCACCACGCCGTCGCGCTGGCGGTCCTCGGGCACGTGGGCCATCCCCCGCTCGAGGAGCCGTCGTGGCTGGAGGCCGGTCACGTCCTCCCCGTCGAGGTGGACGGTCCCCGCATCGACCGCCCGGAGGCCGGCCAGCGCCTCGACCAGCTCGGTCTGGCCGTTGCCCTGCACCCCCGCCACCGCAACGATCTCACCGGCCGCCACCTCGAAGCTGACCCCGTCGACCACAGCGACCCCGCGCTCGTCGAGGACCCGGAGGCCCTCGACCCGAAGGACCGGCTGCCCGGGCCGGGCCGGGGACTTGTCGACCACGAGCTGCACCTCGCGCCCCACCATCAACGCGGCGAGGTCGGCCTCGCTGGACTCGGCCGGGGTGGTGGTGCCGACCACCTCGCCGCGGCGCAGCACCGTGATCCGGTCGGCGATCCGGCGCACCTCGCCCAGCTTGTGGGAGATGAAGATCACCGACCTGCCCGACTCGGTGAGGGTGGTGATGATGCGGAAGAGGTCGTCGATCTCGGGTGGCGTCAGCACCGCCGTCGGCTCGTCGAGGATCAGGCAGTCGGCCTGCCGGTAGAGCGCCTTCAGGATCTCCACCCGCTGCTGGGCGCCCACCGACAGGTCCTCGACGTCGGCGTCGGGGTCGACCTGGAGGTTGTAGGCAGCCGACAGCTCGACCAGCCGGGCGCGGGCCGCGCGGCGGTCGAGGCCGCCGAGGCGGGTGGTGGTCTCCACCCCGAGCATGACGTTCTCGAGGACGGAGAACACCGGCACCAGCATGAAGTGCTGGTGGACCATCCCGATGCCGGCGGCGATCGACGCGGCAGGGCTGGCGAAGCGGACGGGCGAGCCGTCGAGGAGGATCTCCCCCCCGTCCGGCTCGTACAGCCCGAACAGCACGTTCATGAGGGTGGACTTGCCGGCGCCGTTCTCCCCCAGCAGGGCGAGCACCTGGCCGCCGTCGACCTCGAGGTCGACGTCGGCGTTGGCCACCACGCCGGGGAAGCGCTTCGTGATCCCCCGGAGCTCGACCCTCATGCTCGACCCGACGGCGGGTGGGTTCGGTCGGTGCTCAGCCGCCCACGGGGATGTCGCCGGCGATGATCGACGCCTGCAGCGCCTCGAGCTCGTCCTTCAGCTCCTGGGGCACGTCGTCCTCGAACTCGTGGAGCTCGGCCAGGCCGACGCCGTCGTTCTCCAGCGTGCCGAGGTACGGCTCACCGTCGAGCTCGCCCGCCTGCGCCGTCTCGATGGTGTCGAAGACGGCGTTGTCGATGTTCTTGAGCACGCTCGTGATGAAGAGGTCGCAGAACTCCGCAGCGCTCTCGCACCCGTCGGAGTCGACCCACACCATGTTGGCGTCGCCGGCGTCTCGCACGGCGGCTGCGGCGCCGAGGCCGACGGGTCCGGCCACGGGGAAGACGATGTCGGCGCCCTCGTCGAGGAGCGACTGGGCGGTCTGGCGACCCTTGTCCTGGTCCTCGAAGTCACCGGTGAAGAGGCCGTCGGCGCCGTCCCACCCGAGGAGCGCGACGTCGGTCCCCTTCTCGGTGTTGTGGTGCTCGATGCCGGCCAGGAACCCGTCCATGAAGATCGTGACCGGCGGGACGTTGACGCCGCCGAAGGTGCCGACGGTGCCCGTCTCGGTCATGCCGGCGGCGAGGTACCCGGCGAGGAACGCAGCCTCGTTCGTGTTGAACAGCAGCGGCTTGATGTTGTCGACCGGCTCGTCGTAGGCGAAGTCGACGATGGCGAAGTCCTGGTCGGGGTTGGCCTCGGCCGCCTCCAGGGTTGCGTCTCCCAGCAGGAACCCGACCGTGACGATCAGGTCGCAGCCCTGGTCCATGAGGGCGGCGATGTTCGTGGCGTAGTCCTCCTCGCCACCCGACTCGAGGAACTCGGACTCGGCCCCGAGCTCCTCCTCGGCCCGCAGGATGCCCTCGTACGCCGTCTCGTTGAACGAGCGGTCGTCGATGCCACCGATGTCGGTCACCTGGCAGGCCTTGAAGCCCTCCCCTCCCGAACCGGAGCCCGCTCCCGACTCGGATTCAGACTCGGTGTCCGATTCCGACTCGGTCTCGGAGCCGTCCTCGGTCTCGGACTGGTCGTCGGTGGCGACCTCGTCGTCCTCGTCGGCGCAGGCCGCAGCGAAGAGGCTGAGCCCGGCCAGCAGAGCGGTGATCTGGAACCAGCGCCTGGTGCGCAACGTGGCCTCCAACGAATCGGCGGCCAGCCGAGGTGCGGGAGGCCGAGGTGTGGGAGATCCCCCCCGTCGGACAGGTGTGGGATCCCCCACAAAGTAGCCGTGGCCCGTGGCCGTGGCGTGCACCACGGGCGTGCGAGCATGGCCGCAGATGACGGCGCAGCCGACGGGGCAGGTGGAGGCGGGCCCCGGGCCCCACGAGCGGGCGGCGGCCGACGCAGCCACGATCGCAGCGCGCACGGGGGTTGCGGCGCACGACCTGGCGGTGGTCCTCGGGTCCGGCTGGGCACCCGCCGCCGTGCACCTCGGCACCACCGTCGCCGAGCTCGCCATGTCCGACCTGGCCGGCTTCCCCGCCCCCGGCGTCGCAGGGCACGCCGGCGTGGTCCGGTCCGTGGAGGTCGACGGCCACCCGGTCCTCGTGCTGGTCGGGCGCTCCCACCTCTACGAGGGGCACGGCACCGACGCCGTGGTCCACGGCGTCCGGACCGCCGTCGCCGCCGGCTGCGCCGCGATCGTGCTCACGAACGCCGCCGGCGGCGTCGACCCCGCCCTGTCGGTCGGGCGCCCCGTCCTGATCGCCGACCACCTGAACCTCACCGGGGCCAACCCCCTCGTCGGCCCGGCGCCACCGAGCGGCCCGCGCTTCGTCGACCTCACCGAGTGCTGGTCGCCCCGGCTCCGGGCCATCGCCTCGGCCGTCGACCCGACGCTGCCGGAGGGCGTCTACGCCGCCTTCCTCGGTCCCTCGTACGAGACACCCGCCGAGGTGCGCATGGCCCGTGCGCTCGGCGCCGACCTCGTCGGCATGTCCACCGTGCTGGAGGCCATCGCCGCGCGGCAGCTCGGGGTGGAGGTCCTCGGCCTGTCCCTCGTCACGAACCCGGCCGCCGGCGTGGTGGCAGCACCGATCGACCACGCCGACGTGCTGGCCCGGGGACGGGCCGCAGCGGACGACCTCGGCCACCTCCTCGCCGGCATCGTGACCGCCAGCGTCCGCGACGCCGTCCCAGAGGCACGGGGCTCCGAGGGGAGCCGCGCTCCCTAGGCTGCCCCCCGATGTCGCTGCACGTGGTCGACCACCCCCTCGTCGCCCACCGCGTGGCGGTGCTCCGAGACGCCACCACCGGCTCGGCCGAGTTCCGCCGGGTCAGCGGCGAGCTGGCCGGCTTCCTCGTCTACGAGGCGACGCGCTGGCTCCCGACGCGCCCGGGTTCCGTCGTCACGCCGCTCGGGCTCGAGGCCGCCACGTCCACGCTCGTCGACCACCAGCCGCTCCTCGTCCCGATCCTGCGGGCCGGCCTCGCCCTGCTGGAGGGCGCCCTCACCGCCGTCCCCACCGCCGAGGTCGGCCTCGTCGGGCTGTCCCGGGACGAGGACACGAAGCAGCCCACGCCGTACTGCGTGCGCCTCCCGGCCGACATCGCATCCACGACGGCGATCGTGCTCGACCCGATGCTCGCCACCGGGGGGTCCCTGGCGTGGACGTGCGAGCTGCTCGCCGAGCGGGGCGCAGCACGGGTGGCCGCCGTGTGCCTGCTCGCCGCCCCGCAGGGGGTCGAGCTCATGGCCTCCCGCTGCCCCGACGTCGACATCGTCGTCGCTGCGCTCGACCCCGACCTCGACGACCGCGCCTTCATCGTCCCCGGCCTCGGCGACGCCGGTGACCGGCTGTACGGGCGGGTCTGACCGTGCCCGGAGACGAGCTCCCGGGTCCCGGGGGCGGGGGCCCTCCCGACCCCGGCGGCGGCGCCACCCCGCGACCTGATCCGGGACCCGCTCCCCGACCGGGTGCGTACGAGCGCCTCGTCCGCCTGCAGGAGGTCGGGGTGCGGCTCACCGCCGCCCGCACCACCCGGGACGTCACGGCCGTGGTGCTCGACGAGATGGCCGAGTCGGTCGGGGCGGCCGCCGCCGCGCTCTCGCTCCTCGACCCCGACGGCGCCACCGTGCGGGTGGCCGGGGCGAGGGGGTTCCCGCCGGACATGGTGGCCCGGTGGGCCACCTTCGCCCTGACCGACGGCGCCCCGATGGCCGTCGCCATCCAGACCGGCCAGTCGGTGCTGCTGCGCGACGTGCAGGAGATCGTGGGCCGCTTCCCCGAGCTCGCCACCGAGATCGAGCAGAGCGGGCGCCGCGCCCTGGTCGGGCTGCCCCTGTCCACCCGGGGTCGCGCCATCGGCGCCATCGGCCTCGGCTTCGACGTGGAGCGGCTGTTCGACGAGGACGAGTGCAGCTTCCTCGAGGCGCTCGCCCTGCAGTGCGCCGTCGCCCTCGACCGGAGCAAGGCGTACGAGGCCGAGGCGGCCGCCAGGGCACAGGCCGAGGCGGCGTCGTCACGGTTGGCGTTCCTGGCCGCCGCCAGCACCACCCTCGCCGCCTCGCTCGACTGGGAGCGGACGTTGGCGCAGGTGGCCGAGCTCGCCGTGCCCCGCCTCGCCGACGTGTGCGCGATCTCCCTCGTCGTCGACGACCGCATCGCGGTGGTGAAGGTGGCCCACGTCGACCCCCAGCGGGCGGCCGCCGTGCGCCTGCTGTACGAGGAGCACCAGCCGGGTCTGGCCGACGGAGCAGGGGTCGGCGCCGTGGTCAGGACCGGGAACGAGGTGCTGATCCCGGTCGTCGACGAGGCGGTGCTGCGGACGATCGCCGTCGACGACCACCACCTCGCACAGCTGCGCGCCATCGAGCTCACGTCGCTCGTGGTGGTGCCGCTGCACGCGAGGGGAAGGCCCCGCGGGGCGGTCAGCCTCGGCACCACCGGCGACAGGCACCTCGAGCTCGACGACCTGGTGCTCGTCCGGGAGCTGTGCGCCCGCGCCAGCCAGGCCATCGCCAACGCGCAGCTCTTCGGGGAGCGGGCCCACGTCGCCCGCACGCTGCAGGCGACCCTGCTCCCCCCCGTCGCGCCGAAGATCCCCGGCCTCGAGGTGGCGACCCGCTTCGTCGCCGGCGGGGACGGGGTGGAGGTCGGCGGCGACTTCTACGACGTCTTCCCGGCGGGCGAGCCGGGCTCGGGGTCGTGGCACGTGGTGATCGGCGACGTGCGGGGCAAGGGCGTCGAGGCGGCGGCGCTCACCGGGGTGGCCCGCAGCACCATCCGCTCCGCCGCCATCATCGAGTCGACGCCCGCCGAGATGCTCCGCCACCTGAACGAGGTGCTCGTCCGAGGTGGTCAGGTGGACCAGGACGACGAGGGCCCCGACGGCGACCCGCGCTTCTGCACCATGGTCGTGGGCACCCTCACCCCCCTGCCGACCGGGGTCTCCGTCGAGCTGGCGGTGGCCGGCCACCCCCTCCCCTTCCTGCTGCGGGCGGACGGCTCGACCGTCCAGGTCGGCCTGGCCGGCACCCTGCTCGGCATCGTCGCGACCCCCGAGATCGCCGACGCGACCGTGGTGCTCGCGCCCGGCGACTCCCTCGTGCTCTTCACCGACGGCATCACCGAGCGGCACGCCGGCGACCGCTTCTTCGAGGAGGAGGGCCTGGCCCAGGTGCTGGGGCGCTGTGCCGGCTTCACCGCCGACACCCTCGCGGAGCGGATCGAGACGGCGGCGCGGGCGTTCGTCGAGGATGCGCCGCGCGACGACCTCGCCATCCTCGTGGTCCGGGTGCCCGAGCGGGCGGCCTCGACGACGTCGGCGTCCACCGACCTGCCCGCCCACCCGCTCAGCGCCCGCCGGGCCCGGCGCTTCGTGCTCACCGCCCTCGACGCCTTCGGCGTGCGGGGGCTCGACGAGGTCGCCGAGCTGCTGACGAGCGAGGTCGTCACGAACGCGGTCGTCCACGCCCACTCGGGGGTGCGGGTGTCGGTCGAGGGGATCCCGGGCGGCGCGCGGATCTCCGTCGCCGACTCGAACCCGCTCATCCCTGCGCTGCGCCGGCCCGTCCACGAGGCCGAGCACGGCCGCGGCCTCCACCTCGTCGACGCCCTCGCCGCCCGGTGGGGCGTCGACCCCGCTGGGGAGGGCAAGGCCATCTGGTTCGAGCTGCGCGCCGATGAGCACGCGAGAGGCTGAACCGGACCCGCTCGGGTCGGTGGCGTCGTGGCCCGTGGGCGTCGCCGCCGTGGCGGTGGTGGGGCCGGACGGCGTGCACGCCACCCACGGGGCGCTGGACCGCCGGCTCCCGTGGGCGTCGGTCACGAAGCTGCTCACCGCGCTGGCCGTCCACGTGGCGTGCGAGGAGGGGACGCTCGACCTCGACGGGCCGGCCGGACCTCCCGGGGCGACGGTGGCCCACCTGCTGGCGCACGCCTCAGGTCTCGGCACCGAGGGCCGTGACCCGGTCGCGCCCCCGGCCACCAGGCGGATCTACTCGAACGCCGGCTTCGAGGTGCTGGCCGAGGCGCTCGCCGTGGCAGCCGGGATGGACTTCTCCACGTACCTGGAGGAGGCCGTGCTCGCCCCCCTCGCCATGACGGGGACCCGGCTCGAGGGCTCACCCGCTGCAGGCGCCGTGGGGCCCGCCCGGGATCTGGCCGCGCTGGGCGCCGAGCTGCTCGCCCCCACCCTCGTGTCGGCCGAGACCGCTGCGCTCCTCAGGGGGGTCGCCTTCCCGGGCCTGGACGGCGTGCTGCCGGGCTTCGGCCAGCAGCGCCCGAACGACTGGGGCCTCGGCGCCGAGGTGCGGGGCCAGAAGTCGCCGCACTGGACCGCACCGGAGGCGTCGGCCGCCACCTTCGGCCACTTCGGCCGGGCCGGCGGGTTCTGCTGGGTCGACCCCGAGGCGGGGGTGGCCTGCACCGTGCTCACCGACCGCCCCTTCGGACCCTGGGCCCGTGAGGCGTGGCCGGCCCTCGGCTCAGCGGTGCTCGCCGGCTGGAGGGCGCGCTGACGAGGCGGGGCGGCGAGCACCCGGCAGTCCGACGCGCCCGGCGCTCAGGGCAACCCCCTCGGCCCGCAGCAGCTGCGCATGGCGCTCCTCGAGCCCGGGGACCAGCCGGCCGGAGGCGGTCACGACCCGCCACCACGGGAGGCCCTCGACCCGCTGGAGCACGTTGCCGACGGCCCTGCTGGCGCCGGTCGTGAAGCCGGCCTCCACCGCCACCTCGCCGTAGGTCGAGACCGTCCCCGGCGGGATGGCCGCGACCGCCGCCGCCACCCGCCCCTGGAAGCCGGCGCCGTCCACGGGGCGGCTCACCCCTCCAGCAGCGCCCGGAGGGCCGGGGTCAGCGCCTCGCTGTAGGTGGGGAAGGCCTGGACGACGTCGGCCAGCACCTCGAGGGGGACGGCCGCCCGGACGGCGAGCGTGAGCTGCCCGAGCCACTCGTCCGCCGAGGGGCCGACGAGGCTGGCGCCCACGAGCACCGACCGTCGGACGTCGGCGACGAGGACCACGACCCCGCCACCGGCGTCGTCGCTGGCGGCCCTGGCCGTCTCGCCGGGGTCGAACGTGGCGCTCGCCACGTCGAGGCCCGCCTCCTCGGCCTCGGCCCGGGTGAGCCCCACGGCTGCCACCGACGGCTCGGTGTAGACGCAGCGGGGGGTGGCGCTGCGGTCGTCGACCTCGTCGCGACCGAGCAGGTTCGCCGCCACCACCCGTGCCTGGTGGTTGGCGGCGTGGGTGTAGGGGGCGACGCCGTTGACGTCACCGACCGCCCAGACCCGTGGAGCACCGACCACCCGGCAGCGCTCGTCGACCGCCAGCCCGGACGGGTCGAGCCCGAGGACCTCGAGGCCGATGTCGTCGACGTTCGGACGGCGGCCGGTGACGACGAGGAGCCGGTCGGCGTCGACCGGCCCCGACGGCGGGCCGCCCACCGGGGCCCCGTCCGCTGGCGCGACCTGCGCCCTCACGCCTCCTCCCGGGGCCGGCTCGACCCTCGTCACCACCGAGGAGCGCCGGACGACGATCCCCTCGTCTCCGAGGGCGGCGCAGAGGGCGGCCGACACCTCTGGCTCCTCCCGGTCGAGGAGGCCCTCGCCGGCCTCCACGATGGTGACCTCGCTGGCGAAGCGGGCGTAGACCTGGGCGAGCTCGCAACCGACGGGACCACCTCCGACCACGACGAGGCGACCGGGCCGCTCCCTGCTCGTGAGGGCCTGGTCGCTCGTCCACCACGGCACGTCGCCGAGCCCGTCGACGGGCGGCACGACGGGCCGGCTCCCGGTCGCCACCACCAGGTCGCCCCAGCCGAGCACCTCGTCCTCTGGCGCCGCCGTGGCGCCGTCCGACGCGGTCACCTGCACCTGGCCGGGGGCGGTGACGGTGCCTCGGCCGCGCACCAGGGTCACGCCCCTGGCCACCAGGGCCTCCGCCGCCGCCCGGTCGTCGAGGTGGTCGGCCACCTCGTCCCTCCGGGCCACGGCGCCCGCCCAGGCGGCGAGCGGGTCGCCGAGGTCGAGGGGCTCTCCCGCCGCCCCCAGCTAGTGGGCGCGACCGGCCAGGACCCGCACCGACGCCGAGCGGAGCAGCGCCTTGCTCGGCATGCAGGCGACGTAGGGGCACTCACCGCCGACCAGGCCGTCGCTGACGAGGGCCACGGCGCGCCCGGCGTCGGCCAGCTCGCCGGCCACCGTCTCGCCCGCCGACCCTGCTCCCAGGACCACCACGTCGAACCTGCGCACGGGCAATCCTCGCGATCAGCCGGCGCCGTCGGCGAGCCCGGTGAAGCCGGAGGGCTCGTGGGGGCCGATGACGAGCTGCTCCAGCACGCCGGTACCGACCTCGTCGCCGACCCGGACCCGGCACAGCTGCTGCACGTGCAGGTGCTGCAGCGCGAGCGGGTCGAGCTCGTCGAGCCGCCACGACTCGACGCCCACCGCCGACTCGCCGCGCCACGAGCCGTGGCCCCACCCGGGGTGGAGGTAGCCGATGCCGAGCATCTGGAAGTCGAGGATCGGCTCGAGCTCGGCCACCACCGAGTCGCGGCCGTGGGGCTGGAGGGTGATCGAGGCGGCCTCGGCCCGACGGGTCCCCGCCCGCCAGGTGATGTGGTGGGCGACGTCCGCTGCCCGCTCCGCGGCCGGGGCGACGAGGTCGACCGGCGCATCCGTGCTCGCCAGCAACGGCACCACCTCGCCGTTGGCGTGGGCCCGCCGCCCGGTCGCGTCCTCCTGGAAGTCGACGTGCAGGCAGCGGGACCCGAGGTTGAGCGGCGCCCACAGCCAGAAGAACTGGGGGGCGGGACCCGGCGCCCCTCCCTCCCGCTCCCCCACCGAGCGGATGCCCCATGAGCGGTCTCGGGTGCCCAGCACGTCGAGGCCGTCGAGCGCCACCACGTCGTCGCCGATGGACAGCTGGCCGCGCCACGTCCCGAACTGCGTGAGGCGCGTGTAGTCCATGACGATGCGGGTCCCCCGCCGGACCGTGAAGCGCGGCTCCTCCACCGCCTCGGTGCGCGCCGCGAAGGTGACGTCGGCCAGGACACCCGCCTCGTTCGGCCCCACGACGACCCGGAGGCGTCGCATGGGTTCGGGGACCTGCACCTCGATCGGCCCGACCTGGGTGCGCAGCCGGCCCGGGTCGAGGCGTCCCGAGGCGTGCACCGACGTCTGCACCCCGTCCCGGACCACGCTGAACGAGGCGTCGATGACCTGGCGGTTGGGGTAGACGCCGAGCGCCGCGGCGAAGAAGACCGAGCCGTCCGCCGTGTAGCCGTTGAAGAAGTAGCGGTCGTAGGCGTTGCGGTCGCCGGTGGCCACGTGCGCGAGGGGCTCGGACGTCTGGTGGATCGGCAGGTCGTCGAGGGGGTGCAGCACGGCGGCAACCTAGCGGGGGCCCCGCTCGACGGCCCGAGCAGCCGCCGCACGGGTCAGGCGGTGTCGACCACCTGGAACGCCTCCGCCAACCGGCCCTCGGGGAGACCGCCGGCGGCCGCGTTGTCCGAGAGCCAGCTCCGCATCCTGGTCTCGAGGCCTGCGGGGTCGGTCATCTGGCTGGCGTGGCTGAGGATCGCCTCGAGCTTGCGGTCGAAGGTGTCGGTCACGTCCACGTGGTGCGCGCTGCCGGCGCCGACCATCAGCCACGTCTCGTGCACCGACCACGGGTCGAGGCCCTCGTCGGCCAGGAGCTCGGTGTGGGCGAACGGGTTGCGGGCGTCGGGGTAGACGGCGCACAGCGTGGCCTCGCCGGCCGCCAGGTGGTCGGGGTGGCTCGCGTAGATGCGCCGGTAGTTGCGCTCGGACGACTGGCACAGGAGCCGCTGGGGGCGGACCTGGCGGATGACGCGGGAGATGTCGCGCCGCAGGTCGATGCTCACGACCAGGCGCCCGTCGGGGTAGCCGAGGAAGCGGACGTCGTGGACGCCGACGACGGCGGCGGCCGCCTCCTGCTCCGCCCGGCGGATGCCGGGGATGTCGGCCCGCGCCACCGTCGGGTCGAAGCCCCCGGCGTCGCCGTCGGTGACCACGCAGTACGTCACCTCGACGCCGGCGTCGACCCACCCGGCGACGGTCCCCGCCGCCCCGAAGTCGACGTCGTCGGGGTGGGCGGTGACCACCAGGGCCCGTTCGACCGCGGCATCGTCGAGCACCGGGGGAGGGTACCGACCTGACAGGATTGATCCATGTCCATCTACGACGCACCGGTCGCCACGCTCAAGGGCGAGCCCGCCTCGCTCGCCGACCAGCAGGGCAAGGCCCTCCTCATCGTCAACGTCGCCTCGAAGTGCGGCCTCACGCCGCAGTACACAGGGCTCGAGAAGCTCCAGGAGACCTACGGCGACCGTGGCTTCTCCGTGCTCGGCTTCCCCTGCAACCAGTTCGCCGGCCAGGAGCCGGGCACGGCCGACGAGATCGAGACGTTCTGCTCGACGACCTACGGCGTGACGTTCCCGATGTACGAGAAGGTCGAGGTCAACGGCCCCGACCGCCACCCGCTGTACGAGCAGCTGACCGCCGTCCCCGACGACGAGGGCAAGGCCGGCGACATCTCCTGGAACTTCGAGAAGTTCCTCATCTCGCCGGAGGGCGAGGTCGTGGCCCGCTTCCGCCCCCTGGTGGAGCCGGAGGCGCCCGAGCTCGTGAGCGCCATCGAGGCGCAGCTCCCCTCCTGACCCCTCACGGGCGGACCTCGTGGTAGAGGTTGGCCGGGTCGTCCACGTCGTGGGTCACCATGCGTGAGAACCCGGCCTCCTCGCACAGGCGCCGCAGCACCTCGGGCGGCAGGCCGAGCGTCCCCAGCCCCGCCCCGCCGGGCTCCGAGAGCGCCGACGACATGCACGTCTGCACGGAGAAGCCGTACATCATGGCCAGCATCGGGTTGCGCTGGTCCCGCCGCCAGTCCCCGGTGCTGCGGATCTCCTTGACCAGGAGGGTGCCGTCGTCGGCGACGGCCGACCGCACCGCCGCCAGCGCGGCGTCCGGCCTGGTCATGTCGTGGAGGCAGTCGAGCGCCAGCACGAGGTCGTAGCCGGCCCCCGCGGGGAGGTCCTCCGCCCTGGCGTGGTGCAGCTCGACGTTGGCCACACCCGCGGCCTCCACACCGGCCCGGGCCCGCTCGATGGCGTGGCGCGAGAGGTCGAACCCGGCGAAGGTCGAGCGGGGGAAGGCCTGGGCCAGCGCGGTGAGGGCGACGCCCGCACCGCAGCCGATGTCGGCCACCCGGGCCCCCGCCTCCAGGCGCTCGACCACGCCGTCGAGGGCGGGCAGGACGACGGGCACGAGGGCGAGCCTCGACCAGGGGGCGAGCTGGCGGGCCATGGTGTGGGTCCCGGCCTCGCCGAGGTGGTCGTAGGCCATGCCCCGCCCCGTCCGGAACGCCTCCACCAACCCGGCCACGATCGACGGCAGCGGGGGGCCACCGAAGGCGCCGGCGGCGAAGGCCAGGCTGCCCTCCTCGTCGGCCAGCACCGCCGCCCCAGCCGGCGTCAGCTCGAAGGACGACCCGTCATCCGATCGGAGCAGGCCGGCGGCGGCCTGGCCCCGGAGCCACTCGAGGAGCCAGCGCTCGTGCAGCCCGGTGGCCGCCGCGACCTCACCTGCGGTGCGGGGTCCGGCGCCCGCGAGTGCCCGGTAGAGGCCGAGCCGGTCACCAAGGTGGATCATGAGCGAGACGACCTCCCCCTGGCGGAACCCCCACACGTGGAAGGCGAACGCCGCCACCTCGTCGGGATCCGGCGGGGCATCCCGCTCGTCCGGGTGCCGCTCGTCCAGGGGCCTCGTGCGCGCCGGCTCGGTCATGGCCGACAGGGTGCCTCACGCCGGGACGGTCGGTAGGATTGCTTCGCATACCTAATGATCAAGGAGCCGTCGATGCCTTCCGCCCGTGGCGCCGTCAAGCCCCGTCCCGCCGTCATCGACGTCGACGAGGCCGCACAGGCGGCCAGGTTGCGCCTCGCCGTCGGGCGCCTGGCCCGCCAGCTGCGCCGGCGATCCGGCGGCCTCACCCTCTCGCAGCTCTCGGCGCTCGCCTCCGTGGAGCTGCTCGAGCCCGTCCGCCTCAGCGACCTCGCCGCCCGGGAGTGCGTGGCCGCACCGACGATGACCCGCATCGCAGCCCGCCTCGTCGAGAGCGGGCTGTGCGAGCGCCGGGAGTCGCCCGAGGACGCCCGGTCCGCCCTGCTGACCACCACGGCTGCCGGGCGTCGAGCCCTCCGGTCGGTCCGAGCCGAGCGCACCCAGCTCCTGGCGCAGCGCCTGGCGGCGCTGCCCGCGGAGCAGCGAGCCCACCTCCCCGACGCGGTGGCCCTGCTCGAGGCTCTCGTCGCCGGTGACGAGGGATGAGGCTGCACGCCCTCGACACGCTGCGACGCACCTTCCGCTCCCTCGGCAACCGCAACTACCGCATCTTCATCGTCGGGCAGGTGATCTCGCTCAGCGGGACCTGGATGCAGAGCGTGGCCCAGGCCTGGCTCGTGCTGCGCCTCACCGGCAGCGGCACCGCCCTCGGGCTCGTGATCGCGCTCCAGTTCCTCCCCGTCCTGCTGTTCGGCCCCTTCGGCGGGGTCATCGCCGACCGCTTCCCCAAGCGCCGGTTGCTCCTCGCCACCCAGACCGTGGCCATGACCCAGGCGCTGGTGCTCGGTCTCCTCGTCATCACCGGGACGGTCGAGCTCTGGATGGTGTTCGCCATGGCGGCGGTGTTCGGCCTCGTCACCGCCGTCGACAACCCGGCCCGGCAGACCTTCGTGCTCGAGATGGTCGGTCCCGCCAACCTGACCAACGCGATCACGCTGAACTCGGTTGTCGTCAACGCTGCCCGGGTCGTCGGCCCCGCCCTCGCAGGCGTCCTCATCGCCGTCGTCGGCATCGGGATCTGCTTCGTGCTGAACGCCTGCAGCTACGTCGCCGTGATCCTCGCCCTCCTCCTGATGCGGACGGGGGACCTGAACCCGGCGCCCACCCAGGAGCGGGCCAAGGGCCAGCTGCGGGAGGGCTTCAGGTACGTGCGCAGGACCCCCGACCTGCTCATCCCGCTGCTCATGATGGCGATCATCGGGACGCTCTCCTACGAGTTCCAGGTGATCCTCCCCCTCGTCGCCGAGCGGACCTTCGGCGGTGGTGCCGGCACCTACGGCACGCTCACCTCGGCGATGGGCGTCGGCGCGGTGGTCGGGGGGCTGGCGACCGCCGGCCGCTCCGGGGCCCCGAGCCACACGGCCCTCGTCCGGGCCGCCGCACTGTTCGGCTCGGTGATCCTGCTCGCCGCCCTCGCCCCGTTCCTCTGGCTCGAGGTCGTCGTGCTCGTGCTCGTGGGCGCCGCCAGCATCAACGTCCTCGCCACCGGCAACACGACGCTGCAGCTGCGCGCCGCACCCGAGCTGCGGGGCCGGGTGATGGCGCTGTGGGCGGTGGCGTTCCTCGGCACGACGCCCGTGGGCGGGCCGATCATCGGCTACATCGGCGAGCACGCAGGACCCCGGGTCGGACTCGCCGTCGGCGGGAGCGCCGCGCTCGTCGCAGCCGTGGTCGGCTGGTGGTTCCTCGTGCGACCGGCCGGCGGGCGCAGCGACGACGAAGCGGAGGAGGGCGCCGGCCAGCTCGTGGCCGCCGCCGCACCGGCCGGCCGCTGAGCGCGCCGGCAGCAGGCCTCGCCGGGGGGATCAGCCCTCGGCGTCCTCCGGAGCCTCAGCCGGGGCCGGCCCGGGACCGGCGTCGTCGCCCACGGTGGCGGGGACGACGATCCTGAAGCCCTGCTCCGCCAGCTCCGACCGGGACACCTCGAGCTCGCCCGCGGTCTCGCCGGCGCTCCGGAAGGTGATGAGCCAGGTGCGCCCCTGGTCGAGCACCTCGGCGACGGGACGCTCCTCGCCGACGTCCACGGTGGCGACGGGGAGCTGCGGGTCGCCCTCCCGTCCGGCCACGACGACGGTCACCTCCTGTCCGCTCTCGTTGGCGATCACGAGGTCGACGGTCGAGGGCGGGTCGAGCAGCTCGCCGGCGACGGCCGCCGCCAGCATGGCGGCCGCACCTGCGACCGCCCACCCGGCCGCCGTGCGGCCCGGGCCGGTGGCGGTCTGCGGGGGCGACGAGCGGGTCAGTGTCGGCGGCATGTGGGGTCCAGTCGGAGGTGCGGTCTCGAGGAGACGGGCGCTCTGCGAGCTCGGTCTTCAGCGGCGCTCGGCGCGCGGCTTGGGCGGGGCCTTGAACGGCGCCTCGAGCAGGATCTTGAACCGCTCGTCGTCGGGCTGACCCGGCTCGTTCACGTGGCGCAGGTACTCCTTGAGCGCGGCCCGGGCCGGGGCCACGTGCTCCCCCTTCGTCCCCACCGAGCGCTTCAGCGCGTCCTTCGCCGCCTCGATGCGGGCCCGGTGGGCCTGCTTCTCCTCCTCGGTCCGCTCCCGCTTGGGTGCCCCACCCTGCGCGGACCGGGTCGCCGGGGACGCCTCGGTCCGGGTGGTCAGCTTCGCTCGGATGGCCACGGCAGCGGCTCCCTTCGCCTCGGAGGTGGACCACCGTACCCGCCCGAGGCTGACCGTCGTCCGCCTCGCGCGCCGCCACAATGGGCGTCGTGCAGCGAGCCGGGACAGCGACGACACCGACGTCCGGGGGGTCCCCGACCGCGACGGGCGAGTCGGACGCTGCCGGGATCGGGGCCCTGGCGGCCATCGACGTCGGCACCAACTCCGTGCACCTCCTCGTCGCCCGACCGACCCGCCACCACCGCTTCGAGGTCCTCGCCTCCGAGAAGGAGGTGGTCCGCCTCGGGTCGGGCTCGAGCGACATGAAGGAGCTGGCCCACGACGCGATGGACCGTGGCATCGCTGCGCTCACCCGGTTCCGGCGGCTGGCCACGACCTGGGATGCCGACGTGATCGCCGTCGCCACGAGCGCCGTGCGGGAGGCCGCCAACGCTTCGGTCTTCCTCGAGCGGGCTCGCACCGAGGCAGACGTGGAGGTCGACGTCATCAGCGGTCCCGAGGAGGCCCGCCTCATCCACCTCGGCGTCCTGCAGGCGGTCCCCGTGTACGACCGCCAGCTCCTCCTCGTCGACATCGGCGGCGGGAGCACGGAGATCCTGGTCGGCCTGGGCGAGTCGATCCTCGTGGCCCGGAGCCTGAAGCTCGGCGCCATCCGTCTCACCGAGCGCTTCTTCCCGGGCGGGAAGGTCACCTCCGGGTCCGTGGACGCCTGCCGCAAGCACGTGCGGGCACAGCTGAGCACCGTCGTGCGGGAGGTCCGCCGCCACGGCTACGAGGTCGCCGTCGGGTCGTCGGGCACGATCGGGGCGATCGCCCAGATGGCCCAGGCGGCGCGGGGCGAGTCCACCGCCCGCACCCTCAGCAACGTGGCCTTCACCCGGCGCGACCTGAAGGGGGTGGTGTCGACCGTCGCAGCGGCCCGCAACCCACGGGACCGCCTCGCCTCCGTCCCGGGGCTCGACGCCAAGCGGGCCGACATCATCGTCGGGGGCGCCATCCTGCTCGAGCAGGTGTTCGGCGAGCTCGGCGTGGACGAGCTCGTGGTCTCCGACTTCGCCCTCCGGGAAGGCCTCATCCTCGACGCCATCCACAAGCGCGAGGGACCCTCCCGCGACCACCTCACCGACATCCGGCGGCGCAGCGTCGTCCACCTCGCGCACCGCCTCGACCCCGAGCCCGAGCACGGCGACCACACCACCGCGCTCGCCCTCCAGCTCTTCGACGGCACCGCCCCCCGGCACCTCCTGCCGGCGACGGCGCGCGAGCTGCTCGAAGCCGCCGGGCTCCTCCACAACGTGGGCCTGTCGATCTCCCACGACTCCCACCACAAGCACAGCTACTACGTCATCCGGAACTCCGAGTGGCTCACCGGCTTCACCCAGCACGAGGTCGAGCTCATCGCCCAGGTGGCCCGCTACCACCGCAAGAGCGCCCCCAAGTCCAAGCACCCCGAGTTCGCCCTCCTCGCGCCGGGCGACCAGCAGCTCGTGGCGACCCTCGCCGGCTTGCTGCGCGTCGCCATCGCCCTCGACCGCACCCACGCCAGGGCGGTCCGGTCGGTCCGCTGCAAGGTGGTGGGCGACGGGCTGCGGCTCGTGCTCGACGTGGCCCCTGGTGCCGACGCCAGCCTCGAGCGCTACATGGCCGACGAGCGGAAGGACCTGCTGGAGTCGACGCTCGGGCTGCACGTCACGCTCGTGGGCTGAGCCAGCCGCCGGCCCGTCCAACGGCCGCCTCGGACGCTCGACCCGACGGCGGCACCGGCGCCGCCGGCCGTGCTGCGTAGGCTCCGGGCGACCGGCGTGACGAGGGGGAACCGTGGCCGCACCTGCCAACGACGTGCTCACGACCTGGGCCGCAGCCCAGCCGGACGCCCTGGCGGTGGTGGAGGGCGAGGACCGGTGGACCTTCGCCGAGCTCGACGCGCAGGCGAACCGGATCGCCGCCGTCCTCGTCGACCTCGGGCTGCAGCCGGGGGACCCGGTGGTGTGGTGCGGGCAGAACGGGATCGAGGTCGTCGCCATCGTCAACGCCACCCGCAAGGCGGGTGCCGTGTCGGTGCCGCTGAACTACCGGCTGACGCCCGAGGAGGCGGCGTACGTCATCGACGACTCCGACGCCGTCGTCGTGCTGTTCGACGTCGAGCAGGCGGCGCAGCTGGCCGACTGCCCGGTCCGCTGCCCCAAGGTGCGGCACTGGGTCGCCTACCGCTCGACCGCGACGGAGGTCCCCTCCTGGGCCTCCCACCTCGAGGCGCTCGTCGCAGACGCCCCCGACGACGAGGTCGTCCCCGGACCCGGGCCCGTCGGTGGCTCGATGATCTACACCTCGGGCACGACCGGCAAGCCCAAGGGGGCCCTTCGACGAGGGGGCACGAACGCCGAGACCGGGGCCGCCCTCGTGCAGCTCATCGGCTACGAGGTGGGCGACGTGTACCTGACGACGGGGCCGCTCTACCACTCCGGCCCGCTCGGCTTCATGGGCATCGTGCAGACGATGGGGGGCTCGGTGGTCCTCCAGCGCCACTTCGACGCCGAGGGGTGGCTCGCCCTCGTCGACCGCCATCGCGTCACCACCACCTTCTCGGCTCCGACCCCGATCCGCCGGGTCGTCGACCTGCCGGAGGAGGTGCGGGCCAGGTACGACTACTCCTCGATGCAGCGGATGGTCGCGAACGCGGCGCCCTGGCCGTTCGCGCTGAAGCGCCGCTACGTGGAGGCGTTCGGGAACACCTCCCTGTGGGAGGTGTACGGCTCCACCGAGCTCGGGGTGAACACCGTGCTGCGCCCGGAGGACCAGATGCGCAAGCCCGGCAGCTGCGGTCGGGCCGCACCGCTCGTCGACGTCGCCCTCTTCGCCGAGGACGGGACGGAGGTGACCGAGACCGACCGGCCCGGCGAGCTCTACGTCCGCTCGCGGTCGGCGTTCGACACGTACCACAAGGCGGAGGCGAAGTTCGAGGCGTCCAAGCGGGGCGACTGGCTCACCGTGGGCGACATCGCCTACCGGGACGACGAGGGGTTCTTCTACATCTGCGACCGGAAGGGGGACATGATCATCTCGGGCGGGATGAACGTGTACCCGGCCGAGATCGAAGCCGTCCTCGTGGCCCACCCGGCGGTCGCCGACGCCGCCGTGTTCGGCGTCCCCTCCGACGAGTGGGGTGAGGTGGTGCACGCGGTCGTGACCACCCGGGACGACGTGGGCGACGACGCCCTGACGAGCTTCTGCCGGGAGCACCTCGCCAGCTACAAGCTGCCGAGGGGCTACACCCGGACGGCCGAGATCCCCCGCAGCGCCTCCGGCAAGATCCTCAAGAAGGACCTGCGGGCAGCGCACGGGGCGGCCGCCGGGCCCGCTGCACCGTGACCCCGGCTCAGGCGGTGGGGTCGATCGGGTCGTCCAGGTAGGAGTCGCCCTCGAGCAGCGGCGGGTCGTCCACCACGTGGACGGCGAGCTCCTCGGCCGAGCGGTCGTCGATCCGCTCGGTGGCGACGTCCCGCAACGTGGGGTCGCCGGCGACGAGGTCGCCCTCGGCGATCGACCCGAGCTCCTGGTCGACGGCCGACGCCACCAGGTCGGCCTCGTCGTCGACGGCGATCCCGAGGTCGGGCTCCACGAGGTGGCCCACCGAGCCTGCATCGGCGGGCTCGACGAGCACGTCCGGCTCCTCGCGGGCCACCCGCTCGGCCAGGGAGTCACCGATGGCGCCGTGGTCTGCCGTCACCCCCGGGTCCTCCACCCCCAGCGGGCGCTCCGGCGGGAACTCGTCGGGCAGCTTGTCGTCGTCGAGCAGCTCGGAGAGGTTTGGATCGTCGCTCATGGGCGCCACCTACCCAGGGTGGGGTGGGTGTTGCACGAGACCGGCCCTACGCTCACGGCATGGACAGCGTCGAGCTGGTGCGGAGGGACCTGGTCGCGGAGCCCGCCAGCGTCCGCACCGCCCGCCACCTCGTCCTGGCCGCCGTCGAGGGATGGGCCGACGACGACGTCGTGGACGCAGCCCTCGTGATCACGAGCGAGCTCGCCACCAACGCCACGCTCCACGCGGTCACCGGCTTCACGGTCGTCGTCCTGCGCCTCGGCGCGTGCCTGCGGATCGAGGTCCACGACGGGAGCCAGCGGATGCCGCGGCGCAAGCACTACTCCGACCAGTCGGCGACCGGGCGGGGGCTCCCGCTCGTCGAGGCGCTCTCGACGCTCTCGGGGGCGGAGCGGACCGACGCAGGCAAGGTCGTGTGGGCCGAGGTCGGGCAGGCGCCCAGCGACCGGCCACGACCGAGCGACGCCGTCAGCGACCTGCGGGTCATGGCCCCCGACGTGCAGCCGACGAGCGCCGACACGGCCGCCGCCGGGGGCACCACCGCTGCACCGACCTCATCGTCGGCGGGTGGGTCGGCGCTGCGGCAGTCGAGCCCGTGGCGGGCCCGGTCGTCGACCTGGCCGGCTCCGCCGGAGGGGCACCGGACGTGCCGCTCGTCGAGAGCGGCGTGGCGGGAGCAGCCGGTGGCGATCCCCTGCGGCTCGAGGGCCAGGCCGGCACGGCCCCGGCACGGTGGGGCACCCTCGCCCGACCCGCAGTCGCAGTCGCAGGTGGTGCTCTCATGAGCAGCGGCCAGGTCCCCCACGTCGAGGTCGGGCGACGGGCCGACCTCGTCGAGGTGCGCCTGCTGCGCCTCCCGCTGGCGACCCACCGGGATGCGAGCGAGCACGCCGACGAGCTGCGGCGCGAGTTCACGCTCATCCGCGCCCAGCAGGCCGACGACGAGGCAGCGGACGTCCCCCGGCGGCTGGTGGCGCTCATGGAGGAGCTCGAGGAGCAGTTCTCCGGCTACAACGAGGAGACCGGGCGGGAGCTGGACGAGGCCATGGAGCGCGGGGAGGCGTCGGTCGACCTCGTGTTCCGCGTGCCGCCCGAGGCAGGTCCGGCGGCGGTCCGCCTCGGCGCCATGCTCGACGAGGCGGACGCCCACTGCCGCAAGGGCGACGCGCTCCTCACGCTGGCGACCGCCCCCGAGGCCCTCGCCTACCGGCGGTGGTACCTCGAGGAGTTCACCAGGCAGCTCGACGGGCTCCCGCCCAGGCCCTGGACCGGCGGCTGACGCGTCCGGGCGGGGACCCTGCCTGGATCCGTCTCACGGACGCGGGGGACCCGCGGGTCGACGACCACCGTGACCTGAGGCGCCGGGGGGAGCGGGCGAGCGACGTCGTGGTGGTCGAGGGCCACCTCGCCATCCGGCGCCTGCTCTCGTCCGGGCTCGTCGTCCGCTCGGTCCTCGTGAGCCCGCGCGGACGCCGGCTGCTCGAGGACGACCTCGAGGGTCACGACGTCCCCACCTACGTGGCCGAGCCCGACGTCATCGAGGGGATCGTCGGCTTCGACCTGCACCGTGGGGCGCTGGCGGTGGCGGCGCGACCGGAGCCCGTGGCAGCCGACGAGGTGCTGGCTCGCTCGGAGGTCGTCTGCGTCCTCGAGGGCGTGAACGACCACGAGAACCTCGGCGCCGTGATCCGGAGCGCGGTTGGCCTCGGCGTCGACGGGCTGCTGCTCAGCCCCGACTGCGCCGACCCGCTCTACCGGCGCAGCATCCGGGTGTCCGTGGGCTGGGCGCTGACCCTGCCCACCGCCCGCCTCTCCCCCTGGCCTGCGGCGCTCGAGGACCTCGTCGAGCGCGGGTGGACGGTGGCGGCGTGCACCCCGTCACCGGCGGCGCCGCCACTGGCCGACCTGGTGGCCGAGGACCCCGCCCGGCTGGCGGTGTTGCTCGGCGCCGAGGGCCCCGGCCTCTCCGCCGGAGCGCTCGGCGCCGCCGACCGCCTCGCCCGGATCCCGATGGTCGCCGGGGTGGACTCGCTCAACGTCGCAGCGGCGGCGGCCATCGCCTTCTCCGCGCTGGGGCGAGCGGGCCGGACCCGCGTCAGCCCTCCGGGAGGGCCCCGAAGAAGCCGGTGATCCGGCGGAGGCGCCCGTCGTCGGCCACGGCACCGACGTCGACGCCGGCGACCGCCACGGTGCCGTCGGGAGCGGCGAGCTGCCAACCGAAGCGCAGCTCGTCGTGGTGGACGTCGATCCCGCTGGTGCGGGTGAAGCGGTGGCCCGGCAGCTGCTGGTGGATGCCGGCCACCATCTCGCTCAGGGCGGCGTGGCCCTCGGCCTCCTGCAGCGGGTCGGCGTAGCGACCGTCGTCGGCCCACGCCGCGCTGATGTGCTCGGCCCGGCGGGACGGGTCCTCCTCGTTCCACATGGCCAGGTACGTGTCCACGGTCGTGGTCGGGTCGGTGGTCGTCGTGTCGGTCACGGTGCGCTCCTCGTGGGTGTGGTGGTGGGGCGCCGGACGTCGGTGCCCGGGACGACGATGCGCCTCGCCCGCTGCGCGTGGCGATGACCTGTGAGGTCATGGGACGGCCTCCCGACGGGGCCTACCGTCGAGCCATGACCACCGTTGCGCCGGGACCGACCGTCGGGAGCCTCCTGCGGGACTGGCGGCAGCGCCGACGGATGAGCCAGATGGACCTGTCGCTCGAGGCCGAGGTCTCGACCCGTCACCTGAGCTTCGTGGAGACGGGTCGCGCCAAGCCGAGCCGCGAGCTCGTGCTCCACCTCGCCGAGCACCTCGACGTGCCCCTGCGGGAGCGCAACGCGCTGCTCCTCGCCGCCGGCTACAGCCCCTCGTTCCCGCAGTCGCCGCTGGACGCCTCGACGATGGCCCCGGTGCGAGCCGCTCTCGACGCCGTCCTCGGCGCGCACGAGCCGTTCCCGGCCGTGGTGGTCGACCGGCGGTGGGACCTCGTCACCGCCAACCAGGCCGCCCTCTCACTGTTCGCCGGCGTCGACCCCCTGCTGCTCGAGCCGCCGATCAACACGCTCCGCCTCGTCCTCCACCCGCAGGGGCTCGGGCCGCGGATCGGGAACCTCGAGGAGTACAGCGCCCACCTGCTCGACCGCCTCCGCCGGGAGGCTGCGACCACCGGGGACGAGGCGCTCATGGCCCTGCACGCGGAGCTCGCCGCCTACCCGGGGGTGCGGGACGACCGGGGTGCTCCGTCCCACGTCGCCGAGCTGCTGTTCGTGCCCCTCGTCCTGCACACCGACGACGGCGACCTCACGTTCTTCAGCACCATCGCCACCTTCGGCACGGCGCTCGACATCACCATCGCCGAGCTGGCGGTCGAGTCGTTCTTCCCGGCGGACCAGGCGACGTCCGAGGCGCTGCACGCCAGGGCGCGGGCCTCGGCAACGAGCGTCGGCTGAGCGGCCTCAGGCCGGGGAGCGGGACGGGGGCGAGGCTGCGGGCGCCGGCTGGCGCAGCGCCGCCCTGGCCCGCCGGAGCCCGGCCAGGCGGGCCGCCCGGGCCTTCGAGTCGTCGACCGGTCGAGCCACGCTGGCTTCGAGGCCCTCGAGGAACGGGGAGCGGGCGGCCCGGCCCACCCCCCACGGGGTGCTGCGCTCGTGCGCCCACGTGAGGTGGAGCTCCTCGACCGCCCGGGTGGCGGCGACGTAGGCCAGCCGACGCTCCTCGGCCCGAGCCTCGGGCGAGGTCGCCCGGCGGTGGGGCACGAGCCCGGTCTCGCAACCTGCCACCACCACCACCGGCCACTCGAGCCCCTTGGCCCGGTGGAAGGTGGTCAGCGTGACGCCTCGCCGGTCGTACCCCTGCTCGCCGCCCCGGGCGCCGAGGACCCCCCGGGACCACGAGCGGAAGACGTCGAGGTCGGCGTCGGGCACCGCCTGGCGGCACTCGTCGACCAGCTCGACCAGCGCGTCGAGGTGGGCCCGGCGCAGCTCGGCCACGGGGTCGGGCGCCTCCTCCCCCTCCACCGGCACCTCACCCGGCGGCGCAGGGGGCGCGGCGGTGGCCAGCACCTGCTCCACGAGCTCGGGCAGGTCGCCTGCCAGCCGGCGCAGTGGGAGACGGCGGCCGGCGTCGATGGCCCGCAGCCCCCGGAGGACCTCGACGACCTCCGGCCGATCGAGCAGGGATCCCGGGAGGCGGTGGGGGATGTCCCGGGCCGCCAGGGCGGCGGCGATGACGTCGAGCTGGGCCCGGGTCCGGGCGAGCACCGCCATCGCCGACCACGCCCGGGCGCCCCGCCACCGTGCTTCGAGGAGGCGGTGGGCGATGGCGTGGGACTCGGCCACCTCGTCCGGGTGGCCGGTCACCTCGGGCAGCGGCCAGCGGGTGTCGTCCGTGCTGCCGCTGACCGGCGCGGTCGGGGAGCGAAGGATGGAGGAGGCGGCGGCGACGATCGGGGCGGTGCTGCGGTGGTTGGTGCCGAGCCGGTGGACCGAGCCTGCCGGGAGCCCCGCCGCGAGGTCGACCAGCAGGCCGGGGTCGGCACCGTTCCAGCCGTAGACGGCCTGGTCGGGGTCGCCCACCAGGCAGAGGTCGGGCTCGTCGCCGAGCAGGAGGGTGACGAGGCGGAGCTGGGCCGGGTTCAGGTCCTGCGCCTCGTCGACGAAGAGGTGGCGGTGCCACCACCTGCGGGCCTCGGCGAAGGCCTGGTCCTCGGCCAGGAGCGACGCCGGGAGCTGGACGAGGTCGTCGACGTCGAGCACCCGGCGTCCCTGCTTCGCCTCCTCGTAGCGACGCCACGCTGCGGCCACCGCTGGGACGTCGACCTCCCGCCAAAGTGCTGCCTGGTCGGCGAGCCCCTCGTAGGCGTCGGGATCGAGCAGCGTCGCCTTGGCCCACTCGATCTCGGCGCCGAGCTCGCCGGGGCGGAGGTGCTCGGCACCCGCCGCCCGCAGCGCCTCGCGCAGCAGCGCCTGCCGGTCACGGGTGACGTCCCACGGGCGCTCCCCCCGGTCGAGCCACCACCGCTGCAGGAGGGCGCCGCCCAGCGCGTGGAACGTGTGGACCGACGGTGACGAGGCAGCAGCCGGGAGGTGCCCGGTCAGGGCGCCGATCCGGCTCCGCAGCTCACCCGCCGCCTTGCGGGTGAAGGTGAGGGCGAGGACGTGACGGGCCTCCACCGACCCGTCGGCGATGCGACGGGCGATGCGACGGGTGAGCACCCTGGTCTTGCCCGAGCCGGCGCCGGCGAGCACCGCCACCACCGGCGCATCGGCGAGCACTGCGGCCCGCTGGGCGGGATCGAGCCCCTCGAGCACGCCGGACAGCCCCTCGGCCCCGACGGTCCAGGTGCTCGCAGGGGGAGCCGTGGTCGAGGGCATGAGGGGAACGTAACGAGGGGGTGTGACGGCGACGTGGACCCCCGGCACCCGGGAGACGACGAGGCCTGCGGCGGGCGCGAAGCGGTACCGTCTGGCGCCGCGGGACGGGTCCGCACGGCGTCGGCTCGCCCTGGCCGGCACCGCCCTCGACAGCACCACCCTCGACAGCACCACCCTCGAAGGAGCACCACCCTCGACAGGAGCACCACCCTCGAAGGAGCACCACCGTGGCAGACGATCCGCTCACGCCCTACGGCTGGGACGACCGACTCGCCGCCCTCTTCGAGCTCGAGGCGGCCGAAGCCGGTGAGCCCGCTCGGGTCACCACCGTCCACCGCGGCGAGTCCGACGTGGTCACCCGGGTCGACCGACGCCGGGTCACCTCGCCGCCCGGGGTGGGCACCGGCGACTGGGTGGCGGTCGACGGGGACGAGCTCACCACCGTCCTGCCCCGGCGCTCGGAGCTCACACGGCAGCGGTCGGACGATGCCGACCAGCGCCAGGTCATCGCCGCCAACGTCGACGTCGTGCTCATCACGGTCCCCCTCGACCGGGACGTGAACCTGAACCGCCTGGAACGGGAGCTCGTCGTCGCATGGGAGAGCGGCGCCGTCCCCGCCGTCGCCCTCACCAAGGCCGACCTCCACCCCGACCCCGCGGCGGCCGCCGACCTCGTGCTCGCCCGCGACCCGCGGGTCGACGTGGTGATCACGAGCGCGGTGGACGGGACCGGCGTCCCGGAGGTGGCGGCGCTGCTGCAGCCCCACCGGACGGGGGTGCTCCTCGGCTCGTCGGGGGCCGGCAAGTCGACCATCGTGAACCGGCTCCTCGGCGAGGACGTGCAGGACACGGCCGAGGTGCGGGCCGGGGACGCCAAGGGACGGCACACCACCACCACCCGGGACCTGCTGCTGGTGCCCACCGGCGGCGTCCTCATCGACACACCCGGCATCCGGGGCCTGCTGCTGTGGTCGGCCGACGAGGGCCTGAGCGCCGCCTTCCCCGACATCGAGGAGCTGGCCGGGCGCTGCCGCTTCCGAGACTGCGACCACGAGCCCGAGCCGGGCTGCGCCGTGCGGGCCGCGGTCGGGAGCGGCGAGCTCCCCGTCGAGCGGCTGGCCAGCTACCAGAAGCTGAAGCGGGAGGTGGCCTGGGCGCAGCGATCGGTCGACCCGCTGGCCGCCGCCGAGGAGCGCAGGCGGTGGAAGCAGATCCACAAGGAGGTCCGCGCACGGAACCGCCCCTGACGCAGCGGCGGAGCCGCCCCCGGCGCGGCGGAGCCGCCCCCGGCCGGCTACGTCAGCCCGGCGGCTCGTCCGTGACGGCGACCACCTCGACCACCGGCTCGCCCGCCTCGTCCGAGGCGGTGAGGTCGACGGTGGCGACGATGGCCCAGTCGTGGTCGCCGTCGGGGTCGTCGAGGACCTGGCGCACGGCCCACGCCCCCTCGCCCTCGCTCACCTGGAACAGGTCGGGCCCTCGCGCCACCGGGCCGGTGCCGATGGCCGCGTGCGCCTCCCGGTACGGGGCGAGCGCGGACGCCCACCGCTCCCACGTCCAGCCCGTCAGCTCGGCCAGCTCGCCGTGGGCCCGACGAGCCGCCAGCTCCACCAGGCGGAACAGGTCGTTGCGGACCATGATCCGGAACGCCCGTGCGTTGCCGGTGAGGCTGGGCGGCGCCTCCGGCAGGGCGACGACCACGGCCGCCGGCTCGACCCCGGCGCGCAGCTGGTCCCACTCGTCGAGCAGGCTCGAGTCGACCTGGCGCACCACCTCACCCAGCCACTCGGTCAGGTCGTACACCTCGTCGGTCTTCGCGTCCTCGGGCACGTTCTGGACCATGGCCTTGTACGCATCGGTCAGGTAGCGCAGCACCAGGCCCTCGGAGCGGGCGAGCCCGTAGTGGTCGACGAAGTCGGCGAAGCTCATCGCCCGCTCGTAGAGGTCCCTGGCCACCGACTTCGGCCTCACGTTGTGGTCGGCCACCCAGGGATGGCGCTCCCGGTAGGCGTCGAAGAGCTGGTACGTGAGCTCGCGGAGGGGCTTGGGGTGCTCGAGCGTCTCGAGGACCGCCATGCGCTCGTCGTACTCGACGCCCTGCCCCTTGAGCTCGTTGATCACCTCCGTCTTCAGCTTCCACAGCTGGGCGGCGAGGACGGTGCCGGGGTCCTCGAGGCTCGCCTCCACCATGGTCAGCACGTCGAGGGCGTGGGTGGGCTCGTCCTCGTCGAGGTGGGTGAGCGCCTCGAGCACGAACGGGGACAGCGGCTGGTTCAGCGAGAAGTCGCGCTGGAGGTCGGCTGCCACCCGCACGTCGACGGTGCCGTCGGCGTGGGTGAAGCGCTCGATGATGTCCCCGGAGAGCAGCGACCTGGCGATGGCGACCGCCCGGAGGATGTGGCGGCGCTGGTCCCTGCGGGGCTCGTGGTTGTCGGTCAGGAGGCGCTTGAGCGCAGCCAGGCCGCCCTCGGGACGGTCGAGGGTGTTGAGCAGCATCGAGTGGGAGACGTGGAAGCTCGAGGTCAGCGGCTCCGGCGCCGCCGTCGAGAGCTTCGTGAACGTGTCCTCCGACCACGGCACGAACCCCCGCTCGGGCGCCTTCCTCTTGACGACCTTGCGGGCCTTCTTCCCGGCATCGGCGGCCTTGGCCAGCATCCGCTCGTTGTCGATCACGTGCTCCGGCGCCTGCGCCCACACCGTCCCGGCCACGTCGTAGCCGGCACGACCCGCCCGCCCGGCGATCTGGTGGAACTCCCGGGCGCTGAGCAGCCGCGTCCGGGCGCCGTCGTACTTGCACAGCTGGGTGAACAGCACGGTGCGGATCGGGACGTTGATGCCGACGCCGAGGGTGTCGGTGCCGCAGATGACCTTGAGGTGGCCGTCCTGCGCGAGCTTCTCGACGAGCAAGCGGTACTTCGGGAGCATCCCGGCGTGGTGGACGCCGATGCCGTGCCGGACGTAGCGCGAGAGGTACTTCCCGAACCCGGGGCCGAAGCGGAAGGCGCCGATCGCGTCGGCGATGGCGTCCTTCTCCTCCCGGGTGCACACGTTGGTGCTCATGAGCGACTGCGCCCGCTCCACCGCGGCGGCCTGGGTGAAGTGCACGACGTAGACCGGGGCACGACCGGTCGCCAGCAGCTCCTCGATCGACTCGTGCAGGGGGGTGCGGCGGAACTCGAAGTCGAGCGGGACCGGGCGGGTGGCGCTGCTGACCACCGCCGTCGTCCGCCCGGTGCGGCGCTCGAGGTCGCCGACGAAGCGGGTCACGTCGCCGAGGGTCGCCGACATGAGCACGAACTGGGCCTGGGGCAGGGTGAGCAGCGGCACCTGCCAGGCCCAGCCCCGCTCAGGGTCGGCGTAGAAGTGGAACTCGTCCATCACCACCTGGCCGACCTGGGCGGCGTCACCCTCCCGCAGCGCGAGGTTGGCGAGGATCTCGGCGGTGCAGCAGATGACGGGGGCGCCGGCGTTGACGCTGGCGTCGCCCGTCATCATCCCGACGTGGTCGGAGCCGAGCTGGCGGCAGAGGGCGAAGAACTTCTCGCTGACGAGCGCCTTGATCGGGGCCGTGTAGAAGCTGCGGCGGCCCTCCCCGAGGGCGGCGACGTGGGCGGCCAGCGCCACCATCGACTTCCCCGAGCCGGTCGGCGTGGAGACGATCACGTTGCTGCCGGCGTAGACCTCGACGATCGCCTCCTCCTGCGCCTCGTAGAGCGACATGCCGCTGTCGGCCACCCAGCCGGTGAACACGTCGAGCAGCTCGTCGGGCCCGGCGCCGCGGGGCAGGCGGTCTGCGAGCGCGCCGGGAGCGTCCACGGCGAGCTCGGTCACCGCACCAGGGTGCCCGATCCGCACGCCCGCCGGGCTGCGGTCCTGGCACACTCCCGTGTGCCGCCGCTGCAGCTCCTGGGTGGGGTCGTGGGCGCCCTCGCCCTCTCCTGGCTCGTGGTGCTCCTCGTGCTCGTCGTCGCCCGGCCCAGCGGCATGGGTCCGGCCGAGGCCCGCCGGCTGCTGCCCGACCTCGTGCGCCTGGTCCGGTCGCTCGCCGCCGACCGGACGCTGCCGAGCGGCGTCCGCCGCCGGCTCGGGCTGCTGCTCGCCTACCTGGCGCTCCCGTTCGACCTGGTGCCCGACGCCATCCCGGTGCTCGGCCACGTCGACGACGTGATCGTCGTCGGCCTCGTGCTCAGGTCGGTCGTGCGGGTGGCGGGGCCGGCCGCCATCGAGCGCCACTGGACAGGGTCGTACGAGGGGCTCTCGCTCGTGCGGCGGGTCGCCGGCGTCCCGGCCCCACCTCCAGGCTGCGCCTGACCGCCTCCGCTCAAGTCGGCCCGGTCCGTTGTCGAAGCCTCGACGATGGACATGTCAGGACCATCGCCCGCCGTCGTGGAAGCGGGACGCCCCTTCGCCGGGCGGGTCCGGGGCCGGTTCGCCGCCGTGCTGGCGGTGACCGCCTCGCTGCTCGTCGCGGCGCCGGTGGGCGCTGGCACGACGGCCGAGGTCGCACCCCCGGCCGAACCGGCCGACCTCGAACCGGCCTCCGCCACCCCGGCTGACCCCGACCCGACGGCGCCCGCCCCGCCTGGCCTGGCCGCGTCGGCGGTCGATGCCAGCGCCGTCGCACCTGCCGACCTGGTGCTCGACCTGACGTTCCCGGCCGAGCGGGGCGGTCGCTACAGCGACGACTACTACGCCCCCCGCAGCAGCGGTCGCACCCACTGCGCCACCGACGTCCTCGGCGCCAAGCACAGCCGGCTGTTCGCAGCGGTCAGCGGGACGATCACCTCCATGCCGACCACGAAGCCGTCGTACGGCTACACGGTGACGGTCCAGGGGGACGACGGCCGGAGGTACACCTACATCCACCTGAACGACGACAACCCTGGGACGAACGACGACGCCGCCGGACCCCACCTGGCCTACGCCCCGGGCCTGGCGAAGGGGGCGCGGGTCGCCCGGGGTCAGCTCCTCGGCTACATGGGCGACTCGGGGAACGCGAAGGGCACGCCCCACCTGCACTTCGAGGTCAACGACGGCGCCTACCAGTACGCACCCTGCACGACCGGCGGGATCAACCGCATCAACCCCTACCGCTCGCTCCGACAGGCGGAGGCGGAGGGTGACTACGGGCCCGGCACCGGCGGCGGGACGACCGGCACCCCGGCGCGCAGCATCCACGACGCCTGCCCGAAGGACGTGGTGCCGTGGACGACGTTCCTCGACGTCGGCACCACCCACCGCCCCGGCGTCGACTGCCTCGTGTGGTGGCGGGTGGCGGCGGGGACGTCGCGCACCACCTTCTCGTCTGGCAACAGCATCACCCGGGAGCAGCTGGCGACCTTCATCGCCAACCTGACCCAGGCGACCGGCTCGCCCCTGCCAGCGACGGGCACCGACCACTTCGACGACGACAACGGCAGCGTCCACGAGGGGAACATCAACCGCGTCGCCGCGGCGGGGATCATGGGGAGCGCCACCCGCAGCTTCTCCCCCGGCCTGGCGGTGAGCCGCGGCTCCATGGCCACCGCGATCGCCAAGACGTACCGCTACGACGCTCGGGCGACGCTGCCGGCGGGGACGAACGCCTTCCCCGACGATGCCGGGAGCACCCACGAGAGCAACATCAACGCCGTGGCCGCCAGCGGCCTGGCCGCCGGGTACAGCGACGGGACCTTCCGGCCTGCCGCCCCCGTGACCCGGGAGCAGATGGGCACGTTCCTCGCCCGCCTGCTCGACCTCCTGGTCGAGCAGGGCCACGCCGCACGACCGGCGTGAGCCGGCGGTGCGGCGTGGCCGAAGGGGTGCGTCAGTGCTCGTGCTCGATGCGCTGGACCATGAGCTGCTTGCCCATGTCCGCAGCCCGCCTGTAGCCCTGCTGGACCTGCTGCAGGAAGGTCTTCAGCTCCTCGTCGGTGCTGGCGTCGTCGAGGTACTTCTGGATCGTCTCGGCCCCCTGGAGGGCGTGGTACACGACTGCGATCACGTTGTAGGTCGGGTCTGACGTGCCGGTGGCTGCCTGGTCGCTCATGGCCTTGTCCTGCCCAACCGCACCTCGGCTACACCTGCTGCCGGCACCCGCACGTCACTTGCTGATGGACCGCTGGTAGGCCCGCACGGCGAGCGGGGCGGCGACGAGGAGGATGCCGACGATCCAGAGCCAGGTGTAGGCCACGGGGTGCTGGATCGACCACGGGTCACCCGGCTGCAGCGGGGTGTTCGGGTTCCCGAACAGCTCGCGCAGCGCGTCCGACAGCGTGGTCACCGGGTTCCACTCGGCGACCGTGCGCAACGGTCCCGGCATCGACGTCACCGGGACGAAGGTGCTGGCGATGAACGTGATCGGGAACAGCCCGGCGAACGCGATGCCCTGGACGCCCTCGGGCGTCTTGACCACGCTGCCGATGAGCACGCCGATCCAGATCATGGCGAACGCGAAGGCGACCATCAGGAGGTAGCCGAGCAGCGCCTCCCCGATGCTGCTGCGGATCTGCCAACCGACGAGCAGGCCCGTCACCGACATGATCATGATCGGCAGCAGCGCCTTGATGAGGTTGGCCACGGCATAGCCGCCGAGGACCGCGCCCCGGGCGATGGGCAGGGACCGGAAGCGGTCGACGGTCTGGTTCTTGCGGTCGGTGGCGACGCCCATGGCCACCCCGAACGCCGTGAAGATGATCGTCTGGGCCATGATCCCGCCCATGAGGAACTCGCGGTAGCGGTCGGCACCGACCGGCCCGCCCTCCTCGCCCCCACCGCCGGGCACGGCGATGGCACCGCCGAAGACGTACGCGAAGAGCAGGACGAACATGATGGGCTGGATGGTGGCGTCGCTGAGCGCCTCGGGCTGGCGCTTCATGTGGATGAGCCCGCGGCGGGCGATCACCCACACGTCGTGGAGCAACCCACGGGACGGGAGCGGCTCGGCGTGCGCCTGGGTCCGGGCGATGACGTCGGGGGCGATGGTCGTGGCGGTCATCGGGCCACCTCCTGGTGGGTGCGATCGGCATGGGGGTCACGGCCGTCGACCGTGTCGAACGGAGGGGTCAGGTCGGTGGGTGGCCCACCAGGCCGCCCGCTGGCCTCGGGGAGGTCCCCGTCGGAGCTCGCGGGGGCGGCGCCGGTCAGGGTGAGGAACACCTCGTCGAGCGTGGGCTGGCGCAGGCCGAGGTCCTCGACCGCGATCCCGGCGCCGGCGAGCGCGTTGGCGACGGCGCCGAGGTTGGCCACGCCGTCGGCCGAGGGGGCGGTGACGGCCCGCACCGGTCGGTCGACGACCGGCTCTGCTCCGGTGACCCCGGCCACGATGGCCGTGGCCTCGTCCAGCCGGTCCGCGTCGCTGATGACGGCGTGGACGTTGTCGCTGCCGACCTGGCGCTTGAGGCTCCGGGCGTCGCCCCTGGCGATCACGTCGCCGTGGTCGACCACGAGGATGTCGTCGGCGAGGCGGTCGGCCTCCTCCAGGTACTGGGTGGTGAGGAGGAGCGTGGTGCCCCCCTCGACGAGCGTGTCGAGCACGGCCCACAGCTCGTTGCGGGCCCGGGGGTCGAGCCCTGTGGTCGGCTCGTCGAGGAACAGCAGGGCCGGGCGGGCCACGAGGGTGACGGCGAGGTCGAGGCGCCGGCGCATGCCACCCGAGTAGCCAGACGTCACGCGGTCGGCCGCGTCGTCGAGGCCGAACTGCTCCAGCAGCTCCGCCGCCCGCTGCCGCGCGTCGCGCCGGGCGAGCTGGTGCAGCTCGCCGACCATGACGAGGTTCTCCCGCCCGGTGAGCAGCGGGTCGACCGTGGCGTCCTGGGCCGCCAGCCCGATGCGCTGGCGCACCTCGTTCGGGGAGGTCCGCACGTCGTAGCCGGCGACGGAGGCGGTCCCCTCGTCGGCGACGACGAGCGTCGTGAGGATGCGCACGGCCGTGGTCTTGCCGGCGCCGTTCGGCCCGAGCACCGCGGTGACGGTGCCGGTGGGGACCACGACGTCGATCCCGCCGAGGGCGACGTTGGTGCCGTAGCGCTTGACGAGCCCGTGGGCTTCGATGGCGTGCGAGGTGCTCATGGGCTGCTCCGGCAAGATCGGGGTTCGGGGCTGGGTGATCGTCGCGCAGGGGTGTGACAGCCACCCCCTCCTTTCGACGGTACGGCCGGCCACCACTCATCGACCTGTGCCCGATGGCACAGCAGAGCGCTGCTCTTGCGATCCCCGTCAGAGCGGGGGGAGGACCTGCTGGCGCCCGACGAGCTCGCCCAGGGGGTCGCCCGCCTCGTCCACGCGGGCGGCGACGGTGGCGATGGTCCACCGGTCGGGGCGGAGGTCGGGATCGTCGAGCTCCTCCCACCGGATGGGCACCGAGACCGGGGCACCCGGGGCGGGCCTGGCGCTGAAGGGGGCCACCAGCGTCTTGTTGATGGCGTTCTGCGTGTAGTCGAGCCGGGCCAGGCCGCCCCTCCGGTCGCGCTGCCACTCCCAGCTCACGAGGTCGGGCACGGTGGCCCCGATGGCCCGCGACACCGACTCCACCCACGCCCTGGTGTCGTCGAAGGTGTAGCCGTCGCGGATCGGCACCCAGATCTGGATGCCCCGCTTGCCGGTCACCTTCGGCGCCGCCTCCACCTGCAGGTGCTCGAGCGCCGTCCGGTAGAGCCGGGAGAGCACCACGACGTCGTCGAAGGTGCTGCGCTCCCCAGGGTCGACGTCGATCAGGGCCCAGGTCGGCTGACGCACGTCGGGCAGGCGAGAGGTCCACGGGTGCAGCTCGAGCGCGCCGAAGTTCGCCATCCACACCAGGGAGGCGACGCTGTCGACCACGCTGTACCACTGGGTGTCGCCCTCGTCGGCGCTCTCGTTGTGCCACCGCCTGAGCCAGCTCGGCGCGTGGCTGGGCACCTCCTTGTGCCAGAAGCCGGGCTTGTCGGCCCCGTTCGGGAACCGGTTCAGGTTGATCGGCCGGTCGTACAGGTACGGGAGCATGCGGGGTGCCAGCACGGCGTGGTGCCGGACGAGGTCGCGCTTGGTCACGGGCGCGCCTCCGGGCAGCGCCGGGAAGAGCACCTTGTCGAGGTTGGTGAGCTTCACCTCGAGCCCCTGGACCTCCCACCGGCCCGCAGCACCGAGCCCGTCGAGCGCGGCCAGCTCGTCCGCCGTCGGCGGCTCCCAGACCGGCACGGTCGGCGGCGCCAGTCGCTGCTCCGCCTCGTCGGCCGGGAGGTCGCTGCGCCACAGCGCCGCCGGCGCCGCTGCGACCTCGTCGTTGGTGCGTCCGCTGCGGACCGACCGTGGGTGGTCCTCGGGGTCCCACCCCGGCCGTGCGTGCTCGTCCGCCTTGTGGAGCAGGAGCCACTGCTCCTTCCCGCCACCGCCCCGGGCGTCGTCGCGCCGGATCAGCACGAACCGCCCCGCCAGCTTCTCGCCCGTGAGGTCGAAGTGCAGCTCTCCTGCGGCGATGGCCTTCGCCGGGTCGGACGCCTTGGCCGGGCTCCAGGTGCCCCAGTCCCAGACGATGACGTCCCCGCCGCCGTACTCGCCCCTCGGGATCACCCCCTCGAAGTCGTAGTACTCGAGCGGGTGGTCCTCGACGTGGACCGCGAGCTGACGTGCCTTCGGGTCGAGGGTCGGGCCCTTCGGGACCGCCCAGCTGGCCAGCACCCCGTCGACCTCGAGGCGCAGGTCGTAGTGGAGCCGG
Organism: uncultured Acidimicrobiales bacterium; assembly: GCA_902805555.1. Classification (GTDB taxonomy): domain Bacteria; phylum Actinomycetota; class Acidimicrobiia; order Acidimicrobiales; family CADCSY01; genus CADCSY01. The sequence goes on along the minus strand of CADCSY010000040.1, from coordinate 13,478 downwards.
GTGGCGCGGTGGCGCTGCACCACGAAGCGCCCCGCCGGCTCGGACGCGCCGTCGCCTGCCGGCTCGTGCACCTGCTCGCCTGCCGGCTCGTGCACCTGCTCGCCTGCCGGCTCGTGCACCTGCTCGCCTGCCGGCTCGTGCACCTGCTCGCCTGCCGGCTCGGCGGTCACGCCGAAGTCCCGCTTCGCCCGGTACGGGTCGAGCTTGGCCCCGGGATCTGCGCCGGCCTTGCGTCTCCTGGAGGCCACGGGTCGCGGCTTCAGCCGAGGCGGCTCATGGTGCGGCCGCTGCGGGCGGCCCAGCTGTCGGGCGAGCGGTCGAGGCGGAACGCCTCCGGCTTCTCCGACTCCACGAGCACCGAGGTCTCCAGCCAGAGCCGCTTCAGGTGGCGCACGCGGCCAGTGGCCCGGTCGTCCCGGTAGGCGGTGCGGGCGTGGAGCACGTGGTAGTTGTTCACGAACTGCATGTCGCCGGGCTCGAGGTCCATGAACACGTGGAACTCCGGGTCCGCGCACATCGCGTCGACCCGGTCCATGGCCGCCACCGCCGCCTCCGAGGGCCGGGGCGCGTCGTCGTGGCGGGCGGCGGCGCGGATGTAGGGGCGGATGTAGCGGACGAACAACCGGTCCCCGGCCCGGGTGAACACGGGCTGGAGGTACCACCCCTTCCTGCCCGGCGCCTGCTCACCCCGGAAGTCGTAGGCCAGCGGCTCGTAGAGCGCGGCCGCGAGCCCGGGCTCGGTGCGCACGAGCTCGTTGTGGATGGCGACGGCGTTGGCCACGGTGCTCGTGCCGCCCTCCACCCCGGTCCGGAGGCAGAGCAGCCCGACGAGGTCGGAGCCGTCCGAGTGGTACGGGAAGGCCACGCCGCCGATCTCGTTGCCGCGGCTGGTGGGGTCGTCGGCCGCCTTGCCCTGGTCGGTCACGTCGCCGAGGAGGTGCCCCTTCGCGTTCTGCGGCCACGGCGTGCCGAGGTGCAGCCCGATCCCCCAGTAGATGCGCTCGGCGTCCTCCCGCTCGTAGCGCTCGACGGGGAGGCCGCGGAGCAGGGTGAAGCCCCGGCCGTCGATCAGGTCGCGCTCCACGCCGGCCAGGACCGGCCCGAGAGTTGGCAGCGGGAAGTCGTCGCGGGTGATGTCGAGCAGCTCGTCCCGGGCCGCCTTGGCCGTGGCCAGCGCCGCCTCGAGCTCGGCCACCTGGGCCGCGTCGAAGACGTGGGCGTGGGTGCTCGGACCGGCGACATCGGGGCCTCGCCACTCGGCCCCGGGCTCGAGGGGGACGACGGTGTCGGCGGTGGGGAGGTGGCTGTCGGTGGCGGTCATCTGGCTCGTCCTCCGTGTCGGTGGTCTCAGGCGGGCGGGGCCTGGGCGCCCCGGACGAGGCGACCGGGCAGGGCGCCGGTGGCCTCGCCGCCCGCATAGGTCTCCGTGCCCGCCACGAAGGTGTGGAGGTAGCCGTCGACCCGCTGCAGCAGGCGCTTGCCACCGGCGGGAAGGTCGTAGTGCATCTCGGGCCGGTGGAGGCGCAGGCCGTCGTGGTCGATCACGTTGAGGTCGCCGCGGAACCCGGGCGCGAGGACGCCCCGGTCGAGGAGGCCGACGGTGCGAGCCGTGTCCCGGCAGTGGCGGGCCGCGATGGTCGGCAGGTCGATCCGGCCGCGCGCCCGGTCCCGGCCCCACATGGCGAGGAGCGACGTCGGGAAGCTGCCGTCGCAGATCGTCCCCACGTGGGCGCCGCCGTCGGACAGGCCGGGGACGGTGTGGGGGTGCACGAGCATCTCGCCGACGGCGTCGAGGTTGCCGGCTGCGTAGTTCAGGAACGGCAGGTAGAGCAGGTTCCGCCCGCCGTCGGCGGCGAGGATCTCGTAGGCGAGCTCTTCGGGTGCCCGGCCATCCCGCTCGGCGACAGCGGCGACGGAGGTCGACGGGTCGGGCTCGTAGTCGGGCGGGTCGCCCAGGACGAACATCTTGTCGAAGGCGCCGATGAGCCGGCCGCCGAGCCGACCCCGCACGTCGCTCCTCGTGGCTGCGGCCAGCAGCCGGTCGCGGAACGACGGCTCGGCCATGGCCCGAGCCCGCTCCTCGGGGGGCAGCTCGGCGATCTCGGCGAAGACCGGGTTGGCCATGAACGGGTTGAGCGTGCACTGGAGCCCCATGAGGATCCCGACGGCCCGCACGCCGACCTGCGCGGTCATGGGGAGCCCGTCGGCGTTCGCCTCGCTGAGGCGGGCCAGCAGGGTCCGCCACTGGTCGGGTGCGAGGGGGCTCTGGGCGAGGGAGAACGACAGGGGGCGCCCGGACTCGGCGACCATGCGCCGCATCATGGCGAACTCGGTCTCCAGGTCGCCGAAGTCGGAGACGAGCTGGAGGACGCCGGTGCCGGCCTCGCCGATGGCGCTGGCGATGCCGACGAGCTCGTCCGCCTCGGCCGTGAGGGTCGGGGTCGGCTCGCCCTTCGAGGTCCGGTGGTTCAAGGTGCGCGAGGTGGTGAAGCCCAGCGCGCCCGCCTCGACCGCCGCCCTGGCGATGGCCCCCATCTGGCTGATGTCGTCGGGGGTGGCCGGCTCGCGGCGGGCGCCGCGCTCGCCCATCACGTGCACCCGCAGGGCGCCGTGCGGGAGCTGGGCGCCGACGTCGATGTCGTGGGGGAGCCGGTCCACGGCGTCGAGGAACTCGGCGAAGGTGCGCCACTCCCACGAGAGGCCCTCGTGCAGGGCGACCCCGGGGATGTCCTCCACGCCCTCCATGAGCTCGATGAGCAGGTCGTGGTCGGAGGGCCGCACCGGTGCGAACCCGACGCCGCAGTTGCCCATCACCGCCGTCGTGACCCCGTGCCAGGAGGACGGCGCCAGGTGGTTGTCCCAGGTCGACTGGCCGTCGTAGTGGGAGTGGATGTCGACGAAGCCGGGGAGCACGAGCGCGCCGTCGGCGTCGACCTCGCGGGTCCCCTTCCCGGCCACCGCTCCGACCTCGACGACCACGCCCCCCGTGATCGCGACGTCGGCGCTGCGGGCGGGCCCGCCGGTCCCGTCCACCACCGTCCCACCCCGGACGACGAGGTCGTGCTCAGCCATGTGCCCTCCTCGGCGGGGCGGCGCTCCCCCGCCCCGGCGGCAACGTTAGCGAGCAGGTCGGGTGCGACGTCCGGGACCGCTACTCGGCGGGCGCCTCGAGGAGGTCGGAGGCGGCCGCGAGGGCGACCGCAAGCCCGGCGGCCCGGCCCACCACCACTGCGAGGTAGGCGTCGGCCACGCCCGCCTGCACCGGCATCGGCGGCGTGCCGAGCGAGCGGAGCAGCATCGTGGGGTCGGCGACCGGCACCACCTTCTCGGGCGCAGGCGGCTCAGGCGTGGCCCGCCACAGGTCGCTCGGCTGGACCTGGGCCGCGCCGCCGCGGTTGGGTCGGCGTCGCCGCCGGGCAGGGGGGGTCACGCCGCCGCCTCCTGACCCGTCCCGCCGCCCTCGGGATCCTCGGTGAGGAGCTCGTCGGGCCGGAGCCCGAAGGCCACCCGGAGCTGCTGGCGGTCGAGGTCGGCGAGCGAGCTCGACTTCGGGAGGACGAGGTTGGCGATGTGGCGCTTGCCGGCGACGACCTCCTCCACCCGCTCGTCGACCGTCCCCGGGCACACCAGGCGGTGGGAGACCACGATGTTCTTCTGCCCGATGCGCCACGCACGGTCGCGCGCCTGGTCCTCCACCGCTGGGTTCCACCAGCGGTCGTAGAGGACCACGTGGCTCGCCGCCGTCAGGTTGAGCCCGGTGCCGCCCGCCTTGAGCGAGAGCACGAGGGCGCCCGGCCCGGTCCCCGACTGGAACTCGCGCACCAGCTCGTCACGGGCGCCGCGGGCGAGGCCGCCGTGGTAGCAGGAGATGGGGATGCCGGTGCGGGCGCTCAGGTGGTCGGCCAGCTTCTTGCCCCACTCGGCGAAGTGGGTGAAGACGAGCACCCGCTCGCCGGCGGCGAACACCGAGTCGACGATCTCCTCGAGCCGGGTGAGCTTGCCCGACCGGCCGGCGAGCGGCTTGTCGTCGGCCTGGTAGGCGGCGGGGTGGTTGCAGATCTGCTTGAGCGCGGTGATGGCGGCCAGCACGGCTCCCTTGCGGGGCTCCTCCCCCTCCTCGCTCCCCGCCGTGGCCACGAGCCGGTCGATCACCGCCTGGTACAACCCGATCTGCTCCGGCGTCATCGTGCAGTGGTCGAGCTGGTCGATGCGCTCGGGCAGCTCGGCCGCGACCGCAGGCTCGCTCTTCGTGCGGCGGAAGACGAGCACGCCGTTCAGCGCCCGGAGGGCCTGCTCGCCACCGGCGCGCCCCGTCGTGCCCGCTTCGGCCGGCGCGCTCCCGTTGCCGCGAGCGCTCTCGGCCGAGAGCTGGGCGACGAAGGCGGCACGAGCGCCGAGGAGGCCCGGGTTCGTGAAGTCGAGGATCGCCCACAGGTCGCCGAGGCCGTTCTCGATCGGCGTCCCGGTGAGGGCCAGCCGTATGCGAGCGGGGATGCGGCGCAGCTGCTGGGACGTCTCGTTGGTGGGGTTCTTGATCACCTGGGCCTCGTCCAGCACGAGCCTGTCCCAGGCGTGGCCGGCGAGCGCCTCCACGTCGCGCACCGCGGTGCCGTAGGTGGTGATGACGACGTCGGCGCCCGCCACCTCGACGGCCAGCTCCTCCGCGCTCCCACGGGAGGCGCCGTGGTGGACGACGACCTTGAGCCCCGGCGCGAACTTCGCTGCCTCCGCCGCCCAGTTCCCGACGACCGCCGGGGGTGCGATCACGAGGGCGGGACCCCCGCCGACGGTGCGTGCCAGGTGGGCGAGCACCGTCGGCGTCTTCCCGAGCCCCATGTCGAGGGCGAGGCAGCCGCCGAGCTCGACGGAGTCGAGGAAGCCGAGCCAGGACAGGGCCTCGGCCTGGTAGCTGCGCAGCTCCCCCACGAAGCCGCTCGGGGTGGTCGACGCCTCGGCCCCCACCGCGCCCGCCTTGGCGAGGAGGTCCGCCGCCCACCCGCTCCCGTCGACCTGCAGGCCGCCCGAGAGCGTGGAGCCGTCGAGGCCGATGGCGTGGCGGAGCACCTCGGCGCCGGTCAGCAGGGTCTTGTCGGCCCGCTCGGCGAGGGCGGCTGCGGCCTCGGCCAGGTCGGCCTGGTCGAGCTCGACCCAGCGGCCGCGCGACCGCACCAGCGGTCGGGCGTCGGCGGCCAGGCGGGCGATCTCGGCGGCGGTGAGCTCGACGTCGTCGAACAGCGCCGTCCAGCGGACCTGCGAGAGCTGGTGCGCCCCGACCACGCTCGGGTCGGCGGGCTCGGCGAAGAGGCGGAGGCTCGCGGTGGGCCGGCGGCGCGAGAGGGCGGGGACCCGGACGTCGAACCCGGCCGCCGCGAGGCCAGGACCCGTCGTCGTCATCAGCTCCCAGGCCTCGTCCTGGTTCAGGTACACCTGGCCCCGGCGGAGCCCACCCGGGCGCTGGAGCGCGGGCACGAGCCGCTCGAGGCGGTTGAGGTCGTCGGCCGTGCGCCGCTTGGAGGCCCCGTCGACGAGCGCCACCTCGACCGGGATCAGGTGGCCCTCGGGGTCGGGGCCGAGGACCGACAGGTACCACGCGCCGCCCGAGTCGGGCGGGTCGAGCTGGACGACGAGGCGGCTGTCGCTGACCGAGGTCACCGAGCGCGACCACCGCTCGAGGCGGCTGACGAGCTCGGCCCCGCTGCGGGTGGGGGCCTCGAAGGTCGAGCCGTCGAGGCGGGTGAGGAAGGCCTCGGCGACGTCGGTGACCGTGCGGGGGGCGGGAGGTGGGGCGGGGAGCTCGACCCGGCTGGCTGCGTCGGTGGCCACCGCGTCGACGACGGCACCGAGGACCGACAGCGTCAGCACCTTGCCGTCGGGCCGGTCGAAGGCCGTGACCGTGCCTGGGAGGGAGCGGACGAGGTCGTCGAGCACCCGCTGCTCCACCAGCGCCGGCACCCAGCGAACCGCCAGCTCCCCCATCTTCTCGTTGCTCGGGGCGTCGGCGCCCTGGCCACGTCCGCTCCGCTTCGTCCGCAGCGTCGGCACGACCGACCCGCGAGCGATGAGGCGCACGCCCCAGGCCGCGACCCGGCCGATCCACACGGCGCTCGGCCCCAGGCGATCGCCTCCTGCGCTCCCACCGAGGGCGACGAGCCAGCCGAGGGCGTCGTCCACGGAGATGGCGAGCGAGCTGGCCGGGGCGCTGGCCGGCAGCTGGACGGGACGGTGGTCGGCCCAGCCGCTCGAGGGCGCACCTGCGCCCGTCAGCAGGCTGCGCAGCTCGTCTGCGTCCGCCGGAGGGGCGAACGGACCGGCCGCCCAGGCCACGATCTGGCCGGCCGACCACGACAGCTGGAGCCGCACCTCTCCGGGCGCCTGCAGCGCAGGTCCGGGGGCGCCGTCCACCACGGTCCCGACGAGCAGGTCGAGCGCGGCAGAGAGCCGGTCACGCTCGGCCTCGAAGTCGGACACCACCTGGTCGCGCTCCTCACCCGGCAGCGAGCGCACGACCTCGAGCTGGTCCTCCGTGTCGTCGAGGAGGACCTCCAGCGCGTGGCGCCAGCGTCCCGGGGAGGCGCGCAGGACCAGGAGCTCGTCGGCCGTGGCCTCGCCGGCCGCCGCCGCCCCGGCCATCGCAGCGAGGACGTCGTCGGAGGGCGGGACCGCACCCGTGGACGCTGTGGCTGGTGGTGCTGCTTCGTGCATGCGCTCTCCGACGCACGCCGGCTGAGGATGGCCCCCCGCCCCGGAGCGCTGCTCCGTGGCCAGGACCGCCCGTCGACGACGCCTCTCAGGGTCGGGGTCCGGCCCGCCTTGGCGGCGACCGGTCTCCCACTGGTCCGCACGGCTGCGGACGTCCGCTCCCGAGCGTACCCGCCGCCACGCAGCACAAGTCGCATCCCCGGGGACGGGCCCGCTCCTGTGACCGCTGTCACCGGCCGCCGGCGGGTGCGCGATGCTGGCGCCCCTGGCCATGGGGGCCAGGACGAAGGGGGACGACATGGCGATCGAGACGCTGGCGGACATCGTCCGGGTGCACGGGAAGGAGCGGGCCGACCGGCCCATGCTCACCTTCGAGGGCAGGACGATCACCTTCGCCGAGATGGACCGACGCTCGAACCAGGTGGCGCAGGGCCTCGCCGCAGCCGGCATCGGCAAGGACGACCGGGTGGCGTTCATCGACAAGAACGTGCCCGAGTACTTCGAGGTCACGTTCGCCGCCGGGAAGCTCGACGCGGTCACGGTCGCCGTGAACTGGCGACTGGCCCCCAGGGAGATCGCGCAGATCATCGACGACGCGCAGGCCAAGGTGGTCTTCGTCGGACCGGACTTCACCTCCCAGGTGGAGCAGATCGAGGACCAGCTCGCGACCGTCACCACGATCGTGGCGATCGGCGAGCACGACCGCTGGCCCTCCTACGCGGCCTGGGCCGACGAGCAGCCCGCCGACGACCCGGGCACGAGCTCGACCCCGGAGAGCACCGCCGTCCAGCTCTACACCTCGGGCACCACCGGTCTGCCCAAGGGCGTGATGCTCACGAACGACAACCTCTTCGGGCTCCTCGGCGGCGCCACCAGCCTGTGGGGCTTCCGGGCCGACATGGTGAACCTCGGGGTCATGCCGCTGTTCCACATCGCCGGCTCCGGGTGGGACATCGCCGTCATGTACATGGGCGGCCACACGGTCCTGCAGCGCGACGTGGACCCGGCCGGGATCCTGCGCGCCATCCCCGAGCACCGGGTGACCCACGCCATCTTCGTCCCGGCGGTGCTGCAGTTCCTGCTCATGACGCCAGGCGTCGACGACGCCGACCTCTCGAGCCTCGAGACGATCGTGTACGGCGCCTCACCCATCACCGACAAGGTCCTGACCAAGGCGATGGAGACGTTCAAGTGCGACTTCATCCAGGTCTACGGGCTCACCGAGACCACCGGCGCCGTCACCCAGCTCGACCCCGCCGACCACGACCCCGAGGGCAACCCGGACCTGCTCCGCTCCTGCGGCAAGCCGATGCCGGGCGTCGAGCTCCGCATCGTCGGCGAGGAGGGCGGCGACCAGCCCGAGGGGGAGGTGGGCGAGGTCTGGATCCGCTCCCGGCAGAACATGGCCGGCTACTGGCGCAAGCCCGAGGAGACGGCGGCCAGCAAGACCGAGGACGGCTGGGTGAAGACCGGCGACGCCGGCTTCATGAAGGACGGCTACCTCTACCTGTACGACCGGGTGAAGGACATGATCGTCTCCGGCGGGGAGAACGTGTACCCCGCAGAGGTCGAGAACGTCCTGATGATGCACCCGCAGGTGGCCGACGTCGCCGTGATCGGCGTGCCGGACGAGCGCTGGGGCGAGACCGTGAAGGCGATGGTCGTCGCCGCCGGCGACCCGCCGTCGCCCGAGGACCTCATCGCCTACACCAAGGAGCAGCTGGCGCGGTACAAGTGCCCCACCTCGGTGGACTTCGTCGAGTCCCTCCCCCGCAACCCGTCCGGCAAGATCCTCAAGCGGGAGCTCCGGGAGCCCTTCTGGGCAGGGAGGGACCGTCGCGTCGGCGGCTGAGCGACCGGTGCCGCTGCGGGCGGTGCTGTTCGACGCTGCGGGGACGCTCACCCGGCCGCTCCTCGAGCTGTTCACCCGCCAGCTCGAGGGTGCACCGTTCGACGTCGGCGCCGCCGGGATGATCCTCTACCGGGCGGTCCAGGCGGAGGGCGACGGGGACTCCCTCCCCCACCGCTGCGAGCGCGGCGAGGTCGCCCTCGACGAGCTGCTGGCGTGGGTCGACCAGCAGCTGCCGGGGGCGGCCTCGATGGTCGACCCCGCCAGCTCGCACTTCCTGCTCGGCGCGCTCGAGTGGAGCGAGCCGATGTGCTCCGTGCTGGCCGACGCCCGGGCCGCCGGGTTGCGGACGGCCATCGTCTCCAACCAGTTCTCCGGGTGGTCCGACAGCTTCGGCGCGGCGGTGTCGGGGCTCGGCGCCGACGAGGTCGTCATCTCGTGCGACGTGGGCATGCGCAAGCCCGACGCCGCCATCTACCGCCTGGCCTGCCTGCGCCTCGGCGTGGACCCGACCGAGGCGCTGTTCCTCGACGACGCGGCCGCCATGGTGGAGGGGGCGGCGGCGGTCGGCCTCACCGCCATCCACGTCCGCGACCACAGCGCGGCGGCCGCCGAGGCACGGGAGCTGCTCGGCCTGGCGCAGGCCCCCTCCTTCGGGACGAGCCCGAGCCCCGGCGCCGACGACCTGCGCTAGGTCCCGGCCGAACGTGCGGCCACGATCTCCCGGCAGGTGGGGCAGACCGGGTAGCGGCTCGGGTCCCTCGTCGGGACGAAGCGCTTCCCGCACAGCGCGACGATCTCCTCACCCGTCACGTAGGCCCGGTTGATCGCCGCCCGCTGCCCGTAGTGGGCGAATCGGTCGTGGTCACCGTCGAGATCGACCTCGACCGGTCGGGTGTCGGTGGTCGGGGACGCCGTCGTCACGCTCACGATGATCGCACGTCGAAGGTCTCGTCCCACGCGCCTTCCCGGGCGAGCGCCGCCCGGGGTTCCCGGCCGTGCGCCACGGGTAGCGGGCTCCGACCGGGCGCGCCGCACGGGCGCGCCTCCCCGAGGTGGAGGCGATTCGGATGAAGGCTCTTGTGTGGCACGGCCAGCGAGACGTGCGGGTGGACGAGGTCCCCGACCCCACGATCCAGGAGCCGACCGACGCGATCATCCGCATCACCTCGTCGGGCATCTGCGGGTCGGATCTCCACCTGTACGAGGTGCTCACCCCCTTCATGACAGAGGGGGACATCCTCGGCCACGAGCCGATGGGGATCGTGGAGGAGGTCGGCGGCGGCGTGACGGGCATCGCCCCCGGCGACCGCGTCGTCATCCCGTTCCAGATCTCCTGCGGCAGCTGCTTCATGTGCGACACCGGCCTGCAGACCCAGTGCGAGACGACCCAGCTCCGCGAGCAGGGCTCCGGTGCCCCCTTGTTCGGCTACACGAAGCTGTACGGCCAGGTGCCCGGCGCCCAGGCCGAGTACCTCCGGGTGCCGCAGGCCCAGTTCGGGCCGATCAAGGTGCCCGAGGGCCCGGCCGACGACCGCTTCGTGTACCTCTCCGACGTCCTCCCCACGGCGTGGCAGGCGGTGGCGTACGCCGACGTCCCCGCCGGCGGCACGCTCGTGGTGCTGGGGCTCGGGCCGATCGGCGACATGTCGTGCCGCGTCGCGATGCAGCAGGGTGCGGGCCGGGTGATCGGGGTCGACCTCGTCCCCGAGCGGCTCGAGCGGGCCCGCCGTCGAGGTGTCGACGTGCTCGACCTGCGGGACAACGGGGAGATCGGCGAGGTCATCAGGGGCCTCACGGACGGGCGGGGGCCGGACGCCGTGGTCGACGCCGTCGGCATGGAGGCCCACGGGGACCCCGTCGGCACCATCGCCCACAAGCTGACGTCGCTCATGCCCGACAAGGTCGTCGAGAAGGTGATGGAGCACACGGGCATCGACCGGATGGGTGCCATCCACGCAGCGATCGACATCGTCCGCCGCGGCGGCACGATCTCCCTCAGCGGGGTGTACGGGGGGATGTCCGACCCGTTCCCGATGCTCACCATGTTCGACAAGCAGATCCAGCTGCGGATGGGCCAGGCCAACGTCAAGCGCTGGGTCCCCGAGATCCTGCCGCTGCTGACCGACGATGACCCCCTCGGCGTGGACGACTTCGCCACCCACCGCATCTCCCTCTCCGGTGGCCCCGACGCCTACCGCACGTTCCAGAAGAAGGAGGACGGGGCGGTCAAGTACCTCGTGCAGCCCGGCCTCGGCTGAGCGCAGGCAGGTCCGGGCGCTCCGTGCACGCGGAGCGACCGGACCGGCTGGCTCCCGTCCTCGCGACGGGCCGACCGGCCCGGGTCCGGCGTCGGGGTGTCGACACCCACAGGTCGACACCCACGGGGAGCGAGCCCTCGGCGGGTCTGTTGCCAGGGGCGACGTGGAACGTGGCCCCAGGGCGACGGGTACGGTGCTGGGCCTCATGGCGAAGACGCGTGGAGCCAAGGGCCTCTCGACCAAGAGCCGGGTGGTCGCGGCGCACGACCTCGTCGGCGTCCCCGAGGGGACCTCGGGTCGCATCGAGCTGGTCAACGGCCTCACGTGGACCCGCTACTGGGTCCAGTTCGACAACGGCGTCTGGCTCGGGTCGGTGGACGCCGAGGCGGTCGTGGCCGAGGACGACTGGGACGACCACCTCGAACGCCGTGCCGCCGCCGCTGCGCAGGCCGCCGAGGAAGCCGCACGACCGACGCCGGCGGCGGCCCCCGCAGCGGCAACGGCCGACGCGCCGCCCGCCGATCCCGGCGCCAGCAAGATCCCGGCGGCGCTGCTGGCACGGAGCCAGGCGGCCAAGGCGAAGAAGGCCGCCGCCGCGGAGTAGCACCACGGGCGGGAACGGTCCGTCCGCCTCCCGCTGCTAGAGCAGCTCGTAGTCGTCGAGGTCGGCCACCCGGGTGAGCTGCCAGTACTCGAGCAGGCTGAACGGCCAGTTCTGCGCGGTGCGCCCGGTGGCGTTCTTGTACCAGCTGTTCACGTCGGACGCCCCCCACGCCATCCGCCGGTTCTCGGCGTCGACCCGCTCGTTGTAGGCGTCGTGCACCGCCGGCAGCGCGTCGATGGCCCGCACCCCCCGCTCGAGCTCCTGGCGGATGCAGCTGAGGACGTAGTGCACCTCGCACTCCGAGAAGTAGATGATGCTGCCGTTCACCACGATGTTCGTGTTCGGCCCGTACAGCAGGAACAGGTTCGGGTACCCGGGCAGCGTGATGCCGAGGTAGGCCCGGGCGTCGCCACCCCAGCGCTCGTGCAGGTCCACCCCGCCCCGGCCGACGACCTTCATCGGCATGAGGAAGTCCGACGCCTGGAAGCCGGTGCCGTAGATGATGACGTCGGCCTCGTGGAGGGTCCCGTCGACCGTGCGGACGCCCTCCGGCTCGACCTCGGCGATGCGGGTGCCCACGAGGTGCACGTCGTCGCGCTGCAGCGTCCTCGCCCAGATCCCGTTGTCACGGATGAAGCGCTTGGCGAACGGGGGGTAGTCGGGGACGACGTGGTCGAGCAGCTCGGGCGCGCCGGCGAACTCGGCCTGGAGGTAGCCGGTGAGCAGCTGGCGCACCATCTCGTTGAGCTCGCTGACGGACTGCTCGCCGCCGCTCCACTCGGGATCGACGGTGGCGGCGGGGCGCAGACCCTCGACGCTGCGCCAGAAGATCCAGAACCGGAACCAGTTGGCGTAGCCCGGGACGTTGCGGAACAGCCACTGCACCGCCTCGGGCACCGCCTCGTGGTACTCCGGGGTCGGGATGAACCAGGCCGGTGTGCGCTGGAAGATCGTGAGCTCGCCGGCCCTGTCGGCCACGACGGGGATGAACTGCGCTGCGCTCGCCCCGGTGCCGATGATCGCCACCTTCCTGCCGTCGAGCTCGACGCCGTGGTCCCAGCGGGCCGAGTGGAAGGCCTGGCCCTCGAAGCGCTCGACCCCGGGGATGTCGGGGAGGTTCGGCCGGTTGAGCTGGCCCACGGCGCTCACGACCGCGTGCGCCTCGAGCGCCTCCTCCTCACCGTCCGGTCCCAGGAGCTGCAACGTCCACGTCATCGTCGACTCGTCGAGCTCGATGGCCGTGACCTCGGTGCGGAAGCGGATGAGGGGCCGCAGGTCGCAGCGGTCGGCGACGCTGCGGAAGTAGTCGAGCAGCACCTGCTGGGACGAGAAGTGCTCCGGCCAGTCGGTCCGCTGGGCGAAGGAGTAGCTGTAGAAGTGGTTGGACACGTCGACCCGGCAGCCCGGGTAGGTGTTCTCCAACCAGGTGCCGCCGACGTCGTCGTTCTTCTCGAGCACGACCACGTCGAGCCCGGCCTGGCGGAGGCGGTGGGCAGCGGCGAGCCCCGACATGCCGGCGCCCACCACCGCCACCGTGAAGGGCCGGTCGGGGGCGATGTCGCCCTTGCGCCACGAGGGGGTGCGGGGGTCGTCCCCGAGCCCGAGCTCCTCCTGGAGCAGCTCGAGGTAGTCGTCCACCGGCGCCCCGCCGGAGGTGTACTCGAGCAGCGTGCGCAGCTGGTCCCGGGTGGGGACGGGGTCGACCTCACGACCCTCGTCGCGCAGGCGGACGAGGGCGCCGAACGCCACCGCCCGGGCCTCCTCCAGCTGCTCGGGTGACAGCCCGGCCGTCGGGTCCATGAGCACGGAGAGGTCGGGACGGAGGTGCTCGGGCACGAGCGAGGCGTCGTCGAGGGCAGCGGCCAGCGCAGGCAGCAGCGCCGGGACCTGCGCCCCCTCGAGCGCCAGCCGGATGGTCTCGTCGTCCGAGGAGGCGAGATCCGCTGACAGGTCGGGCACGGGGGTCATCCTCGCGCAGCCCCCGCGGACCCGTCAGCGGTGCTCCCTGCGCTCAGCGACGTCGGGAGCCGCCGCCGGCACCGCGCCCGCCGCTCGACGGCGCCGC